>DATLZT010000200.1:0-10101 GCA_035573835.1 Gemmatimonadales bacterium
GGCTCGGGCCGCCCGCCCCGCACCCGCGCCTCCATCTCGCGCACCGACCACCCGCGGGCCACCGCCTCCTCGGCCAGGCGGAGGATCTCGTTAGGCTCGGCGAGCCCGAGGAGGGCGCGGGCGTGCCCCATCGTGAGGCGGCCGTCGTCGAGCATCCGCTGCACCGGCTCGGGGAGCTTGAGGAGCCGGAGCGCGTTGGCCACGGTCGAGCGATCGCGCCCCACCAGCCGCGCGGCCTCGGCCTGCGAGATCCGGAACTCCTCCACCAGGCGGCGGTAGCCGAGGGCCTCGTCGATCGGGGAGAGGTCGTCGCGCTGGAGGTTCTCGATCAAGGCGAGGGTGAGGAGGGTCCGATCGTCCACCTCCTTCACCACGGCGGGGATCTTCTCCCAACCGAGCCGCTGCACCGCGCGCCAGCGCCGCTCGCCCGCGATGAGCTCGTGGCGCCCCTGCACGGCGCGCACCACCACCGGCTGCAGGAGGCCCGACGCCTCGATGGACGAGGCGAGCTCCGCCAGCGCACCCTCGTCAAGGTGGCGCCGCGGCTGATACGGATTGGGCGCGATGGACGCCACCGGGAGCTCGCGCAGCGCCCCCGCCTGCTCGGCCTGTTCCCGCGAGATGGGCCCGAGCAAGGCCTCGAGCCCCCGCCCCAGCCGGCGCTGCTCGCTCACGACTCACCTCCGTGCGGGAATACCGCCTCCGACTCCGAGGGGAGCGGGCGCTCGCCGATCGGCGCGTCGCCGGGCTCGTCCCCGGCCGCCGGCTCGTCCGGCGCCGACCGGACCTCGGCCCGGGGCCCGGCAACGGGGGCCGACGTTGCCGGCTTCGCCCCCTCGATCCTCCTCATAAGTTCTTGTGCGACAGCGATATAGCTCTTTGCCCCGACCGACTGCACGTCGTACAGCAGGATCGGCTTGCCGAAACTCGGCGCCTCGGCCAGGCGGACATTGCGGGGGATGGCAGTCGGGAAGACACCGCTGCCGAAGTACTCCCGCGCATCGAGCGCCACCTGTTTCGACAGGGTGAGCCGGGTGTCGTACATCGTGAGCAGCACCCCGTCGATCGCCAAGTCGTGATTGAAGTTCTTCTGCACCAGCTTGATCGTGTTGAGCAGCTGGCTGATCCCCTCCAGGGCGTAGTACTCGCACTGGATCGGGATCAACACCCCGTCGGCCGCGGTGAGGACGTTGAGCGTGATCAAGCCCAGCGAGGGCGGACAGTCGATCAAGACGTAGTCATATCGCTCGGCGAGCGGTCGGAGGGCGCGCCTGAGCGCGGTCTCCCGCCCGTCCCGCTCCACCAACTCGAGCTCGGCGCCGACCAGATCCTGAGTCGCAGGAACGACGTCGAGGTAGGGGACGCTCACACCCCGGAGGACGACTTCCTCGAGTGGCCGCCCGTCGATCATCGCGTCGTAGAGCGAGGCCTTAACCGCCCCCTTCTCGATACCGACCCCGCTCGTGGCGTTGGCCTGGGGGTCGGCATCGACCAAGAGGGTGCGTCGCTCCGCTATGGCGAGGGAGGCGGCCAGGTTCACGGCGGTGGTCGTCTTCCCGACCCCACCTTTCTGGTTGGCGATCGCTACGATGTGGCCCATGCCGGCGCTGACAGGAGAGGTTGGCGAAAGATAAGGTCCGGGTCCCGATGGCGGGATGGGATCCAAGTAACGAACGCCTGGCGCAAAAAGAAGAGGCGTTCCACGTGGAACGCCTCCCGGTCAACTTGACCAGCCAGACTAGGCGGTCAATTTACCGTTTCACGTGAAACGCCCTTGCGAAGCTTGATGACCTCAAGCACGAGGCATTGGAGATCGCTGGGCGACACGCCCGGGATCCGGCTCGCCTGCCCCAGTGTGGCCGGCCGGGCCGCCGACAGCTTCTCCCGCGCTTCGAACGAGAGCGACGTGAGCCGGCGGTACGGCACCTCGGCCGGCAGCGCGAAGTCCTCCAGCTTGGCGAGCCGAGCCGCCGATTCCCGCTCGCGCTCCAGGTAGCCCCCGTACTTGAGCTCGATCTCGGCCCAGAGCGCCGTCTCCCCCTCCACTTCGACGGCAGCCGCCCGCAGCAGCTCCGCGAGCCCCACTCCGGGGCGCTTCGCCACCTCCGCGATCCGGGCCGGAGTGGCGAGCGGGGCCGACCCGGCCTCCGCGAGCAGCGGAGCCGCCTGGGAGGGACCGATCGACGTCTCCTGGGCCAGCCGCAGCACGCGCTCCTCCGCCCGGAGCCGATCCTCGGCCGCCCGCCGCTCGTCGTCCGTGAGGAGGCCCAGTCGCTCCGCCACCGGAAGCAGCCGACGTAGGGCGTTGTCCTGCCGGAGGAGGAGTCGGTACTCAGCCCGGGAGGTGAAGAGCCGGTAGGGTTCGTCGACCCCGCGGGTGACCAGATCGTCAACCAGGACCCCGATGAAGGCCTCGTCCCGCCGGAGCACCAGCCCCGTCCGGCCGAGGGCGAGCGCGGCCGCGTTGATGCCGGCGACCACCCCCTGCCCAGCCGCTTCCTCGTAGCCCGTGGTCCCATTGATCTGGCCCGCGAAGAAGAGCCCTGGGATCTCCCGCACCTCGAGCGTGGGCGCAAGCTGGGTCGGGGGGAAGTAGTCGTACTCGATCGCGTAGCCCGGCCGAGTCATCCGCGCCCGCTCGAGCCCCGGGATCGAGTGCAGGATCTCGAGCTGCACCTCCGGCGGAAGCGAGGTCGACAGGCCGTTCACGTACATCTCGGCCGTCTCGAGGCCCTCCGGCTCCAGGAACACCTGGTGCCGCGGTGCGTCGGGGAACTTCACGACCTTGTCCTCGACCGACGGACAGTACCGCGGCCCCCGCCCGCTGATCGCCCCCCCATAGAGCGCCGAGCGGGCGAGATGCCGGGAGATGATCTCCTTCGCCGCCGCCCCGGCGTGAGTGAGGTAACAGGGAAGCTGCGGCGGATGCGCGGCCCGCTCGTGGAACGAAAACCAGTATGGCTCCGGATCCCCATCCTGCCGCTCGAGGCGCGCCAGATCCACGCTCCGACCGTCGATCCTCGGCGGGGTGCCGGTCTTGAACCGCTCGATCGCGAGCCCCTTCTCCTCCAGCACCTGCGCCACCTCAACCACCGGGCCCTCCCCCGCCCGCCCGGCCGGGATCTGGGTCTCGAGCCCGAGGTGGATCCGGCCCCGCAGGAAAGTGCCGGCGGTGAGCACCACCGCCGGCGCCTCGAACCGACGGCCCTCCTTCGTCACCACCCCTCGCACGGCCGATCCCTCGAACCGGAACCCTGCCACCGTCCCCTGGGCGAACTCGAGGTTCCGCCGGCGCTCAAGCACCCCCCGCACCGCCCGCCGATAGAGCCCCCGGTCGCACTGCGCCCGGGGGGACCAGACCGCCGGACCCTTGGAGCGGTTGAGCATCCGGAACTGGATCATCGCCCGATCGGTGGCCCGGCCCATCACCCCACCCAGCGCGTCCACCTCCCGCACCACCGTGCCCTTGGCGATCCCGCCGATGGCGGGATTGCAGGACATCTGGCCGATGGTCTCGAGGCTCTGGGTGAGGAGGAGTGTACGCGCCCCCATCCGCGCGGCGGCGTTCGCCGCCTCAGCGCCGGCGTGCCCGCCGCCTACCACGATCACGTCGTACCGATCCATGCGGGAAATCTACATGCCGCCAAGCGAAAGGCACGACGGACTGAAGTCCTTCGTGCCCCACGACCGGTCCGCTCCCGGAGCTCGTCGATCGTCTTCCAGGCGTCCGCCTGTGGACCTCCCGTCCACCCCTTCGCCGAGCTCCTCGTCTGAGAGCGTCTCCAGGGATACCTCCAGGACAGTTTTACAAGTCGTTCTTGAGCTTATACTTCTGAGTCTTTCCACCCACACCCTTTGGTGGATGGCCGGCGTACCCGAACAAACACCGAATTTACGCTACTTGCGGGGGCTGCCGCGATTCCGACCCTACCTCGACCATCAGCCCGACGCTGCTCGGCACGGTAGTCGCCCAGGGGCGTAGTGCTTCCCGCACTGCTCCCTGGTCATCGACTTCGGGATCTTCGCGGGTTCACCGCTCTTCCCACCGTCGGCGTCGGTGCTCGGCAATTCGGGTCTGTCCCTTCTCACAACTGAGGGGTGGGTCCACGCGCCGACGGCCGGGCTCGAGGTCCGCGAGTGTCCCGGTGCCGTGGTTTCGCCCGTCACGCGACCCGCGGGGTGTGAGAGCGAATCGGCGTGCCTCGAGCCAGCCGGATCGGCCGGGTGCGCCGATGGGGGCCGGCCGGCCCCGCCTCACGCCGCCCTGACCCACCGCGCCACTTCCCGGAGCGTCGGGCGCTTGCCGTACATCAGGATCCCCACCCGGAAAATCCGGCTCGCGAGCCAGGTGATGGCCAGCATTCCCGCCGCCGTCACACCGATCGAGAGCAGGAGCTCGGGGAGCGGGATCGGATGGAGCGAGTAGCGCACCGGGGTGATCGTCGGGGCGAAGAACGGGATCAGGCTCAGCACCTTGGCCAGCGTCCCGTTGGGGTCCTTGAGCAGCGCGAACATGCAGATGAAGCCGGTGGCCACGAGGAGCGTGATCGGGGTGTTGAGCTGCTGGGTCTCCTGCATCGTGTTGCACATGGCGCCCACCGCGGCGTAGAGCGCCGCGTAGAGCAGGAACCCGAGCACGAAGAAGAGCAGGAACACGACCAGGAGATCGGCCCGGATGGTGGGGATCGGCAGCACCGAGACCGCCTCGGGCGGCACGTTGAAGAGCCCGGCGATCGCGGTGCGCTGGGTAGTGAGGAGCACCGCGGTACCGGCCCAGATGCCGAGCTGCAGGAGTCCCACCGCGGCCACGCCCACCACCTTCCCGAGCATGAGCTGGAACGGGGTGAGGCTCGAGACCAGCACCTCGACGATCCGGTTGCTCTTCTCCTCCAGCACCGAGGTCATCACCTGGATGCCGTAGAGCACCAGCGAGATGTAGAGCACGAACGCCATCACGTAGGCCAGGAGGAACGACGCCTCGCCGCTCTCGCCGGTGAGCCGCCCCTCGGTGACCTTGGCGGTGGAGAGCCTGACCCGGCCGGTGGCGTGGCGCACCACGTCGGGATCCACCTGGGCGCGCTCGAGGCGTTCCGCCACCACCGTCTGCTGGATCGTGGTGGCGAGGATCTCCATGTCGCTCAGGCTCCCGACGTTGGTGCCGAGGTACTCGACCTCCCCGCCCTCGAGGGCCTCGTCGGTGACGAGCAGCACCCCGTCGAGGCCGCGCGCTCCCCCGCGGGCCACGCCCGTGAGCGCCACCAGCGAGTCCCGCACCTCGGCGAGCCGCCCGTGCGCCGGGACCACGATCACCTCGTACCGCGGCCTGGGCTGGCGGAGTCCGGTCCGCGCCGCGGAGAGCGCCCCCTCCACCCGCCGGGCGAAGGCGCCGCTCGCCGCGTCGACCACCGCGATCCGCCGGGGGCGGGTGTCCCGGCTCTCGAGGAGGATCGGGAGGACGATGAAGAACGCCATCAGCATCGGTCCCAGCACCGTGCCGACCACGAACGCCTTGGTCCGCACCCGCTCGACGAACTCGCGGCGGATGACCGCCCATACCTTATGCATGGACCGCCTCCTCGCCGCGGGCCCGGGGGCGGGCCGCCTCGGCGCCCGCCTTGGCCAGGAAGATCGCGTGGAGCGAGGGCTCCACCACCTCGAACCGGCTGAGCCCCACGTCCGCCGTGACCAGCGCCCGGAGGAGCCGTTCCGGCTCGACTCCCGGCGCGAGCTCCACCTCGGCGCTCATCCCCGAGTCGTCCGCCCGCGCCACCAGCGATCGGTCCTGGAGCACCCGCGCCGCCGCCGCCGCGTTCCGGCTGAAGCCCAAGGCCACCGAGCGGGCGCCGAACTCCCGCTTCACGTCGCCCAGGCGGCCGTCCACCACCTTCTCCCCCCGCGCGATGATGGCGATCCGGTCGCACATCTTCTCGGCGTGCTCCATGATGTGGGTGGAGAAGAGCACCGTCCGCCCCGCCCGCGCCGTCTCCACCACCACGTCCTTCATTACCTGGCTGTTGATCGGATCGAGCCCGCTGAACGGTTCGTCGAGGATCACGAGCTCGGGGTCGTGCAGCAGCGTGCCGGCGAACTGCACTTTCTGCTGCATCCCCTTCGAGAGGTCCTGCAGCCGGCGGTTGGTCCAGTCGCCCAGGCCCAGCCGCTCGAGCCAGCGTCCGGCCCGCTCGCGCGCCGCGGCCCGCGACAGGCCCTTGGCCTCGCCCAGGAAGACGAGCTGGTCGAGCACCCGCATCCGCGGGTAGAGCCCCCGCTCCTCGGGGAGGTAGCCGATCCGCGCCGAGAGCTCGCGACCGGTGCCCGCGCCGCCGAACAGCGACACCCGCCCCTCGTCGGGGGAGATGATGTTCATGATCATCCGGATCGTGGTGGTCTTCCCGGCGCCGTTGGGCCCAAGGAGGCCGAAGATCCCGCCGCGGGGCACGTCGAGCGACAGGTCGCGCACCGCCGTGTGCCCGGCGAAGCGCTTGGTGACGCGGTCAAGCGTGACGACGGAGTCGGACATGGGACGAGTCGGAGTGAGGGGAGGCCGGCCCGCCGGCCGTCCGGAGATTATAAGTGGCGGGGGAGAGCCGCGGCAGGCCGGCAAAGCCGACGGCCCCCCGGAGGGGAAACCCTCGCGGGGAGCCGTGGGCGGGAACCTGTGGGCGGGGAGCCGTCTGACCGCTCGCGGCGACGGCCGCCCCGACGGGGGGGCGGCCGTGTTCGTCAGTCCTCGTTCAGGAACTGCGCGAAGGTGACGACCGCCAGTCGATAGGTCCGGATCGACTCCTTCACCGCGCCGAGCGTGGTGCCGCCCTCGAGGTCGAGGTCCCACTCGATGACCGGATCGCCGTCGCCATCGATGTAGACCCGGCTGAAGCGCTTGGCCCGGTTCCACTCGTTCATCTTCTGGACGTCGGCCTTCTTCTTGAAGAACGAGTAGAACTGGATGTTCGTCTTCTTGTTGATGATCAGCGCCGAGTGCCCCTCGATGCCGAAGCGGAGCACGTCCTCCTTCGGCTCCTCCACCTCGTAGCCCATCCCCTCGAGCAACTTCTGTAGCTGTTCGGTCGAGATCTCGGTCACCGTCGCCTGCTGCGCCGCGGCCCGGGACGGGACCCCGACCGCGAGGGACACCGCGCACGCCGCGAGCGCCGCCGTGAACAGCCGCCGTCCCAGCTTCCGCATGGCTCTCTCCTGGTTGGTGTGACCCCGGCGCCGGTGGCCCGATCAGAAGACCACCACCACCTTGCCGAAATGCCCGCCGCGCTCCAGGTACCGGAGGGCGTCGGGCAGCTCGTCGAAGGGGAATGGGCGATCGATGATCGGGTGCAATCGACGTGCCAGGAGGAAGCGGTTCATCTCCTCGAACATCTCCCGGGAACCGGTCTCGATCCCGTGGATCGTCACGTTCCGGGTGACGAACCGGTAGGTGTCGACGGTGCCGCCCAGCCCGGCGATCAGGCCGATGAAGCTGATCGTGCCGCTCAGGCGGACGGCGTCGAGCGAGCGGTTGAGGTTCTCTCCCCCAACCACCTCGATCACGTGGTCCACCCCGCGGCCGCCGGTGAGTCGTAGCACCTCCTGCTCCCAGGCCGGACACCGCCGGTAGTTGATCGTCGCCGCGGCGCCCAGGGCCCGGACCCGTTCCAGTTTCTCGTCACTGCTCGAGGTGACGATCGGCGAGCCCCCCAGGGCCCGGACGAATTGGGTGGCAAAAAGCGAGACCCCGCCGGTCCCCTGGATGAGCACCTGATCCCCCGGCTGCACCCGGCTCCGGCGGCTCACCGCATGCCACGCCGTGAGCGCCGCGACCGGGAGGGTGGCCGCCTCGACGTCGTCCAAGTGGTCGGGCACCGGCACCACCGCCTCCTCGTGGAACAGCCGGTATGCCGCCGCCACGCCGTCGGCCACCGCTCCCCCCAGGGGTGCCACGTACTTCTCGGCGGTGAGTTCCCCGTCGAGCCACTTCGGGAGGAAGATGCCGGCCACCCGGTCGCCCACCCGGACCCGTGACACGCGCTCGCCCGTGGCGACCACGATCCCCGCGCCGTCGGAGAGCGGGATCCGAGCCTCGCGCGGCTTCCATCCGCCCACGCCATTGACCACCAGGAGGTCCCGATAGTTGAGCGCCGCGGCCCGCAGCCGCACCAGGACCTCGTCGGGCCCGGGCCGGGGCTCGGGGCGCTCCACCTGCCACAGGGCGTCGATCCCGTCGCCCAGGGTGAGAAAGGCTTTCATGGCACCAGCGCGAGTGAGGTGAAACGAATGCGCGCGTCAGGCCGCGCCGAAGAGGAGCTCGACGTAATTGCGCATCTGCCGGAGCTGCCGCGCCACGACCTTCGGGTCCTGCTCGGTGCGCGCCATCACGAATGCCCCCTCGGCCACGGCGTTGAACATGTCGGCCACGTCATCCAGGTCCACCGGGATCCGCGGCGGGTGGAGCTCGGCCGCCGCCCGCAGCTTCTCGCCCAGGCGCTTGCGCCAGTGGGCGAAGTTGCTCCGGATGATCTCGAGCACCGAGTCGTCGAAGAGCTGCGACTCGTAGAGATAGGAGGCGAAGAGACATCCCGCCGTGGGGTCGGCGAGCTCCTCCAGGAACTCCGCGTAGAGCCCGAAGAAGATCAGCAGCTGCTGGACCGGATCGCGGTGCAGCCGCTCGGCCCGCTCGAGGATCGCCTCGAAGCGCTCGAGGTCGCGCGCCGAGTGGCGCTCCACAAGCGCCCGGGCGAGCTCGTGCTTCGACTTGAAATGGTGGAAGAAGGCCCCCTTGGTGAGTCCGGTCCGGGCCAGGATGTCATCCACCGACGTTCCCGCAAACCCCCGGGCCAGGATCAGCTCCTGGGCGGCGTCGAGGATCTGGAGGCGGGTTTCGGTTCCATCCTTGGGCATGGCTGTATTGTAACGGACTAGTCGGTTTCGTACAACGCGTTCTGGCAGCGTATCGGCCCTGTAGGCAGTTGAAACTTCGCTTGACACAGGCCGTACTGGTGCATACCATACCGTCCGGTTGGTATGTAACCAGCAACCCTCAGCACCGGTCGCCATCAGGTCCACCGCGAGCGGCCGGAGGAGACGTGCATCCAATGGCCCTTCTCCCCCTGACCGTCGCCGTTGCCCTGATGGGAACGGCCCCACCCCACCACCGGGATAGCGTACCCCTCTACCGCAACCTGGGCGACCACCGGTATCGGATCACCACCGGCGTCGAGGCGGCCCAGGCCTATTTCAATCAGGGCCTCCGCCTGTACTACGCGTTCAACCACGCCGAGGCGATCCGCGCCTTCCGGGAGGCGCAGCGGCGGGACCCCGACTGCGCCATGTGCTTCTGGGGCGAGGCGCTCGCCTGGGGCCCGAACATCAACGCGGCCATGGACTCGGCTGCTGGTGTGGCGGCCTATGCCGCGGTCCAGCGGGCCGTGGCGCTCGAGGGTCGCGCCTCGACCCTCGAGCGGGCGCTCATCCAGGCGCTCGCCACCCGCTACGCTCCCGTGCCGCCGGCCGATCGGGGCGCCCTCGACTCCGCCTACGCCCGCGCCATGGCCGACGTGGCCCGCCGCCATCGGGACGATCACGACGTGGCGGTGCTCCACGCCGAGGCGCTGATGGACCTCCGGCCCTGGAACTACTGGACCCGGGAAGGACGTCCGTACCCGGGCACCGCGGAGCTCGTGGCCCAGCTCGAGCGGGTGATCGCGGCCAACCCGCGGCACCCCGGCGCCTGCCACTTCTACATCCACGCCGTGGAGGCGGTCGAGCCCGCCAAGGCGGTGCCCTGCGCCGAGCGGCTGGCCGCGCTGATGCCGGGCGCCGGTCACCTCGTGCACATGCCGGGGCACATCTACATCCGGGTGGGCCGCTATGCCGACGCGATCAAGGCGAATGAGCACGCGGTGCACGCCGACGAGACCTACATCCGGGACCAGCGTCCGGGCGTGGGCGCCTACACCGCCGGCTACTACCCCCACAACTACGACTTCCTCGCCTTCGCCGCGGCGATGGCGGGCCGGAGCGCCCAGGCGATGGAGGCGGCCGAGAAGCTGGCCGCGCTCGAGACGCCCGAGATGATGCGGTTGCCGGGGATGCTCTTCACCCAGCACCACT
>DATLZT010000201.1:0-5613 GCA_035573835.1 Gemmatimonadales bacterium
ACTGCCGCGAAGGCCGCCCCGCCTCGCCCCTTGAAGATCCGGAAGAGGTAGTACAGCGACGGCAGCAGCACGACCGCGCCCACCGCCAGCGCCACCAGCACCAGGCGCAACGTGGCGGGGGGCGCGGCCGCATTCCGGATCGTCGTCCCGGGCGGGAGGATGTAGGGATACTGCGAGGCGGCCCAGCCCCAGACGATGCAGGAGACCTGGGCCGCGGCCGCCACCCGGGCCAGCCGGAACCGACGGGTCCAGACGGCCCAGAGCGCGCCGGCGGCGGCGGCGCCGGTGACGAGGTGGAAGGGCAGGGCCCAGCGCGACCCGAGCAGCCCGCGGGAGATCCGCGGCGCCCCGTCCGGGGCGAGCGCCAGCGCGAGCCAGGCGATCAGGAACACGGCGCCCCCCGCGGCGAGCGCCCGGCGGCGGAAGTCCTCCTGGAGCTCCGATTCCCCCGACGCCTCGACGGTGAGGTACACCGCGGCGAGGAACGCGAAGAGCGCCAGCGCGAGGAGGCCCACCGCGACCGGGAAGGGCGCGAGCCAGGGGTCGACGTAACCGGTCCGGAAGTCGGGCGCCGGGGCCGGCGCGCCCACCCGCCCCGACGCCACGGCGCCGATGCAGACGCCGAGCAGCACGGGGGTGATGACGCTGGCGATGGCGAAGACCCGGCCCCAGCGACGCTGCACCGCGTCGTCCCGGCTCTCGTAGGTGCGGAAGGTGAAGGCGGAGCCCCGCAGCACGATCCCGATCAGCATCAGGGTGAGGGGGAGGTGCAGCACCACGCCGAGCCGGGCGAAGACCGCGGGAAAACAGGTGAACAGCAGGACGACGGCGAGGATCAACCAGACGTGGTTGGCCTCCCAGATCGGGCCGATCGCCTCGGCGATGAGCTCGCGCTGGCGATGCCGCCGCGGTCCGGTCGAGACGAGGTCCCACACCCCGCCCCCGAAGTCGGCGCCCCCCAGCAGCACGTAGGCGTTGAGCGAGAGGACCAGCACGGCGGCGACGAGGTCGGCCGAGGAGAGCTCAGGCATCGACCGGCTCCTGGATGCGCGGGCTGTGCAGGATCTGGCGGTAGATCAGCCAGACCACGATGGCGCCGAGGAAGAGGTAGAGCGACGTGAACAGGGCGAAGGGGACGGCGAGGCCGGGCATCGGCGTCACCGCCTCGCGGGTCCGCATCACGCCCTGGATGATCCAGGGCTGGCGTCCGACTTCCGTCACCACCCAGCCGGCCTCGATCGCCACGAAGCCGAGCGGGGCGGCGACCGCCAGGGCCACGAGGAAGGGGCGGCTCCCCAGCGGGTCCGGGCGGCGCCACCAGCGCCAACCGGCCCAGAGGGCGAGGAGCGCGAGATAGGTGCCGATCGCCACCATGATCTGGAAGGCGAGGTGGACGATCACCACCGGGGGCCAGTCCTCCCGGGGGAAGGCGTCGAGGCCGGTCACGACCGCGTCGGGGTCGTGCTTGGCCAGCAGCGAGAGCCCCTTGGGGATGCGGATCGCGTACCGCACCTCCCCGGTCTCCGGGTCGGGCCAACCGCCGATCAGGAGGGGGACGCCCGCCGCCGTCTCGAAGTGGGCTTCCATGGCGGCCAGCTTGGCGGGCTGGTGCTCGGCGACCGAACGGGCGCTGATGTCGCCCGAGATCGGCTGCAGCACCGCGGCCGGGGCCCCGACCAGGAGCCCGAGCGCGAGGGCGCGGCGATGGAAGGCGTTGCGCGGATCCCTGAGGAGGAGCAGGGCATGCACGCCGGCCACGCCGAACCCGGTGGCCACGTAGGCGGCGAGCGTCATGTGGAGCGTCTGCTGGAACGCGGCGGGATTGAGCATGGCGGCGATCGGATCGACGTTGACCGGCCGCCCGTCGACCAGCTCGAAGCCGGTCGGGGCGTTCATCCAGGCATTGGCGATCACGACGAAAATCCCCGAGAGCGCGCCGCTCAGCGCGACGAGCACGCCGGCCGCCAGGTGGGCGCGGGGAGGGACCTTCTCCCACCCGTAGAGATAGACGCCGAGGAAGATGGCCTCGGTGAAGAAGGCGAAGCCCTCGAGCGAGAAGGGCATGCCGATGATCGGGCCGGCGAAGCGCATGAACTCGGGCCAGAGGAGCCCGAGCTCGAAGGAGAGCACGGTGCCGGAGACGGCGCCCACGGCGAAGAGGATGGCGGTGCCCTTGGCCCAGCGGCGGGCGAGCTCGAGGCAGATCCGGTCGCCGGTCCGGAGCCAGCGCCGCTCGGCGAGCACCATGAGCACCGGCATGGCGATCCCGATCACCGCGAAGACGATGTGGAAGGCGAGGGAGATCGCCATCTGGGAGCGGGCGGCGAGGAGGTCGGACATCGGGGCCCCGCGGCGGGAGTGTGCTTGTGAATTTATTCACAAGCGACGCTACGCACAATGGCTCCTGGCGGACGGGACAGCTCGCCCGGAGATCACCCGTGGCGTGGTGTCTCTCCCCGGGCTCGCAGGAGCCCGGGGAGAGACCGTCGGTTCCGCGTCAGACCCCGCCGGGGCCCGCGCCCAGCTCGGGCGGCTCGCTCCGGGTGAGGTGTCGGCGCTCGGCTTCGCGCCGTGCCGTCTCCTTCGTTTCCGTCGCCACCCGATTGGCCGCGCCCTTGATGGTGTCCATCAGGTCGCGGGCGCCGGTGCGGACCGTCTCGCGGTTCGCGTCGATCTCCCGGCGGGCGGTGTCCCGCGCGTGCCGGGCGGCTTCGGTCGCGACCTCCTTCACCTCCCGAGCGGTTTCCTGCACCCGATCGACCACCCGGTCGCGGGCACGGCCGACCAGCCGATCCTCCCGGCGGCTAGCCGGGAGCAGGAGGCCGATGGCGGCGCCGAGGCAGAGCGCGGCGGCCCCCACGACCATGGGATTCTGGTCCATCAGGTGGCGGGCGCCCTCCCCGGCACGACGCGCCTGGTGCCGGGTGGCCTCCCCCAGCCGACTCACCCGTTCCCGCGCCTGGGAGGCGAGCTCCCCGGCGCGCTCGCGGGCTTGGGAGGCAAGCTCGCCGGTCCGCCCGGCCACGCGGCTCGCGCCTTCGCGCACGCCGCCGCCCTGGGCCTCGCGGGCCGCGGGCTCGCTGCCCGACAGGGCGTAGCTCGGCCCATGGCCCGGCTCGCGCCCGGTGAGGTCGTCCCGGAACCCGCGTGCCTCCTCGGTCCGGTCGCCCCGGGCGGTCCGCATGAGGAGCCACGCCAGGGCGATGCCGACGGCCGCGGCGGGAATCGGGTTCCGGCGGATGACCTCCACCGCCGACTCGCCGAACTCCCGGGCCCGTTCCCCCACGGCGCTGGCGGCGCCGCGCATCGACTCGGTCACGGCCTCTCCCGCGTCGCTGAGGGCGTCCTTCGCCTGTTGCTTCAGGTGCTCGGGGCTCAGCTTCTGGCCGATGGCCTCGATGTTCTCGCTCATCCGCTGCCTGGTCTGTTCGATTTCGGCCTCGATCTCGGCCGGGCTCTTCTCGCCGGCCTCCCCGGCGACGTCCACGTCCCGCACGTCGGGCGTCGTGGGGACGAGCCCCTCGGTGGAGATGCGGTTGGGATTCTCGGTCATCGCAGCTGCTCCTTTGCCCAGCGCACGTCTTCCTGCAGCGATTCCGCCGTCCGGCGGGGGGTCGGGTCCACGCGCTTGAGGTCGGCCACCCCGCCGCGGACCATCAACAGCCCGACGATGGCGAGGATCGCGCCCACGATGAGCGCGGACAGCCAGGCGTCGATGGCGGCGAGGTCGGCGAGGCCGATGATCAGGGCCGTCACGAGCGCCAGCACGCCGGCCCACGCGACCATCCCGCCGACGGCCAGCGAGACGAGGTCGCGGGTGGCTCGACCGACCTTCTCGCCGATCTCGGTCTTCGCGAGCTGCACCTCCTGGCGCAGCAGCAGGGTCATGTCCCGGGACAGGTCGCCGAGCAGTTCGCCCAGCGGGCGTTCGTCCCGGAGCTCGGGTCTAGGCTCCTCCATCGAACCCCTCCGCGCTAACGTTGCCGCCTTCCGAGGCCACCATGGCGCCGGGGGTGTGGGTCACCTCGACGTCGGTGCGGCGCTCGGAGCTCTTGAGGAAACGGGCGGCGAGGAGACCGAGGGCGAAGGCGCCGCCAATGAAGACCGCGGGATTCCGGCGGCCGAGGGCCTCCACGTCATCGAGCATCTGTCGGGGGGCGCGCGAGCGGAGGTACGCGGCGGCCCGGTCCACCTGGCCGGCGAAGCGGTCGGTGTACTCGGCGAGGCGGGGCTGCCGCTCGCCCCGGAGGCGCGCCCCTGCCTCCTGGAACGCCGTCGCGATCGCGCCGATCTGGTCGGCGACCTGGCCCTTGCCGCGGTCGACGGTGGCCCGGGCCCGCTCCTTGACCTGGCCGGTCGCGCGGCTCAGTTCCGCCGCCATGCGGTCCTTCATCTGCTTCGCCCGGTCGCGCGCCTCGCGGGCCGCGTCGCGGACGGTGGTTCCCGGAGCGGTGCCGGTGGCTGCGGTCTCGCCGACCCCGGCGTGCGCCTCCCGCTCGTGGCGGCGGAGCTCCTCCTCGGTGGCGAACGCCTGCCCGTCCCGCTCGCAGATGAACCGGCCGGTCGAGCGGGCCGACCGCCTCGACGAGGAGCCGGGCCGGCCGCGCCCGCCGCCGGAGGTGGGCGAACCGGGCGGGATGTCTCTCGCTTCCACTGCTTCCTCCTGCGTTGGGCGCCCGTGTCCTGCCCGACGAGCCCGCGACCACGAGGCGCAGGGATGGCGCGGCGGTCGCGCCTGATCCGAGCCCATCGAGGCAATGGTGGGCGGTGTCAGACGTGGTACCCGATGAACGGGGGGAGGGTTCGCGGCGGATGGGGGTGATGGACGGGGGGGGGGCGCCGGGTGGCGGGGGTGTCGCGGCGCGTGTCGGGGCGGCGAGCGCGGGTCGATGTCGCCGGTCGTGAGTCCCTCCCAGGTGGTGGCGGCTCTCCTGGCACCTGGGGCCGGCTCGCGGGGTTCAATCCTAGGCCACGCCAATACGTACGATCGTCGCCAAGTCACACCATCCGGCGCCCGGCGCCGGCACTCGAGAGGACGGTGGGCCCCATGCAGATGGAGTCGCTCAAAGACCTCCTGGCGGAAGAGCTCAAGGACCTGTACAACGCCGAGAACCAGATCCTGAAGGCGCTTCCCAAGATGATCAAGAAGGCCAACCACCAGGAGCTCAAGTCGGCATTCCAGGAGCACCTGACGGTCACGGAGCACCAGGTCGAGCGCCTGGAGCAGGTCGCGAAGCAGGTCGGGGTGGCGTTGCGGGGCAAGACCTGCCAGGGGATGAAGGGGATCATCGAGGAAGGGAAGGAGTGGATGGACGAGGACGCGGAGCCGGCCACGATGGACGCCGGCTTGATCGCGGCGGCGCAGAAGGTCGAGCACTACGAGATCGCCGGCTACGGCTGCGCCCGGACCTACGCCCAGACCCTGGGCTTCCACGAGGCGGCCCGGCTGCTGGAGGAGACGCTGGTCGAGGAAGAACAGACCGACCGGCGCCTGACCCAGATCGCCGAGGGGTTGATCAACCTCGAGGCGGCGGAGGAGGAGGTGGAGGTGGGCGGGTCGATGCGGGGTGCCGGCCGCGGCGTGGGCCGCCGGGGGCGCGGCGGCTGACCGCG
>DATLZT010000202.1:0-4494 GCA_035573835.1 Gemmatimonadales bacterium
CGGCCGGCCGGGTGGAGAGGGCGGCCAGGCCGGCGAGGAGCGCGAGCCCCGAGGCCACGGCGAAGGGCCAGGCCGCTCCGCCCCATTCGCTGATCACGCCCGCCGCCGGCGGCCCGACGATCCGCGCGAGCGAGGCCACCCCCTGCAGGTCGCCCAGCGCGCGACCCTGGTCCTCCGGCGGCGTCAGGCGCGAGACGTGACTCGTGACGCTGGGCGCCGCGAGGCCCGCGCCGAGCGCGAGCAGCGTGATCGCGCCGAGGATGAGCGGAAGGCCCCGGTGCACGGGGTGACGGGCGCCGAACGCGAGCGCGAGCCCGGCCACGCCCAGCGCCATCCCCGCGGCGCCGAGCCGCATCAGCGTCACCTCGCCGAGCCGGGACGCCAACCGCCCGACCAGCCACCCCTGCACCAGCGCGGTGAGCAGCCCGAGGTAGACGAACACGAGCGCCGTCTCGGAGCGGCCGTAGCCCAGGAGCCGCTCCATGTAGAGCGGGAAGGTCGCGTGGATGGTGGTGAACGGGAGGGTGAGGAGGAACATCACCGCGAAGGGCGCCAGCACCTGGAGTCGCAGCGCGGGGTGATGTCCAACCCGCCGGGCGACGCCGGTCCCGGCCGGGCGCGACTCGGGCAGTCGGAACCACGCCACCCCCAGGTTCGCGGCGCAGAGCGCGGCCGCCACCAGCCCGGGGCCGGCGTCGCCCAGCTGGCTCGCCGCCCCGCCGATCGCCGGGCCGAGGATGAACCCCATGCCGAAGGCGGCGCCGATCCGGCCCATCACCCGGGTCCGGTCCGCCGCCGGGGTGAGATCGGCGAGATACGCCTGTGCCACGTTGACCGTCGCCCCGGCGGCGCCGGCCACCAGGCGGGACACGAGCAACAGGAGGAAGCTCCCGGCGTAGGCGAAGAGCAGGTACGACACCGCGCTGCCCAGGAGTCCCACGAGCAGCACCGGGCGGCGGCCGATCCGGTCGCTCAGCCGCCCCCAGGCCGGGGCGAAGAGGAGCTGCATCAGCGAGAAGCTTCCGACGAGCGCGCCGATCGCCGCGTCGCTCACGTCGTAGCGCGCGGCATAGCTCGGGAGGATCGGCAGCACGATCCCGAAGCCGACCAGGTCGATGAAGACGGTGGTGAGGACGATACCCGAGGCGGAACGGAGCGCGGAGGGCGAGGGGGCCGGGGCGGTCATGGGGGTGGAGGATCACCCCGCGCCCGGATCGGGTCAAGCCGAGACGGTCGGCGGAAAGCGGCGGCTCAGGGCCTGGGACTCTGGGCCGGTCCGGCGGCGAGATAGATGGCGCTGCGGCTGCACCCGGTGCAGTGGAGCGTCACCCGACCGGCCGGCGGGGCGGTGCCGTCAGGCAGCCGCTTGGGGTTCCGCTCCACCTCGGCCCCGCAGGTGGGACACACGAGCGGTCGCTGGTCGCGGTCGGCCGCGATCAAGACGAGGGCCTCTGCCGGCCGGTATTCCTTGATGCCCCTGCGTCCCACGAGGCTTCCTTCCGGCGGATCGGCGCAACCCCTCCCAAGCCACCTCGCTGACAGTCAAATTACTGTTACCCCCGGATTCCCGAAACGCCTCGCCGCCGACGAGCCGAGCGGCAGGTCGGTGCCGATACCCCGAGGGGGACCTCCCAGCCCGGCGAGCGGCCGATGCGGCTTCCGATGCTTCGACTTCCCAGGGGCGGACTCGGGTTCGTGGCGACGATGGTCGGCGCCGCCCCGCTCGCCGGCCAGACCGTCCACGAGATCCGGCTCCGTGGCGACGCCAAGACCGGGCGCTACGCCTTCGTCCCCGCCACCATCCGGGCCAAGCCCGGCGACGTGCTCCGCTTCGTGGTGGAAAGCGGCGCCCCCCATGCCGTCGTCTTCGAGGGTGGGGCGCTCCCGCCCGCGGCCAAGGCCGCCCTCAACGAGGCCATGCCCCGGCGGTTCAGCGACTTGAGCGGCCCGCTGCTCACCGTGGCGGGGGCCGAGTACCGGATGACGGTGCCCCGGCTTCCGGTCGGTCGGTACCGGTTCTTCTGTCAGCCGCAGCAGGCCTACGAGATGCGGGGTGAGCTGGTGGTCGAGCGGTAGGGTGGTCGGCGACCGATTCTTCATGGGTAGTACGATCCGCTACTCATGAGCATTCCCCGGCGTCGTCGATCCCGGGCGTCGGTTTCCTTGACGCCTCCCGGAGGCGGTGATACGTTCCGCCCGTGGGGTGCAGGTTGGCGTCCCGCGAACCACCTCGGCCTTGGGAAGGGGGTAGCGTGGCTTCGGAGCTGGGCGGCTCTCAAATCTCGACGCTGCTTGAAGCCCTGCCGGGGATCGCGAACGTCCTCCGGAACCCGGTGGCCGACGCCCTGATCAGCGTGATCCGGTCGGCGGCCCGGCTGTCGGAACTCCAGGTGGCCGATGCGGAGGAGTTGATCCGTTACGCGGTCCGTCGGGGGCTCATCGGAGCGGAGGAGGGGGAGCGGACCCTCGCCGAGGTGCAGGACGCCCTGCGGCGCCGGGCGGAGCGGACCGCCGAGCGGGAAAAGGCGGCCAAGGCGCGCGCCAAGGCCCGTCCCAAGCCGGCGGGCAAGAAGCCGGTGAAGAAGGCGGCCAAGCGGCGGAAGTGACGCCGCCGGTCAGGTCTTGAACTCCGCCACCAGCCGCTCGAGCCGCACCGCGCCTTCCAACAGGTCGCTCGCGGCGGAGGCCATCTCCTCGGTCGAGGCGCTCTGCTGCTCGGCGGCCGCCGTCACCTCCTCGCTCGAGGAGGCATGTTCGGTGGCGGCCTGGGTCACCGCGGCGGTCTTGCCGAGGAGCTCCGTCACCGCGGCGCGGTTCCGGTCGGCCTCCTGACTCACCCGCTCGGCCGCCGCATGGATCTCCTGCACGGCGGTGGCGATCTCCTCCAGCCCGCCCACCACCGCCTGCGCCACGCCCTCGATCCCCCGCACCTTCGTCATCCCGACTTCCATCGTCTCCACCACTTCCCGCACCCCGCCCCGGATCCGCTCCACGGTGCGGGCGACGTCCTCGGCCGCGCGGGCGCTCGAGTCGGCCAGCTTGCGCACCTCCTCGGCCACGACGGCGAAACCGCGCCCGTGCTCGCCCGCCCGGGCCGCCTCGATCGCGGCGTTGAGGGCGAGGAGGTTGGTCTGGGAGGAGATCTGCTTGATCAGGTCGATGAAGTCGGTGATGGCGACCGAGAGCTCCGCCAACTGCCCCACCTGCTGGGCCGAGGTGTGGACCACCTCGCGCACGTCGAGCAGGGTGCGGCCGGCCGCATCGACGTCCCCCCGGTGGCGCTCGGCCACCGCGCGGATCTCGTCGCCCAGGCGCGCCACCCGGGCCGCCGCCTCGGTGGTCGCGGTGACCGCCTGCTGGAGGCCTTGCAGCAGCGCGTCGGCCTGCTGCATGCCGGTCATCTGGGTCTCCGCGCTCCGGGCGATCCGGACCATCGCGGTCGAGATTTCCCCGCTGCTCGACGCCAGCTCCTGGCTCATGGCCGAGAAGTCGCCGGCGCTGTTGCTGATCTTCCGCGCCTCGGCCACCACCGCGGTGACCAGCGCGCGGAGCCGGGTGCCCATGTCGGTAAGTGCGCGGCCGAGATGGGCCAGTTCCGCCGGCATGACGCCGAGCTGGACGGGGCGGAGGTCGCCGGCGCCGAAGCGGTCGGCCGCCGCGACCAGCTCCCGCAGCGGGCGGTTGATCGAGCGGAGGATGTAGAACGTGGCCGCGACGCCGGTCCCCAGGGCGGCGAAGACGAGCACCAGGATGAGCGCCAGGCGATCGTCGGCGGTTTCCCGCAACCGTTCCGAGCGCTCGAGCGCCCGCCGCCCCAGGATCTGGGTCAGCGCCCGCACCCCGGCCACCAGGGTGTCGGCGAGCGGCTTCACCGCGGCCGCCTGGGCCCGCGCCTCCTGGGTTCGCCCGAGGTCGGCGAGGGCGTGGGCCATCCCGTAGCTCACCTCGATCTCGGCCTGCAAGGTGGCCAGCCGGTTCACCAGGTAGAGGTCCTCGGTGGTCAGGCCGCCGAGGTCGCGGAACCGCCGCTGGTGGGCGTAGGCCGCGTCGCCGCTGGCGATGAGCTCGGCCCGGAGGGCCGGGTCGGGCGCCAGGAGGTACCGGTCGGCGGCGCGCATGGCGCTGAAGACCGAGCTCACCAGGCCGGCCTCGAGCTCCGCGCCCTGCTGGATCCGCCGGAGTTCCAGCTCCACCTCCTGCCCGAGCGAGCGGATGGAGTTGGCGCTGAGCAGGGCGTTGGCGAGCATCAGCCCGAGGAGGAGGACCAGGCCTCCCGCCACCAGCGCCCGGAGGCTGCGGACGCGGGTCATGAGCCGGCTCCCGGGGCCTCGCGACCTACCGCCCGCACCTGGCCGCTCCGCACCACGCCGACCACGACCGAGTGCTCGGGAACGTCGCCGTTCTCGTCGAAGGTGATGGTGCCGGTCACTCCCTCGAACGGCGGGGCTCCCCGGCCGACCCGCGCCAGGGCGTCGCGGATGGCGCGGCGATCGG
>DATLZT010000203.1:0-3778 GCA_035573835.1 Gemmatimonadales bacterium
CGCCACTCGTCGGGCGAGGCGATCCAACGGGCCCGGCTCGCCGGGTCGGCGCCGAGCGTGTACGCCACGCTGTCGGCCACCGCCTGGACGAAGCCGCTGTCCACCGCCACGCTCCACCAGGCCGGCGGGGCGGGCCGCCTGGCCACCGGGACGTCGGGGGCGATTCCGCCGCCGCCGCGCACCACGCGGCCCCCGGCGGTATGATACGCCGCGAGCGTGTCCTCGCCTTCGTGCACGTTGCCGGCGAAGGAGTAGTACTGCTCGATCGCGAGGCCCCGGTAGCGCCGCTGGATCACCCGCCCGCTGGGCGCCACCACGTGGCCCACCGTGAGCATCACGACGCCGTAGTCCGCCACGAAGAAGGCGGTCTGCATCAACGCCTTGCCGAAGCTGCGTCGACCGATCACCAGGGCCCGGTCATGGTCCTGGAGCGAGGCGGCGAGGGCTTCCGAGGCGCTGGCGCTCCCCTCGTCGATGAGCACCACGAGCGGGAGCTCGCGGTGGGCGCCGTCGCGCTCGGTGCGGTATTCCCCGTTGGCGGCCCGCCGGCGGCCCCGGGTGCTGGAGACCAGGGTCTTGGACGGCAGGAACTCCGCCGCGAGGTCCACCGCCTCGTCCACGATGCCGCCGGGATTCCCCCGGAGATCGAGCACCAGCCGGCGGGCGCGCCGGAGCTTGCCGATCGCGTCGCGCACCTCCTTGGCGGCATCGGGCCCGAAGGTCTCGAGCCGGAGGTAGCCGGTGGCGGAGTCGAGCATCCGCGCGAGCGACACCGAGCGCGGCCTCACGAAGTCCCGCGTGACGCGCACGGCGAAGGTGTCGGGCTCGAGCCGCGGTCCCCGCTCGAAGACGAGCTCGACCTTCGAGCCCTTCTCCCCGGCCAGCCGGATGGCGAGCGACTTCCCGCCGAAGCCGGTCGCCGGGATGCCGTCGACCCGCCGGAGCCGGTCGCCGGCCACGATGCCCGCCTTGGCGGCCGGGCCGCCGGCGGCGACGCTCAACACGGTGGGCACGCCGTCCACCAGCTCGAAGTCGATGCCGGGGGTGGCGAGCTTCCCGCGCTCCACCGCCGAGAGCCGCTCGTAGTCGGCCCGGGAGGCGTACCAGCTGTGGGGGTCGAGTCCACGCAGCATCCCCTCGATCGCGGCCTGCACCAGGCCGCGGTACGAGACCGAGTCGACGTGGTGCCCCCGGATGTGGTTGAGCGCGGCGGAGAAATTCTGGAGCTCCTCGTGGGCGGCTTGGGCGGCGGCCGGGGCCGGCGTCGCCAGGGCGAGGAGCAACCAGGCGCGGGACGCGGGGGCGCGCACGACCCACCTCACCGGAGCTGGGCCAGGCGCTGCTGCGCCATTGCGATCTGCCGCTCGTACCGCTTGGGCGCGGTCGCCACGAAGCGGGAGAGCGACTCCTTCGCCTCGGCATCCTTCCCCAACTGCACCTGGCAGATCCCCAGCCAGAAGAGGGTCCGGGTGTCCCGCGGGTTCCGCTCGATCGCCTGGGCGAGCGCCTGCTCGGCCTCGGCGAACCGACCCGCCTTGCCGAGGGTGACGCCGAGGTCGAGCGGGAGGCTCGGGTCGTCGGGGTTGGCGTTCACGGCCCGGTGCCGCTCGGCCACTGCCTCGGGATAACGCTTCTGGGCCTCGAGGATGTTGGCCATCTGGACGTGGGCGGCATAGAGGCTCAGGTCCTTCTCCAGCGCCTCACGATACAATCGGACGGCCTCGATCGCGTCGCCACCGTGCTGCCTCGTGAACGCCAGGAAGTAACGGTACTCGTTGGAGCGGAGCGGGGTGCGGACGAAGTCCTTCCCCTTCTCCTTCTCCTCCTCGAGCTTCTTCTCCCAGTCGAGCATGCGGTCGAGCGATTGCTGCAGGTTCGCGGCCGCCTCCTGCCAGCGGCCAAGGTGGCCGGCGGCGAGGGCCTGGTACCAGAGCGCCGAGAGCGGGATCCGATCGGGGAACCGGTCGCCGTCGATCTCGCGGATCATCGCCTGGAAGCGACCGAAGCAGTCCTGGTAGCGCCCCTCCTCGCAGTCGGTGAAGCCCTGGACGTAGAGCGCGAAGGCCTCGCCGAAGACGTCCCGCATGTCGGCCAGGTCGGGCGCGAGCGGCTCCCCGGCCCCCATGATCCGCATGTCCACCATCGGATCGACGAGGAAGGCGTGGCGGTACTCGCGGTCGAACTGCTCCACGGCCGGTCTCCAGTCGTCCGGGACCCGGTCGCGGAGGATCTCCTTCCACAGCTTGGGGCGCCGGGCGAAGGGCAGGTAGGCCAGGGCCAGGCGCGCCGCGGCGAAGCGGGGCTCGATCGCGAGGGCCTGCGTGAGCGCGCGCTCGGCATCGTCGTATCGCTTGGCGCTCCAGTAGCCGAGGGCCACGTTGTAGTGGGCCGCCGCGTCGTTGGAGTCGGCCCGGAGCCGCCTCTCCAGCTCCGCGAGCGGAACCGAGAGCTTGAGCCGTTGGGCGGCGAGGGGAGACACCGAGATGGCGGACACCGAGACGACGGCCATCGCCGCCAGGGCGAGGGGCACCGCACGGGCCATGATGGACTCCCGGGGGCTGGAACGCAGCACGTCGCGGTCGCCGCGGGCGACCGCCGGGTCGACGGCCGATCGACCCGGGGGGGTCGGTCCCCCCCGGGAGAGTATGCCGCGCGGAGCGAGGGGCCGCTAGACCCCGGTCAGCGCGCCGATCCCGCGAGCAGGGTCCCGAGCCTGGCGAAGTAGGTTCGGGCGGCCCGGACGTCGGGGTCGCTCCGGACGAGGAGCTCATCCCGGGCATCGGGGCCCCAGCGGACATCGGCCACCCGCGCCGCCAGGTGCCGGGCGATCAGGCGCTCGAGGGCGGAATCGGCGGCCGCCGCGACGCCCAGGCGCGAGCGGACCCGCGAGAGGAAGGGGGGAACCAGCCGGAGCCGCCACTCGTCGGACGCGTCGAGCCACGCGGTCCGGGCGCCGGGCGTCGCCGGGAGGGTGGCGGCCACGCTGTCGGCCACCGCGTGGTCGAAGCCGCTGTCGGCGGCGACGCTCAGCCAGACCGGGATCCCGGGCGGCGCGGGCAGGGGGACGTCGGGCGCGATCCCGCCGCCGCCCCGTACCTCGCGACCCGCGGCGGTGCGGTAGACCCGCAGCGTGTCCGCCTCGGCGCCCGCCCGTCCGCCCTGCGAGAAATACTGCTCGGCGTTGAGCCCGCGGTAGCTCCGCTGGATGACCCGGCCGCTCGGGGTGACGACGCGGGCCGTCGTGAGCCAGACGGCGTCGCCCGCCGGCGGCACCGGGAGCAGCTGCTGGATCAGGGCCTTGCCGAAGCTCCGCCGACCCAGCACCAGCGCCCGGTCGTGGTCCTGGAGCGAGCCGGCCAGCGCCTCGGCCGCGCTGGCCGTGCGCTCGTCGATCAGGACCACCAGCGGGACGTCGCGGAACTCGCCGTCGCGGTCGGTCCGGAATTCCCGGTCGGTGGCCGGGCGGCGGCCCTCCGACCGGAAGACGAGCGTGCGCTCGGGGAAGAACGCGGCGGCCACCCGCACCGCGGCCGCGAGGTCGCCGCCCGGATTGCGCCGCAGGTCGAGCACGACCTGGCGGGCATGCTGTTCCCGGAGCAGGCGGCGGAAGGCGGCGCGGAGCTGCTCGTGGGCGTCGACGGTGAACTGGTGGAAGGCCACGTAGCCGGTGATCGAGTCGAGCTTCCGCACGTCGCCAACGGCGCGCGGCTCGAGCCGGTCGTACTTCAGCGCGACGACGAATCGCTCCGGCTCGAGGCGGGGCCCCCGCTCGAGCTCG
>DATLZT010000204.1:0-5845 GCA_035573835.1 Gemmatimonadales bacterium
CCCGCGGGGCGGCGCGCCGGTTCCCGCCGTCCGGCCCCGGGTACCGGTGGCGCGCCAGCCGAGCCCGGTCGGCTGGTATCCGACCACCGTACGGCTCTCCAGCGCGCGCCGGAGCGCGTCGGCCGTGGGCCAGCGGTTCTCCGGATCCTTCTCCAGACACCGCGCCACCGCGAGCGCAAGGTCGTCCGGCACCTCCGGGCGCCGCACCTGCACCGACGGCGCCACCTCGGTGATCTGCTTCATCAGGATCCCGGCGACGGTCGGCGCGTTGAACGGCAGCTCGCCGGTGAGCATCTGGAAAGTGACGATCCCGAGGCTGTAGATGTCGGAGCGGCCGTCGATCTCCCGCTCCCCCGCCGCCTGCTCCGGGCTCATGTAGGACGGGGTCCCGATGGCGGTGCCCGCGCTGGTCAGGGTGCCCCCCGACACCGACGAGAGCGCCTTCGCGATCCCGAAGTCGGTGACCATCACTCGGCCCCGGGTCCCCTCGAGCAGGATGTTGTCCGGCTTGATGTCCCGATGGATGACCGAGATGGCGTGCGCGGCGCCGAGCGCGTCGGCCGTCTCCTTCATGATCCGGCGGGCCTCGTCCACCGGCAGCCGGCCGCGCCGCTTGAGCCGCCCGGCGAGTGACTCGCCGTCGACGTAGCCCATCACGAAGTAGACCAGCCCATTCCCCTCGCCGACCGAGAAGATCGGCACGATGTGCGGATGGGAGAGCTGGGCCGCCGTCTCGGCCTCCCGGGTGAAGCGGGCCCGGATGTCGGCCTGGAACGCCAGCTCCGGGGGCAGCACCTTGATCGCCACCCGGCGCTTGAGGCGCTCGTCCCGCGCCCGGTAGACCACCCCCATCCCGCCCCGGCCGATCTCGCCCTCGATCGTGTAAGCCGACCCCAGCGCCTCACCCAGGCGAGCGGCCAACGATTGGTCGGGGGGTGCGTTCATCGTGCTGGACGCCTCGGACGATAACTCGACGGGGGCTCGGAATCCCTCAATTCTGCCACGTTCGCACCGATGGGGCAACTGTGCCGCGTCCGTAGCCCGTTGCGATGCACCGAGTCCAGCCCCGCGCCGGACACCGGGCCAATTTGGCAGTGCCAACCCGGGGCCGTGCCAGGGTGGCGCCTCAGGCGCCTCGTCGGTGAGCGCCGCTCCCCGGTCGGGTCACGATTCCCGCGCTCAACGCCCATCGGACTCGAGTCCGGGCTGGCACACCACGTGCTCGGGGGAGTACCCTAAGTCCGTGCGGTATCACCTGGGGACGTGGGGAGAAGAGCATGAGCGAACGTTTGACCTTGCCGGTCCTCCCGCTGCGGGAGGTGGTCCTGTTTCCCGGAGTCACCGCTCCGATCGGTGCCGGCCGCCCCGGCACCCTGCGGGCCATCGAGCAGGCGCTGACGACCCCCGAGCGGCTCGTCTTCGCCGTGTCGCAGCGCCAGAACGTCGAGAGCGTCACCCCGGAAAACCTCTACACCATCGGCACCATCGCCCGCATCGGGCAGATGCAGCGGGGGCTCGCCGGGATGCAGCTCCTGCTGCACGGCGAGCGGCGGGGCATCGCCATCCATTACGGCGAGCGGGACGGCCATATCCAGGCGGTGGTCCGTGAGGCCGAGGAGATGCACCCGCTCAATCCCGAGGATCCGGCGTTCATCGCGCTCTACCGCGAGGTCCGGAGCCGGGCGGCGGAGCTGGGGCAGAAGTCCGGCCTGCCGGAGGAGGTGGTCCAGCAGGTGCTGGCCGGGGTGAACGAGCCCGGCCGCTTCGCCGACTTGATCGCCGGCTACATCGACATCACCCCCCAGCAGCGCCAGATGCTGCTCGAGACCCTCTCGGTCGAGGAGCGGCTCCGGCGGGTGCTGGTACACGTCCAGCGGCAGATCAGCGTCCTCGACGCCCAGGAGGACATCAAGTCGCGGGTCCAGGAGGAGTTGGGGGAGCGGCAACGGGAGATGTTCCTGCGGGAGCAGCTCAAGACGATCCGCCGGGAGCTGGGCGAGGAGGACGAGCAGGGGGAGGTCGAGGAGCTGCGGGCCAAGCTCGACGCCCTCGAGCTGCCGCCGGAGGCGCGCCGGGAGGTCAACCGGGAGCTCAACCGCCTGAGCCGCATCGGCCGCGAGTCGATGGAGTCACAGGTCATCCGGACCTTCCTGGAGACGGTGGCCGAGCTGCCGTGGAACGAGCGGAGCAAGGAGCACCTCGATCTCCAGGAGGCGCAGCGGATCCTCGACGAGGACCACTACGCCCTGGGCGACGTGAAGGACCGGGTGCTCGAGTTCCTGGCCGTCCGGCAGCTCCGCATGGAGCGCGACGCCGCCGAGCGGCGGGCGGCCGAGGCCGACGGCGGCGCCGACGGCACCGGCGGCGAACAGGCACCCGAGCGGGCGGCGGCCAAGGCGCAGGAGGTGGCGGCCGGCGAGTCGACCGACGCTCCCCAGGCCACGGCCACCGTACCGGGGCCGAACCAGCCGGTGCGCGGCAACGAAGACGACCGCGCCCGGGCCCCGATCCTGCTCTTCGTCGGTCCCCCCGGCGTGGGCAAGACCTCGATCGCCAAGTCGATCGCCCGGGCCATGGGCCGCAAGTACGTGCGGGTGTCGCTGGGCGGCGCCCGGGACGAGGCCGACATCCGGGGGCACCGGCGCACCTACGTCGGCGCGATGCCGGGGCGGATCATCCAGGGGATGCGCCAGGCCGGCACCAAGAACCCGGTCTTCCTCCTCGACGAGGTCGACAAGCTCGGCGTCTCGTTCCAGGGCGACCCGGCCAGCGCGCTCCTCGAGGTGCTCGACCCGGCCCAGAACGATACCTTCGTCGACCACTACCTCGGCGTGCCGTTCGACCTGAGCGAGGTGCTCTTCATCTGCACCGCCAACTTCATCCAGAACATCCCGGCCCCGCTGCTGGACCGGATGGAGGTGGTGGAGTTCTCCGGCTACACCGAGCGGGAGAAGCACATGATCGCGCGGCAGTACCTGATCCCGCGGCAGTGGAAGGAGAACGGGCTGGCGCCGGAGCAGCTCACCGTCACCGACGACGCGCTCTCCGAGGTCATCACCGGCTACACCCGCGAGGCGGGGGTCCGGCAGCTCGAGCGGGAACTCGGCAAGCTGGCCCGCAAGGTGGCGCGCAAGATCGCCACCCGCGAGATCGACCGGCTCACCGTCGACCGCGCGGCGGTCGACGACCTCCTGGGCCGACCCAAGGTCCACCCCGAAGTCATGGCGCGCGAGGACCAGGTCGGCGTGGCCACCGGGATGTACTACACGCCGGTGGGAGGCGACATCATGTTCGTCGAGGCCTCCACCATGCGCGGCAAGGGCGAGCTGGTCCTCACCGGCCAGCTGGGCGACGTCATGAAGGAGTCGGCCCGCGCCGCATGGACCTACGCCCGCTCGCACGCCGCCGGGCTCCACATCCCGGAGGAGATGTTCGAGCGCGACGTGCACATCCACGTCCCGGCCGGGGCGATCCCCAAGGACGGCCCCTCGGCCGGTGTCACCATGGCCACCGCGCTGGTGAGCGCCCTCTCCCACCGTCCGGTGCGCCACGACATCGCCATGACCGGCGAGATCACGCTCCGCGGGCGGGTGCTCCCCATCGGCGGCGTGAAGGAGAAGATCCTCGGCGCGGTCCGGGCCGGGATCCGTCACGTCATCCTGCCCAAGGAGAACGAGAAGGACCTCGACGACCTCCCCCGGGAGATCCGGGAGATGATCAAGGTCTATCCGGTGGAGGAGCTGGGCGAGGTCCTGGCCTTGGCCCTCCGCGGCGCCTCGTTCCGCGAGGGGCGCCTCTTCTTCGGCGAAGAACCTCCCCCGCGCGACGCCACCACGCTCCACTCCGGCTTCCGGCACTGAGAAATCGGGCGGTGAGCCCCGGCCGCCCGAGGGCGGCCGGGGCTCACCAGGTGCAGCCGCGCACGATCAGGTCGGTGGTCGCGTCGCGCCACGCCCCGGCCGTGCTCCACGAGGCGGCGAGCCGGTTCGGGGCGAAGAACGCCAGCTGGAGCACCAGCGCCTGCCGGGCGTGCTGTACCGGGTCGATCTCGTCGCGGAAGAACCCGGTGGCCTGCCCCTCGGTGAGCAGCGCCACCACCGGGGCGATGGCGGCGTCGGCCCAGCGGGGGTCGCCGTCCCCCTGGGCCAACAGCCGGGTGAGCTCGTCCCGCTCCATCAGCAGGTCGAACTGCACCCGGAGGAGCCGCCGGAGCCGCTCGACCGCGGTGAGCCCCACCAGCGGCGTCCGGGCGAGCGTCCGGGCCAGCTCCGCCGCCGCGTCCGCCAACGCGCTCCGGTAGAGCCCATCCTTGGTCCGGAAGTAGTAATGGATGAGCTGCTTGTTGACACCGGCGCGCCGGGCGATCCGCTCGGTGCGCCCCCCGGCCCGCCCGTGGGCGGCGAATTCGGCCCGGGCCGCGGCCAGGATCCGGTCCGCGGTGCTCGATTCCCGTCGCATCAAGCTAGCGCTCGAGCGGCGCCTCGGGCTCGGCGTACTCGACCCGATTCCGGCCCGCGCGCTTGGCCCGGTACAGCGCCCGGTCGGCCGCTCCCGCCAGCGCCGCCACCGTCTGGCCGTCGCGCGGGTAGAGCGCCACCCCGATACTCGCCCGTACCGGCACCGACTCGCCGCCGGGGAGCGCCGCCGGATGGGCTTCCAGCGCCTCCCGCAGCTTCCCCGCGGTGAGCGCCGCACCCTCGACCGGACAGTGCCGGAGCAACACCGCGAACTCCTCTCCGCCGTACCGCGCCAGGAGATCGCTCGACCGCACCACCCGCTGGAAGACCCGGGCCACGTGACGCAACACGTGGTCGCCCACCAGGTGACCGTACCGGTCGTTGATGCGCTTGAAGTGATCGAGGTCGATCATGAGGAGCGCCAGGCTCTCGCCGTGCCGCCGCGAGTAGGCGATGGCGTGCTCCAGCTCGGTCATCAGGGCGGAGTGGTTGAGCAACCCGGTGAGCCCGTCCCGATGGACCAACTCACGGATCCGGCGCCCCCGCTCGGCCCGCAGCGCCACCGCATAGACCAACAAGTGGAGGTCGACCGGCTTGGTGAGGAAGTCGTCGCCACCCGAGCGCAGCGCCTCGATCTGGTCCTCCACCGACGTCCGACTGGTGAGGAAGACGATCGGGATCAGGCTGAACCGGGGGTCGGATCGGATCAGCCGGGCCAGCGCGAAGCCGTCCAGCCCGGGCAACCGCACGTCCAGCAGGAGGAGGTCGGGCGATTCCGCGCCGAGCAGCTCGTAGGCGGACTCGGCGCTACGGCAGTGGCGCACCCGGAGCTCGGCCTGCTCGAGCGCGCCGGTGATGAGGCTGGCGAGGGCGGGGTCGTCCTCCACCAGGAGCACGTTCGCGGGCGGCGCGCCGATCCGCGCGAGCGCCTTGGCGAACCCGGGCAGCTCATGCTCCCAGCGGTCGCCGGGGAAGACGGCCGCCGCCCCCGCCACCGCGGCGCGGAACCGGTCGATCGCCGAGGCGGGATCGACCAGCGCCACGGTCCGGCGCGGCGCCCCGGCACCTCCCGCGGCGGCGGCCAGCAAGGTGTAGGGATCGGCCTCCGCGTCCTGGGCACGGGCCACCACCACGACCAGATCGGGTCGTTCCGAGAGCGGGGCCCGGTCCAGGTCCCCCGGCTCGTCCGCTACCCGCGCCGTGAAGCCGATCGCGCCCAACCGCTCGGCGATCGCGGCGCGCAGCTCCTCCCCCGGCCCCACCACCAGCGCCCGCCAGCCGAAACCCGTCGCCCGCACGTCCACCACCGCCCCCTCCGGGTCCCCGGCCGCCCGGTCGAACGCCGCCGCGATCCGCTCCAGGCCCTCCTCGAGCACGGCGGCGGCGGG
>DATLZT010000205.1:0-8270 GCA_035573835.1 Gemmatimonadales bacterium
CCCGCCGCTCGCCCCGCCCGCCCGGGACGTCAGCGGGGGAAGATGCCCTGAAGCGGATTGGGCACCGGACTCCGCCGCGGCTCCTGCCGTAGGGGGACGGTGTCGGTCGGCGGGGCGATGTAGACCGTCTCCACGGCGACCGGAGGCGCCTCCTGCTCCGCGGGCCCGGGGAGCGGCGGCTCGGCGACCACGGTCCGCGGAGCCCGCCGCGGCGCGGGCACCGGCGCCGGCGGATGGCGCAGGTCGGTCGGCAGCACGGTGAGCGTGGCCCCGCCGGTGAGGGTGTCGATCGGCAGCGATCGGAGGGCGTAGGCGGCGGTTCCACCCTTGGCGTCGGTCACCCGGATGGCGGCGCCGTCATCCAGCCGGTAATAGCCGATCCGGGCCCCCTCGCCACCGGGCGGGATCGAGCAGGCGCAGTCGAAGACCACGCCGTCGCCGTAGGTCACGGCCACCCGGACCGGCTCGGAAGTCCGGTTCACGATCACCGGTGCCACGTACCGGGTTCCGCTGGCGCGGGGCTGGAGCACCTGCTCGATGTCGCGGAACGGCGGGGTGGCGATGATCGCCTGGCCGAGCGGCTCGCCGAGGGGAAGGCCGGAGGCGCTCACCGGGCGGATCAGCTCCCAGGCCACCTCGAAGCGCGGTCCCTCGGGGATCGGGACCTCGAGGCTGTCGCCCGCCTCCACGGTGCGCACCGCGGCGCCGTTTACGCTGAGACGAACCGGCTCCACCAGGACATTCCGTACCAGGAACCGGGGTGACGGCGATGCGTCGGGCGCGAGCACCGCGCCGGCCGCCACCGCGGCCACCGCCACGAGCGCGACCCAAGGCCAGAACCGGCGGCCGTGGCGGGGCGCCGCGGGCGTGAGGACCAGGGTGGACCCGGGGCCCCGCGGCGTGAGCGTCGCGAGCGCGCGGTGGATCCGGCTCGCCACCCGCGCCACCGTGATCTGATCCCGCGAGCCGCTCTGGAGTCCCCGGTCCAGCGCGTCGAGCAACTCGCCGGCGCTGGCGAAGCGGTCGGCCGGGCGCTTGGCCAGGCAGCGGACGACGACGTCCGAGAGCCAGCGGGGGATCCGCTCGTTGCGCGAGGCGGGGGACGGCACCGGGAGCGAGAGGTGCTTTCCGACGATCTCCTGCGAGGTGTCGCCGTCGTACGGCGGCGCGCCGGTGACCATCTGGAAGAGCATCGCGCCCATGGCGTAGATGTCGGTCCGCTGGTCGATATCGCCCTGCCCCAGCGCCTGCTCCGGGCTCATGTACTGCGGCGTGCCGACCACTAGCCCCGAGAGGGTCTGTTGGCCCGGGCGGTCCGGGTCGACCCACTTCGCGATGCCGAAGTCGAGCAGCAGCACCCGGCCGGTGGCCGTCTCCAGCATGACGTTGTCGGGCTTGATGTCGCGATGGACGATGCCGTGCTGGTGGGCATAGGCCAGCGCCTCGAGAATCGGCCGGGCCAGGGCGATCGCCCGCTCCGGGTCGAGGGCGCCGCTGGTGCGGAGGAAGCTGGCGAGGGACTGGCCCTCGATGTACGGCATGGCGTAGTAGACCACCCCCTCGCCCTCCCCCACGAAGTGGATCGGGAGGATGTTGGGGTGACTGAGGCGGGCGATCGCCCGCGCCTCCTGCTTGAAGCGGGCGAGCATCCCGGCGGTCCAGAGGATGTCGGGCCGCAGCACCTTCACGGCGAGCCGCCGCTGGAGCTCCGTGTCCCACACCTCGTAGACATCCGCGAACCCGCCCCGGCCGAGGAGCCGTCTGAGCTCGAACTGGGGGCCGAGGGCGCGGAGGAGCCGACGAGTCACCTCCGGATCGCCTGGCCCGCAGTGGGGAACCGGCTCCTCGGCGGTGATGAGGGTCGGCTTCTCCGGACCGCACCGTTGGCAGAAGCCGTTCTCGCTGGCGAGCGGCGTCTGGCAGGTCGGGCAGACGGTCAGCGTCAGGGGGTCCTCGTCAGGTCACGGGTTCAGGGGGAGCGCGTCCGCCCGGTGCGGCTCCGGTCCCTAGGACTTGCGGGCGGGAGCCGGGACAGCGGCGCCGCCGCCCCGGGCGGGCCGACGTTTCCGCGGCGGCCCGGGGCCCGATCATCGAGGGATATTGGCGTAATTGCACGAACAATGCCAGGGTGGGCGTCGGGGTCGATGGAACGTCCCGGGTCGAGCGCCGCCGGGACCATCGCGGGCGCTGCACGTTCCCGATACGCTCCTGTACCCCGCCACCCGACACCCGGGACCGCGCCCGGTGACGCCCGGGGCTACGGCCGGTGCTAGCTTAGTCCCATGCACGAGGCCTCCCGCCTGATGCTCATCGCCGGCGTGCTGCTGGCCGCCGGGGTCCTCTCGAGCCGCCTCTCGGCCCGCTCCGGGGTGCCGGTGGCGCTGCTCTTCGTCACCGTCGGGCTCCTGGCGGGAGACGAGGGCGTCCTCGGCATCCCGTTCAGCGACGCCGAGCTCGCGTCCCAGGTCTCGATCGTCCTCCTCGCGCTCATCCTCTTCGACGGCGGCCTGAGCACCTCGCTGGATCACGTGCGGCGGGCGGCGGGGCCGGCCACCTCGCTCGCGACCGTGGGCGTGGTGCTCTCGGCCATGGTCGTCGCGGTGGCGGCGGTGGCGCTGCTCGACTTCGGCTGGGTCCAGGGACTGCTCCTGGGCAGCATTCTCGGCTCCACCGACGCGGCTGCCGTGTTCTCGACGTTGCGGGGCCGAGGCGGCACCCTCCGTCCCCGGCTGCGCACGGTGCTGGAACTCGAGTCGGGGTTGAACGACCCGTTGGCGGTGTTCCTCACCGTGGCGCTCACCGGCGTCGCCGCCGCCGGGGCCGGCCCGCCGCCGTGGTGGCACATCGCGGGGATGTTCGTCTGGCAGATGACCCTGGGGATCGCCGGCGGCGCCGCCGCGGGGTGGTTCACCGCCCGCCTGATCCGGGCCGTGCGGCTCGACGCCGCCGGACTCTATCTCGTGCTCACTCTCGCGTGCGCGCTGGTGGCCTTCGGCGGCCCGCAGTTGCTCGGCGGGAGCGGGGTGATCGGGGCCTACACCGCCGGGCTGGTGGTGGGCAATTCGCGGATCGCCAGCATCCAGGGGATCCGGCGCTTCCACGACGGCATCGCCTGGCTCTCACAGGTCGGGGTGTTCGTGCTACTCGGCTTGCTCGCGTTCCCCAGCCGGCTCATCGAGGTGGCGCCGAGCGGGCTGGCCATCGCACTGACTCTCGCGCTGGTGGCCCGGCCGCTCGCCGTCTTCGTTGCCACGGCGCCGTTCGGGCTGCGGCTCCGGGAGCAGCTGGTGGTGGCCTGCGGCGGCCTCCGCGGGACGACTCCGGTCATCCTGGCCACGATCCCCCTCGCCGCAGGGCTGGCGGACGCCTGGACCATCTTCCACCTCGTCTTCTTCGCGGTGATGGTGAGCGTGCTGCTGCAGGGCACGTCGCTCGCGCCGCTGGCCCGACGGATGGGGCTCGCCGTCCCCTACCGGGGCGAGCCGCCGGTGGCGTTGGAGTTCACGGCCATCCGCGAGACCGGCCAGCAGCTCCTTGGTTACCGGGTCGAGCCGGGGAGCGTGGCGGACGGCAAGGCGATCCGGGCGCTGCCGCTGCCGGAAGGGGCCCTCATCGCGCTCGTGGTGCGCGACGCCGAGGTCATCCCGCCGCGCGGGAGCACGGTGCTCAAGGCCGACGACGTGGCCTACGTATTGCACGCTACCGGGGCCGGCGGCGCGGTGACCGAGCTCTTCGCGCCGGCGGTGGTGGACGAGGCGGCGCTTCCCGCCGGGGTGGACGTGCCGCTCCCCCTCGACGCGAGGGTCACGACGCTGGGCGACGTGGAGGCGTTCTACGGGGTGCGGCTCTCGGAGAATGCGGACCAGGTGTTGGCCGAGTGGCTGGCCGAGCGGATGCCGGAGCGTCCGTCCCCGGGCCAGCGGGTGCCCCTCGGGCCGATCGAGGTCGTGGTGGCCTCGGTGCAGGACGGCCGGCCGCACATGGTCGGGATTGAGGTCCGAGGGGAGCCGCCGGGCGTGTAGGCGGGCTGTTGCGCGCGGAGGGATGGAGCGTTACTGTAGTACCGAGCACTTGCTGAACGTCAAGCAAGCACTACACCGCCGAGGCAGCCATGCCGGCTAACCTCAAGCCGGTCAATGAGAAAGAGCGCAATCCCAGCCGCACCCGCGAGGCCATCCTGGACGCGGCCGAGGCGCTCTTCGCCGAGAAGGGATACGAGGCTACCAGTCTGCAGGAGGTGGGGCTCCGCGCCGGCGTCTCCCGCGGCACCCCGGGGTATTTCTTCGGTTCCAAGGCGGAGCTGTACCGCGCCGTCCTCGAGCGCTGTTTCGCGGAGGTGCGGGAGGCGATCCGGACCGGCCGGGCGCGGGCCCTCGCGAGCGGCCAGGGCCCGGAGGTGGTGCTCGCCGGCGTGGTGGCCGACTACTTCGACTTCCTCACCGCGCGGCGCAACTTCGTCCGGTTGCTCGAGTGGGAGGCGCTGAGCGGCGCCCGTACCCTCGGGGGCGTCCCGCCGCATCTCGAGGCGGCCCGGGAGGCGCTCGCCGCGATCAGCGCCGAGCTCGCGCTCGACGCGTCGCTCTCCGCCGAGGCGGTGCAGCTCCTCCTCAGCATCGTGGCGCTCTGTTGGTTTCCGCTGGCCCACTCCGAGACCATGCTGCGCGCGCTCGGGATCGACCCGGACGACCCGACGTTCCTCGAGGCCCGGAAGCGGCACGTGATCGAGCTCGTCCTCGGCGGCGTCCGTCTCTCCACCCTTCACCCGACCCGACCATGACCGACGTGATCCGAGAGGCTCCCCCGGCCCAGCCCGCCGCACCGCCGCCGCTCGCCAGCGAGCGCGAGGCCCGGGAGGTGGCGGAGGCGGCCCGGGAGACCGAGTGGCAGGCGCCCAGTTTCGTGCGGGAGCTGTTCGAGGGGAAGTTCCGGCTCGACCTGGTGCACCCGTTCCCGGAGCCGGACCCGGCCGACCTCGCCCGCGCCAAGCCGTTCATGGACCGGCTCGACGCGCTGCTCAAGACGGTCGATTCCGACGCCATCGACCGCGAGGGGAAGATCCCGGCCGACCTGGTGCAGGCGCTCAAGGAGATCGGCGCCTTCGGGATCAAGATCCCGGAGGAGTACGGCGGTCTGGGGCTGAGCCAATACAGCTACACCCATGCCATCGCGAAGGTGACCAGCCTGGACGGCAACCTCACCGCGCTCCTCTCCGCCGCGCAGTCGATCGGGGTGCCGACGCCGCTCAAACTCTTCGGCACGCCGGAACAGAAGCGGCGGTACTTCCCCCGCCTCGCCAAGGGGGCGATCTCCGCCTTCGCCCTCACCGAGAGCCACGTCGGCTCCGACCCGGCGGGCTTGAGCACCACGGCGACGCTCTCCGAGGACGGGAAGCACTACATCTTGAACGGGGAGAAGCTCTGGTGCACCAACGGCACGGTGGCCGAGCTGATGGTGGTCATGGCGCGAACCGGGCCGCGGCGGATCACCGCCTTCATCGTCGAGACGGCCTGGCCGGGGGTCGAGGTGGTGCGGCGCCTCCACTTCATGGGCCTCCGGGCGTTGGAGAACGGGATCATCCGGTTCACCGACGTCAAGGTGCCGGTGGAGAACGTCCTCTGGGGCGAGGGCAAGGGGCTCAAGCTGGCGCTCATCACCCTGAACACCGGCCGGCTCACCCTCCCTGCCTCCGCCGTGGCCGGCGCCAAGCGGTGTCTCGAGATTTCCCGCGAGTGGGCCCGGAGCCGGGTGCAGTGGGGCCAGCCGATCGGCAAGCACGACGCCATCGCCCAGAAGCTCGGCCGGATGGCGGCGGACACCTTCGCGATGGAGGCGGTGTCCGACCTCGCCTCCCTCATGGCCGACCGGGGCACCCACGACATCCGCCTCGAGGCCGCCATGGCCAAGATGTGGAACACCGAGGTCGGCTGGCGGATCGTCGACGACACGCTCCAGATCAAGGGCGGGCGGGGCTACGAGACCGCCGACAGCCTGCGGGCCCGGGGCGAGAAGCCCGATCCGGTCGAGCGGATCATGCGGGACTTCCGGATCAACCTGATCTTCGAGGGATCGAGCGAGATCATGCGGCTGTTCATCGCCCGGGAGGCGGTGGACACCCACATGCGCGTGGCGGGCGCCCTGATCGACCCGAAGACGCCGACCGCGCGGAAGCTGGGCGCGCTGGTCCGGGCCGGGCTCTTCTACGCCGGCTGGTACCCCCGGCTCTGGCTCGGCTGGGGACGCTGGCCCCGGTACGGCGAGTTCGGCCCGCTCGCGACCCACGTCCGTTTCGTCGAGCGTGCCTCGCGCAAGCTGGCCCGGACGCTGTTCCACTGCATGATACGGTTCGGCCCCCGGCTGGAGAAGCGGCAGGCGGTGCTGGGCCGGCTGGTCGAGATCGGGGCGGAGCTGCTGGCGATCACGGCCGCCTGCGCCCGGGCCCATGCGATGGTCCGGAAGGATCCCTCCAACCGGGGGCCGACCGAGCTGGCGGATCTCTTCAGTCGCCATGCCCGGCGTCGGGTGGCGGAGCGCTTCGACCGGATCTTCGACAACGACGACGTGGCGACGTACGCCACCGCCCAACGGGTGCTTCGCGACGAGCTCACCTGGGTCGAGGCGGGGATCGTGAAGGTCGGCTGAGGGGGCGGCGGCTCGTGGCGCCGGGCGCCCCCGACTAGATTGCCTGCCCATCGGGGCCCTCCCGCCCCCGGACCGGGCGAGGAGGCGGCCCCGACGCCGACTTCGACCGGGAGAGACGACCATGGCCATCGCCGAAGGCAGGACGCTGCCGTTCGTGGGCCCCGAGGCGATCGACGTCGCCGTGCTCGAGACCTTCGAGTACGCCGGCCCCGAGCAGGAGATCACCACCGAGACGACCGAGTTCAGCGCCGTCTGTCCCTACAGCGGACTCCCGGATTACGCCCGGTTGACGATCCGGTACGTGCCGTCGGATCGGTGCATCGAGCTCAAGAGCCTGAAGTACTACATCACCAGCTACCGCAACGTCGGGATCTTCCAGGAGCACGCCACGGCCAGGATCGCCGAGGATCTCCACCGGCTGCTGCAACCCAAGCGGCTCGAGGTCACCACGGTGTACAACGTGCGCGGCGGCTACCTGACGACCTGCGTGGTACGGCTGCCGTAGCGCTGGCCGAGCCGGGCCGGGCTCAGGCGTCGAGCACGCCGCGCACCGTGGCCACCAGCGCGTCGGGCGTGAACGGCTTGAGCAGGAGCCGGACCTTCGACGCGGGGATGGCGTCGGTCCGGAGTTCGCGCTCGGAGTAGCCCGACATGAACAGCACCTTGAGCCCCGGGCGCTCGGCGAGGAGCCGGTCCACCAGGTCCGGGCCGCCCAACCGCGGCATCACGACATCGGTGAGCACCAGGTCGATCGGCCCCGGGTCGCTCAGCACCAGCTCCAGCGCCTCGGCGCCGTCGGCCGCCTCCAGCACGGTGTAGCCCGCCCGCCGGAGCAGCCGAGCGGCCAGCAGCCGCACCGACGCCTCGTCCTCCACCAGCAGCACGACCTCCGTTCCACGCCGCTCCGGCCGCCGCTCCGGCTCGCCGCAGCTCGCCGCGGGCGCCGCGACCCGCGGCAGGAAGACCACGAACACCGAGCCGCCCCCGGGCTCGCTGTGGACCCAGATGTAACCGTTGCTCTGCCGGACGATGCCGTACACGGTGGCGAGCCCCAGCCCGGTTCCCTGCCCCTGCGGCTTCGTGGTGAAGAACGGCTCGAAGATCCGGCGCCGGGTGGCCTCGTCCATCCCCTTCCCCGTATCGCTCACCGCGAGATAGGCGTACTCACCGGGGTCGTCCACGTCGTAGAGCGGCGCGAGCTCGGGGGTGAGCTCGGCCAGCCCGCTGGCGATCCCCAGGATCCCGCCCGCCTCCATCGCGTCACGGGCGTTGACGACCAGGTTGAGGAGGACCTGCTGGATCTGCCCCGGATCGGCGCAGACGTGGATCGGTGTCGGCATGAGGTCCAACCGAACCTCGATGTTCTCGGGGATGAGCCGGCAGAGCATGTGCTGGAGCTCGCCCACCGTCCGGTTCAGGTCGATGACCTTCGGCTGGAGGAGCTGCTTGCGGCTGAAGGCGAGGAGCTGGCGGGTGAGCGAGGCGGCCCGCTGGCCGGCCCGCTGGATCTCCTCGACGTCGGTCCGCACCGGATGCCCGGCCGGCAGCTCGGCCAGCACCAGGTCGGCATGGCCCAGCATGGCGGTGAGCAGGTTGTTGAAGTCGTGGGCCACGCCCCCGGCCAGGCGGCC
>DATLZT010000206.1:0-2683 GCA_035573835.1 Gemmatimonadales bacterium
AGCCGCCTCCTGGCCCGCTGCTTCCAGGACGCGCGGGTGCCGCGGGCTCGCCGGGCCGAGTGGCCGGTGCTGACCTCCGGCGCCACGGTCGTCTGGGTGCCCGGCGTCTGCCGGTCCGACGCGCTGCTGCCCACCGCCAACGTCGAGGCGCTCCGGATTGACGCCGAATCGGGCTGACGACGTCCTGCGCCGGACCGGCGGCCGGCCGGTCCGGTCGATCGTCTTCGACGAGGCCGCCATCGCGGCCCGGGTCCGTGAGCTGGGCCGCGAGATCACTGCGGCCTATCCGGACGGGCACTTGCTCGTCCTCGGATTGCTCAAGGGTAGTTTTATATTCCTGGGCGACCTGGTGCGGCAGATCGAGCGGCCGCTCCAGGTGGACTTCCTCGTGGCCAGCTCGTACGGGTCGGGGAAGGTCTCGAGCGGGGAGGTCCGACTGCTGTACGACCCGGAGACCCGGCTCGAGGGGAAACACATACTCCTGGTCGAGGATATCATTGACACGGGGAGGACGCTGGCGCGTCTGGTCGGCCTGCTCGAGGAGCGGCGCCCCCGAAGCCTCGACATCTGTGCGCTGTTGGATAAACAGCTGGCGGACGTTCGGCCGGAGCCCCGATTCGTCGGCTTCGCCGCACCGCCAGCTTTTCTGGTAGGATACGGCCTGGACCACGCCGAGGATTACCGACATCTCCCGTTCATCGCGGATTTGGACTGACTAAATGGCAGAGCGTCTTCCCCCTCGCGCCCCCGGCAACGGCTGGGGCAACCTGAGCAAGAACCTGGCCCTGTGGGCGCTGGTGGTGCTGCTGGCCGTCGCGCTATACCAAATGATGAGCCGCCAGCGCGCCGCGACCCAGGAGTTCACCTATACGGCCTTCAGCGAGCAGCTCGCCGCCGGTAACGTGGGGCATGTCGAGGTTTACGACGGCAAGCGGCTCCAGGGCGAGTTCCGCTCCCCGGTGACGGTCGACGGGCGCACGGTGAAGAACTTCACGGTCCTCCTTCCCATCAGCAACAGTGAGGCGATCCTCACCCGCCTCGAGGCGGCCGGGGTCACCATCTCGGCCAAGGAGCCGAAGGGGGGGCTCACGGCCCTCCTGATCGCGGCGCTGCCCTGGATCGTCATCCTCGGGCTCTGGTTCTTCCTCCTCCGGCAGCTGCAAGCGGGCGGGAGCCGCGCCTTCTCCTTCGGGAAGTCGCGGGCCAAGCTCCTCTCCGGGGACACGCCGAAGCTCACCTTCGCCGACGTGGCCGGGTGTGACGAGGCCAAGGTGGAGCTGCAGGAGATCATCGAGTTCCTGAAGGATCCGCAGAAGTTCACCCGGCTGGGCGGACGGCTCCCCAAGGGAGCGCTCCTCGTGGGCCCCCCGGGCACCGGCAAGACCCTGCTGGCCAAGGCGGTGGCGGGCGAGGCGGGCCGGCCCTTCTTCTCGATGTCGGGCTCCGACTTCGTCGAGATGTTCGTCGGGGTGGGGGCGAGTCGGGTGCGCGATCTCTTCGAGCAGGGGAAGGCGCACGCCCCCTGCATCATCTTCATCGACGAGATCGATGCCGTCGGGCGGCACCGCGGCGCCGGGCTGGGGGGCGGTCACGACGAGCGGGAGCAGACGCTCAACCAGCTCCTGGTCGAGATGGACGGCTTCGAGTCCAATGACGGGGTGATCCTCATCGCCGCCACCAACCGCCCCGACGTGCTCGATCCGGCGCTGCTCCGCCCCGGCCGCTTCGACCGCCAGATCGTGGTGGACGCGCCGGACGTGCGGGGGCGCGAGGGCATTCTCCGGGTCCACACCCGCAAGATCCCGCTCGCGGCCGATGTGCGGCTCGACGTGATCGCCAAGGGGACGCCGGGCATGGCCGGGGCCGACCTGGCCAACCTGGTCAACGAGGCCGCCGTGCTCGCCGCGCGGAAGAACAAGTCGCTGGTGAGCATGGAGGACTTCGAGGAGGCGAAGGACAAGGTCATGCTCGGCGTCGAGCGCCGCAGCCTGGTCCTCACCGAGGACGAGCGGCGGCTCACCGCCTACCACGAGGCGGGACATGCCGTGGTGGCGCTCAAGATCCCGGGCAGCGACCCGGTCCACAAGGTGACGATCGTCCCCCGGGGTCGGGCCCTCGGCCTCACCGCCTCGCTGCCCGAGGTGGACCGCCACAACTACACCAAGGAGTGGCTGATCGGGCAGCTCGCGATGTTCTTCGGCGGCCGGGTGGCCGAGGAGATCGTCTTCGGTCCGGACAAGGTCACCACCGGCGCCGGCAACGACATCGAGCGCGCCACCGCGCTCGCCCGGCGCATGGTCACCCAGTTCGGGATGAGCGAGCGGATCGGCCCCCTGGCCGTGGGCGACCGGGAGCAGGAGATCTTCCTGGGCCGCGAGATCGCCCAGCGCCGGGAGATCTCCGAGCGCACGGCCCAGATGGTGGACGACGAGGTCAAGCGCCTCATCGACGAGGCCTACGAGCGGGCCCGGCGGATCCTCGTCGAGCACCGCGACCTCCTCGACCGGATCTCGCTGGCGCTGCTCGAGCGGGAGACGCTCGACCGGGAGGACCTCGAGCTGCTGGTGCAGGGGAAGGAGCTCCCCCCGCGGTCGCTCCCGCCCACGGCGCCCGCGACCGCGCCGGCGACGCCGCCCCGGCCGAGCCCGGCGCCGGCCCGGGCGCCGATCCTCGGCACGCCACC
>DATLZT010000207.1:0-35540 GCA_035573835.1 Gemmatimonadales bacterium
GCGAACTCCTCCGCCTGCCGCTCCGCCTCCACCGCCTGCGCCTCCAGGCTGGCGACGCCGTCGGCCAGCCGGAACCACTCGCTCTCCTCCTTGGCGAGCACCGAACGGGCCAGGTCGAGCTCCGCCATGAGGGCCGCAGCCTCCTTGGCATTGCGGGTGTGGTCGAGGCGCTGCCGGCGGCGCTCCTGGATGGTGCGGTAGCTCTGGATCTTCGCCTCGAGCTCGTCGCGCCGACGGGCGGCGTCCTGGGCCGCCCGGCGGGCGGCGGCGGCCGACTCCCGCGCCCGGGCGAGCGCCTGGTCCAGCGCCGCGAGCTCCCGGTCGAGCGCCTCGAGCCGGCCGTCCACCTCCATCAGCGCCAGATCCTTCGATTGCAGCTCCAGCAACGCCGCCAAGTCAGGGTGCATGCCCGCTCCTCTCTGAGTCGACCAAAGATAATCCGGGGGCTCAACCCCTCCCGGTCCGTCCCGGCGTCCGACCCCGTTTCAGCCAATGGAAACGCTCCGCGACCCGGGGATAGCGGGATTCCACCTCCCGCCGGGTCTCGAGCTGCTGCCGGAAAAGCGCGTCCTGCTCCGCCCCGTCGCTCGCGAGGCGGAGCCGGTCCCGCAGCTCGATCCAGCGACGGAGCAATGGCCGCGCCTCGAGCGCCTGACGGGCTCCCTCGTAGATCGGGACCACGTCCTGCCCCGCGAGCGCCCGCGCGTCGGCCACCAGCTTCGACCAGACGAGCTGGGTCTCCGGCGCAAGCCGGCCGATCACCGCGGTGGGATCGAGCGGGGACCCGACGCCCACCATGGCGTCGAAGATCTCGCGGAGCGCCTTTCCCTCGATCCACTCGCCGGGCAGGTCCTTGCCCGCCCGCGCGAGGAGCTCCGGCGCGACGACCAAGGCCCGGAGGAGTTCCCACTCGTCCTTGGCGCCGAGCCGGCGGGGGGCGGCGGGAGCGGGCGGTACGTGGGACGGGATCGGGGCACGACCGGGCGGGCGGCCCGCGCCGGCGTCCACGTCGGCCGCGCGCTCGCCCGCCTCTCCCACCTCCTCCTCCAGGACCCGACGGCTCACCCCCGAGCGCTCGGCCACCCGGGTGATGTAGAGCTCGCGGGTGATCGGGTCCCGCGCGGCGCGGATGGTGGGGAGCAGCCGATCCAACGCGTCGCGGCGGTGCTCGAGCCCGTCGAACCACCCCTTCCGCTCGAGGAGCTGGATCTTCCGCTCGATCACGTCCACCGCGTCGTGCAGCACCGCCTCGACGGCGTCCCGCCCGCCGGCGCGGGCCAGGGTGTCGGGGTCCTCCCCCGGCGGCATGGTCGCCACCCGTACCCTGACCTCGTGGCGGAGGAGCTCGTCGGCGGCGCGGAAGGTGGCGCGGAGCCCGGCCTGGTCGCTGTCGTACAGGATGATCGCCTGGGTGGCGTACCGGCGGAGGAGCGCCGCCTGGTCGGGGGTGAGCGCGGTGCCGAGCGGGGCCACGACGTGCTCCACGCCGGCGAGCACCAGGCGGATCACGTCGAAGTAACCCTCGACGAGGATTGCCGTCTGCTCCTTGCGGATGGCGTTGCGCGCCTGGTGCAGGTTGTAGAGCAGGCGTCCCTTCTGGAAGATCGGCGTCTCGGGGGAGTTGAGGTACTTCGGCTCGCCCGGGCCGAGGATCCGTCCGCCGAAGCCCACCACCCGGCCCCGGAGATCGTGGATCGGGATCAGGAGCCGGCCGCGGAAACGGGGGGCCACGCTCCCGTCCTCCCGCCGGATCACCAGCCCCGCCTCGAGCAGCGTCCCGGCGTCAATGCCGAGGCGCGTCATCTCGTCGAGGAAGGCGGGGCCGCGCGGCGCGAAGCCGAAGCCGAGCGGGGCCGCGGTCTCGCGGTCGATCCCCCGCCCCGCGAGATACTCCCGCGCCGCCGAGGCCGCGGGCGACTCGACCAGCTGGCGGACGAACCAGTCGTGCGCCGCGGCCACCGCGCCGAAGAGCGGCTCGCGGGGATCCGGGCCCGCGCGGCTCGGCTGCTCCGGGATGGTGATCCCCGACCGGCGCGCCACCTCGCGCACCGCGGTGGGATAGTCCATCCCGAACCGCTTCATGAAATACGTGAAGACGTCGCCCGCCGCGTGGCAGACGTAGCAATAGTACATCCCCTTCTTGGGGATCACGGCGAAATTGCGGTGGGTACCGCCGTGGAACGGACAGGGGCCGCGGTAGTCGGCCCCGGTCCGTTTGAGGTCGACCGACTCCCCCACGAGCGCCACCAGGTCCGCCCCGTCGCGGACCTGCTCGATGACCTCGTCGGGGATCATGCTCACCGGGCCAGCTCGACGATGGTGACGCCGGTGCCCCCCTCGCGCGGCGGGGCGAAGTCGCTCTTGCGCACCCGGCGGTCGCTCTTGACCACGCGCTGCACCCGGTCGCGCAGCGCGCCGGTCCCCTTGCCGTGGATGATCCGGATGAACGGTTGCTCGGCCACGTAGGCGGCGTCCACCGCGGCCAGCGTCGCCGCCTCGGCCTCGTCGCCGGTCATCCCGCGGAGATCGATCTCCATCACCGCCTCCGGCGCCGCCACGGCGGACGGCCCCGGCGCGCTCGGCTGGCTCGACGCCGCCCCGCGCCCGCCACTCCCTCCCCGGGGCAGGAGCGATACGCCGCCCCGCTCCACCACCAGCCGCATCGAGCCCACCAGCACCGCGAGCCGACCGTCGGCCCGGACCTCGACCACCTGGCCCGTGGTGCCGGTGGGCAGCCGCACCCGATCGCCCACCCCGACCTCCCCGGCGCCGTCGCCCCGCCGCAGCTCGCGGGCGCTCCGCTCCGCCTCCTCCAGCCGCTCCCGTTCGGCCCGGATCCCCTCCTCCACCAGGCGGCGCGCCTCGCGGAACGCCGCCTCGTCCGCCGCGACGCGCACCCGCTCGATCGCCTCTTCCACCCGCTGCCGCGCCTCGAGGAGATAGCTCTTGGCCTGCTGGCGGGCCTCGCGCTCGGCGGCCCGTTCGCGCCGGCGGAGCTCGGCCTCGCGCGCCTCCTGCTCCGCCGCCTGGCGGGCCAGCTTGGCGCCGAGGCTCTCGAGCTCGAGCGCACGATCGGCGAGCGCGGCCTGCCGCGCCGCCTGCTCCCGCTCGCGCCGCTCCACCGCGGCGAGGACGGCGTCGAGGTGCCGCTCCGCCTGCGGCACTTCCGCCTCCGCCTCGGCCAGCACCTCCGGCGGCACGCCGAGCCCCCGGGCGATCGCGAGGCCGTAGGAGCGCCCGGGGACGCCCTTGAGGAATCGGTAGGTCGGCTGGAGCGTCTCGGCGTCGAACTGGAGCGACGCATTGACGATGCCCGGCGAGCGGCCGGGGAGCGTCTTGAGCGCGCCGAGATGGGTGGTGGCGAGGGTGACCGCGCCGCGCCGGGTGAGCGCCAGGAGACTCGCCGCGGCGAGCGCCGCTCCCTCGGCGGGATCGGTCCCGCTCCCCACCTCGTCCAGGAGCACGAGCGTGGCGTCGTCCGCCTCCCGCAATACCCGGCCCAGGAGCCGGACGTGGGCGCTGAACGTCGAGAGGCTCGCGGCGATCGATTGATGATCCCCGATATCCACGACGAACCGGCGGAACCGGGGGAGCTCGCTCCCGGGCCCCACCGGCGGCACGATGCCGCTCTGGGCCAGCGCCGCGGCCAGCCCCACCGCCTTGAGGAGCACGGTCTTGCCACCGGTGTTGGGGCCGCTGATCACCACCGTGCGCTCGCCGGGGCCGAGCTCCAGGTCGAACGGCACCACCCGGCCGCCGGCCGCGAGGAGCAGCGGATGCCGACCGTTCCGGATCACGAGCGGCGCCGGCGGCTCCCGCACCACCGGGGCGTGCCCGTCGCTCCGGAGGGCATATTTCGCGCGCGCCACGAGGTCGTCCACCGCGACGACCATCTCGTGCGCCTCGGCGAGGACGGCCCACTCGGGGCGGAGGCGCTCGGTCAGCTCCCGCAGCACCCGGAGGGTCTCGTGCTCTTCCTCGGCCTCCGCCGCCCGCAGCGCGTTCCCGAGCTCGATCGCCTCCGCCGGCTCGACGAACAGGGTGCCGCGGCTCCCCGACTCGCCGTGGACGATGCCCTCGGGGCGGCTCCGGTCGTCCCGCCGCACCGGGATGACGTAGCGTCCGTTGCGCACCGTCACGTTCCCCTCGCCCGACGACTCGAGTCGGCGGAGGATCGCCTCCAGCTTCTGGATCAGGCGGGCACGGGCGGCCTGCACCTCGCGCCGCGCCGCCGCGAGCGCAGGGCTGGCGCCGTCGAGCAGCCGCCCGTCCCGGTCCAGCGCCTGCTCCAGCCTGGTCTCGAGCGCACGATCGGGCACGGGACGGAGGAGCGCCGCCGAGCGGGGGGCGTCCGCCGCCACCCGTCGGAGGAGGCCGGCGGTGAGCCGGGCGGCGGCGAGCAGCTGGCGGAGCGCCACGAGCTCCGGGCCGTCGAGCACGCTCCCGTCCACCCGGAGACGAGCGAGGATGCGGGAGACCTCCGGCACCGGCTCACCCGAGATCTCCCCGTCCCGCTCCAGGAGCCGGCGCATCTCGGTCACCCGGGCCAGCTCCTCCTCGATCCAGGCGAGGTCGGTCCCGGGCCGGCGCGAGCGGACCCGGGCGGCGCCGAGCGGCCCCGCGGCGAACGCCGCCACCTGCTCCAGGGCCGCGGGGAGCTCCAGTGTCTCGAGCGCCTCGGCGTCGAGCGCGTCGACCGTCGCCTCGGCCGCCAAACGAGACGGGGTGCCTTCGCCCATGGGCCCAGGCACCCCGTCACGCGAGCGATGATCCATCTCGACCGTCATCCAACCTGCAGCTCTTCGCGCGCGATCTGGTTGATCAGCTTGCCGTCCGCGCGCCCCTTGAAGCGGGGCATGACCTGGCCCATCACGCGCCCCAGGTCCGTCGCTCCCGCGGCGATCGCCTCGCGGACCGCGGCTCGGATCTCGGCCGGGTCCGCCGCCGGCGGGAGGAACTCCTCGAGCATCCGGATCTCGGCGGCTTCCTTCTCCGCCAGGTCCTCCCGGGCGGCGGCGCGGTACTGCTCGACCGATTCCCGCCGGGTCTTGATCCCCTTCCGGAGGACCTCGACCACCTCCTCGTCGGTGGGCGGCCGCCGGAGCTCGATCTCGCGGTTCTTGACGGCGGCCAGGATGGTGCCGAGGAGCAGGGCCCGCGGCTTGTCCTGGGCCTTGCGGGCCGCGTTGAGCCGCTCCTGCAGCGTCAGGGCGAGCTCAGACCGATCCGACACGGGGAGCCCGGCGGTTCTTGCGGAGCGCGGCGTTCATCTTCCGCTTCCGCTTCTCGCTCGGCTTCTCGTAATGCCGGTGCTTCCGCAGGTCCGAGAGGATGCCCGCCTTCTCGCACTTCTTCTTGAAGCGCTTGAGCGCCCGCTCGAAGCTCTCGTCGTCGTGGATGATCACTTCCGACATGCTCGGTCTATCACCCCTCTCTGGCCTGCTCCCGCAGGCGGTAAGACGTTGAAGACGTGGAAGATAGAGCCGCCCCGGGGAGAACACAAGACGGCCGGCGCCGCGGCCGGCTCGGCCCCGCGGCTCGGCCCGGCGGCTCAGCCCGGCGGCCAGCTCATCTGCCGGCCGCCGATCAGGTGCACGTGCAGGTGGAAGACCGATTGCTGGGCCTGGGGCCCGGTGTTGGCCACGAGGCGGTAGCCGTTCCCGTCGAGCCCCAGCTCCGCCGCCACCTCCGCCGCGAATTGGAAGAGACGCCCCAGGAGCCGCTCCCCCTCGGGGCCCCGGGCGTCCCGTACCGCCGCCACGTGCGCGGTGGGAATCACCAGCAGGTGCACCGGCGCCTGGGGATTGATGTCGTGGAACGCCACCGCGTCGGGCGAGCGCTTGACGATCTTCGCCGGGATCTCCCCCGCCACGATCTTGCAGAACAGGCAGTCAGCCATGGACTCCTCGTGTGCCCGCCACCGCGCGCGCCCCAGGGTGCGCCTGCGCCGACGTCCGTGCCCGGGCCCGCATCCGCGCAGCGATCGCCGCCGCCCCGGCCAGCACCGCCGCGGTCTCGAACCTCAGGATGTGCGGTCCCAGGCTCACCGGCAAGTACCCCACCTCGAGCAGGCAGCGCCGCTCCTCGCCGCTCAGTCCGCCCTCGGGCCCCACCACGGCGATGAGCGGCTGGTCGTCCAGCGCCTCCGGGGGCGGCGTGCCGTCGGGCTCGGCCAGCCACCGCACCGCCGCCGGGAACCTGCCGGGGAGCTCGGCGATGGTGTGCGACCGGTGCACCAGCGGCGCCCACGCCGCCCCCGACTGCTTGATCGCCTCCAGCGCGCGCCGGGCGAGCCGGGGAATGTCGGCCTCCCGCACCCGGGATGCCACGCTCCGGGTGCGCTCCGTCTCGAGCGGCAGCAGGTCGGTGACGCCCAGCTCGGCCGCCTTCTCCGCCAGCCAGTAGAACCGCTCGCGATCCCCCGCCCCCACCGCCAGGACGAGGGGGGGCGGCGCCGGGACCGCCTCGATCCGGGCGAGCTCGACCGCCGCCACCTTGCGGACCAGCGAGAGGCGTCCGAACCCGACCGTCCCTCGTCCGTTGAGCAGCCGGACGGTCTCGCCGTCCATCGCGCGCCGCACCCGGAGATGATGGGCTTCGGCGTCATCGAGCTGGAGGGTAGCGCCGGGCGGGGGAAGCTCTCCCACCACCAGGGCGGTCAACACCGCTCGGCCCCCGCCCGGCGGGCGGCCACACCCCACCAGCCGGCGTCCACCGCCTCCTCCACCGCCTCGAACCCCGCGGCGGCGAGCGGCCCGCGGAACTCGGCCGCCTCGGCTTCCTCCATCCCGGCGAAAATGGCGATGCCGCCCGGGCGCAGCGAGGCCAGGATGGCCGGGAGGAGCGCCACGTTCACGGTACGAAGGATATTGGAGAGCACGAGGTCGGCCGGCCCGAGGAGCGGCGCGAGATCGGCGGCGTCCCCAGCGAGGAAACGAGCCCGGTCCGCGACCCCGTTCCGCTCGGCGTTCCGGGCGGCCACGTCGTTGGCCTCGGCATCGGTCTCGATGCCGACCGCACGGGAGGCGCCGAGGCGGACGGCGGCGATGGCCAGGATCCCGCTACCGCTCCCCAAGTCGAGCACCCGGTCGCCCGGGGCCACTAGCCGCTCGAGGAGCCGGAGCGCCACTCGGGTGGAGCCGTGCTCCCCGCTCCCGAACGCCGTTTCGGGATCCAGCACCACGACCGTCTCCTCCGGGCCCGGCGCGTAGGCGACCCAGGAGGGCGCCACGACCAACCGGCCGAGCCGCCGGGGGCCCAGCCCCTCGCGCCAGCGCGTGCTCCAGTCGGTCGGCTCGAGCGCGCGGCGGGTGATCTGGAGCCCCTCGCCGTGCTCCGCCCGCAGGCGGTCGATGAGCCGCTCGGCGCCGGCCTCCGTGTCCGCGAACGAAACGAGCGTCCCGTCGGGACGCTCCTCCACCGCGAGGCCGGTGGTCCGGACCAGCCAGGCGGCGAGGGCGTCGCGGCGGGCGGCCTCCCCCCGGACGTCGATGGCCCACCAGGTCACGCGCCCAACGCCTCCTTGAGCCGGGCCCAGAACCCGCGCTCGTGCTTGGGCGGCTCGCCTTCGAGCTTGGCGAGCTCGCGGAAGAGCCGTTCCTGTTCGGCGGTGAGCGACTCCGGGGTCCAGACGTGCATGCGGACGTGGAGGTCGCCCTTGCCCGTCTGGCCCAGGCGCGGGAGCCCGCGGCCGCGCAGCCGGAGCACGGTGCCGGTCTGGGTGCCGGGGGACACGGTGATCGTCTCCTCGCCGTACGGGGTGGGCACCGTGAGCGTGGCGCCGAGGGCCGCCTGGGAGAAGGAGATCGGGAGATCGTAGATGAGGTCGTCTCCCTGGCGAACGAAGCGGTCGTCCTCCTTGATCTCGAGCATCACGAGGAGGTCGCCGTAGGGGCCGTTGCGGGGGCCCGCCGCCCCCTGCCCCCGCAGGGTGAGATAGTTGTTGGACGACACCCCCGCCGGGACCTCGACCGAGACGGTGCGCTCCGCCCGGACCCGCCCCTCGCCCCGACAGACCTCGCAGGGCTGGAGGATGACCGCCCCCTCGCCGGCGCAGGTCGGACAGGGCGACACCGACACGAACTGCCCGAAGACGCTCCGGGCCGCGCGTCGCACCTCGCCCCGGCCGCCGCAGGTAGTGCAGGTGGACGGACGGCTGCCCGGCGCCGCCCCGCTCCCGCCGCAGTGGGTGCAGCGGTCGAGCGTCTTGAGCTTGACGGTGCGCTTGGCGCCGGTGGCCACCTCGTTGAGCGTGAGCTTCACCGTCACGCGGATGTCCTGCCCCCGGCGCGCCTCCGAAGGCCCCGGCCGCCCGCCGAACATCGACTCGAAGCCGAAGCCGCCGAAGTCGCGCATGAAGATGCTGAGCGCCTCGGCGAGGTCCACGTGGTGGAAGTCGAATCCCGCGCCCCGCCCGACCCCCGCCTTGCCGTAGCGATCGTAGGCCGCTCGCTTCTGCGGATCCCGCAGGACCTCGTACGCCTCGGTGATTTCCTTGAACTTCTCCTCGGCGCCCGGCTCCCGGTTCCGGTCGGGATGGTACTCCATCGCCAGCTTCCGGTAGGCCTTCTTGATGTCGGCCTCCGATGCGTCGCGAGGCACCCCGAGCAGCTGGTAGTAGTCGTTCACTGCAGCAGTCCTTCCACCAGGCGGCTGGTGTGCTGGACCAGCCCGATGATCTTGTCGTAGGGCATCCGGGTGGGCCCCATGACGCCGATGACGCCGCTCACGTCGCCGGCCCGGTAGGACGAGGTGACGAGCGTGAAGTCGCTCAGTTTGGGATCCAGGTTCTCGCCGCCGATCGTGATCGTGAGCCCCTGGCGCCGGCGGGCGTGGAGCGCCTGGCGGAGGAAGTCCCGCCGCTCGGTGAGCTCCAGGAGATCCCGCATCCGGGTGTTGTTGGAGGCGAACTCCGGCTGCTCGGCCAGCAGCTGCGCGCTCCCCAGGACGACCGTCTCCCCCGCGTTCGGCAGGGCGAAGATCTCCTCCCCCTCGGCGATGAAGATGTGGAGCAGCTCGGTCGCCTCGGCATCGCCGGCGTCCCGCAGCCGCTCCCCGACGCTCTGGCGGATCTCGTCCAGGGTGAGCCCGGCGAGCCGCTCGTTCAGCACCGACGCCACCCGGTGCACCATGTCCTCGTTGGCCACCGTCGCCGGGATCTGCACGAAGATCGTGCGGACCACCCCGCTCCGGAGGTGGAACACCAGCAGCAGCCGGTCGGAGGCGACCTGGATCAGGTCGAGCCGCTCCAGCACCAGCTCGCAGAAGGCCGGGGCCACCGCCACCCCCAGTTCCTGGGTCAGCACGCCCAACACCTGGGCCGCCCGCCGGAGGATCTCCTCCAACGCGTTGGCCGGCCCGCTCAATTCGGCCTGGAGCGCGTGCCGGGCCTGATCGCTGGGCGGCGAGAGCCGCATCAGGCTGTCGACATAGAGCCGGTACCCCCGGTCGGTCGGGATCCGCCCCGCCGAGGTATGGGGATGGTAGAGGTATCCCTTCTCCTCGAGGTCGCTCATGGTATTCCGGATCGTCGCCGCGGAGACGCCCAGGCCGAACCGCTTGGCGATGGTCTGGCTCCCGGCGGGCTCGGCGGTCTCGACGTACGTCTGGATGACCGCCTCCAGCACCCTGAGCTCGCGCTCGGTAAGATGTTCGTGCGCAGCCATGACCGAAATCTAAGTCTTGGCGGCCAGGCTCGACACCAGCGCATCGAGCCGGAGCCACCCCTCAACTGTCAATCTGACCCGTGGCTCTCGATCCGCGTCGCCGTAAGCAGACCTCGTGCCGCCCGGATCCTCACCATCCACGACCGTCGCCCACCCCTGGGACACCCACTCTTCGACCGTCCCGGCCGGGATCTGCCGAACCGGCAGCCCGGTGCCGGTTCGGAGACCCAAGTACAGTCGCTCGAGCCGGAGCGCCTCGGCGTCCAGGGTTTCGACACCCTCCACCGCCGGCTCCCCCGCGAGCACCGCGCGGGCGTAGGCACTCCACTCCCGCCGATTCCAGCGGCGCCGGTCACCGAGACCGGAGTGGGCGGAGGGTCCAAGGCCGATATAGGGGGCCCGGCTCCAGTAGGCGGAGTTGTGCCGCGCCCGCCGCCCCGGCCGGGCGAAGTTCGAGACCTCATAGTGCTCGAACCCGCCGGCCTCGAGCGCCTGGTGGGCCGTTAGATACTCCCGGGCGTAGCGGTGCTCGTCGACGGGCCGGATCGCGCCCCGCTCGAGCCAGCGGGCGAGCGGCGTCCGGGGCTCGATCGTGAGCCCGTAGAGCGACAGGTGCTCAGGGGCAAGCGCCAGCGCCGCGGCCAGGTCGGCTTCCCAATCCCGCTCGAGCTCGGCCGGCAGGGCGAAGATGAGGTCGAGCGAGACGTCCCCGATGCCCCCGGCCCGGAGCAGCTCGACCGCCCGCGGCACCTGCGCGGCGGTGTGGGTCCGGCGCATCCATCGAAGAACCGCCGGGTCGAGCGACTGGACCCCCAGCGACACCCGGTTCACGCCGACGGCTCGCCACGCCGCCACGCGCTCGGCGCTCACGTCGTCGGGGTTGGCCTCGAGGGTGATCTCCGCCCCGGGGGCGAGGGGCCGGTCGCGCGAGATCCGCTCGACGATCCGTCCCAGCGCGCGGGGCGCGAGGCGGGAAGGCGTGCCGCCGCCGAAGTACACCGTGCGGACGACCGGGGAGCGGCTCCAGGCCGGATCGTCCTGCCATCCCGCCCACTCCCGCAGGACGGCGTCGGCGAAGAGATCGGACGGCACCTCGCGGCGCACCGCGATGGCGAAGTCGCAATAGGAGCAGCGGCGGGCGCAGAAGGGGACGTGGACGTAGAGGTGCACGCCGGAAAGGTAGCGCCGGTCCGGGGGTCAGGCTCTCGCGAAGCAGCCCGCCGGCGCCTGCACCACGAGCCCGCGGATCTCGAGCCCGGAGAGCACGGCGAGGAGCTCGGCCACCGGCATGCCAAGCGACGCGGCGAGGAGGTCGATGTGCTGACGCCTGCCGCGCTCCAGCGCCGCGACGACCCGACGCTCGGCCTCGTCCAGGTCGGCGGCGGTCGCGCCGGACTGCCCAGGCCCGGGTTCGGCGTCGGCGAGATCGGCGACCTCCGGATAGTGCGCTTGGAGGTCTTCGGGGCCCAGGTACGGCCCGGCGCCGTCCCGGATCAGCCGGTTGGTACCCACGGAGGTGGGGCTGGTGATCGGGCCGGGCACCGCCAGGACGTCCCGGCCCTGCGCCAGCGCCGTATCCACCGTGATCAGCGCGCCCGACCCGGTCGCGGCCTCGACCACGATCGTGACCCGCGCCAGGCCGCTGATGAGCCGGTTGCGGCGGGGGAAGTGGGCCACGTGCGGCCGCTCGCCGGGGGGAAACTCGGTAAGGAGGAGCCCTTCGGCCGCCACCCGCTCGTAGAGCGCCCGGTTGGCCGCCGGGTATATCACCCCGAATCCATTGCCCAGGACGCCGATCGTGGAACCGCCGGCGTCGAGGGCCGCGGTGTGGGCCACGGCGTCGAGGCCGCGCGCCATCCCGCTCACCACCACGATCCCGCCCCGAGCGGCCGCTGCCCCGATGCGCCGGGCCACCTCCGCCCCGTACGGGGTGTGATCCCGGCTCCCGACCACGGCCACCGCGGGACGCCGGAGGAGATCGAGATCGCCCAGGGCGAACAGCACGGCGGGCGGCTCGGGGATCTCGCGAAGCGTCGGCGGGAAGCCGGGATCGGCCGGCAGGAGACAGTGGGCGCCTCGCTCCTCGATCCACTCGAGCACCCGGCGTCCGTCGGCGGCGGTACGCTCGCGGATGGCGGTGGCCGCGGCGCGAGACATCCCGGGCAGGGAGCACAAAAACTCGAACGGCGCCGCCAGGGCGCCATCCGGGGTTCCGCAGGCCTCGAGCAGGGTGGCCAGCCGCGCCGCACCGATCCCGGGCGTGAGCGCGAGCGCCACGTAGGCGGCGCGGGATCCTACCATGGCTCGGCCTCCTCGGGCTCCGCCTGGTCGGCCAGCTCCTCCGCCTTGGCCCGATCGACCAGGCGCCACAGCTCCTCCACGGCCGCGTCGATGCCGACCCCGCTCGCGCTGGAGATCGGCAGCACCGCCGCCGCCTCGGGGGCCCGCACCGTCGGGAGCCGCGAGTCCACCGGGAGGAGATCGCGCTTGGTGAGCAACACCACGTGGATCTTGGCCAGCAGCGCGTCGCTGTACTGGCCGATCTCCCGGCGGAGGCGATCGTAGACGGCCTGCGGGTCGGGCGCGTCGAGCGGGACGAGGAACGCGAGCACCCGGGTCCGCTCGACGTGCTGCAGGAAGCGGAGCCCGAGCCCCTTCCCCTGGTGTGCCCCCTCGATGATGCCGGGGATGTCGGCCACGACGAACGAGCGGTGGCCGCTCAGTCCCGCCACGCCCAGGTTCGGCTCCAACGTGGTGAAGGGATAGTCCGCGATCTTGGGCCGGGCGGCGGAAATGACCGAGAGGAAGGTGCTCTTGCCGGCGTTCGGCTCGCCGACCAGGCCCACGTCGGCGATGAGCTTGAGGAAGAGCTCGATCCGGCGATCCTGTCCCTCCTCGCCCGGCTCCCATTCGCGCGGGGCCTGGTGGGTGGCGGTGGCAAAGCGGGCGTTGCCGCGACCGCCCCGCCCCCCCTTGGCGACGAGGAGGGTATCGCCCGGCCGGAGCACCTCGCCGAGGAACTCGCCGGTGGTGGCGTCGCGGATTTCGGTCCCGGGGGGAACCGGGAGGAAGAGATCGGGCGCCGAGGCGCCGGTCTGGGTCTTCCCCTTGCCGTGCTCGCCGCGCGCCGCCTTCCAGACGGTGCGGTACCGGTAGTCGAGGAGCGTGGAGAGGTTGGCGTCGGCCCGGACGTAGATGCTCCCGCCGTCGCCGCCGTCGCCGCCGTCGGGGCCGCCCTTGGGCTTGTACTTGAAGCGGGCGAAGGAGCAGGCCCCGGACCCGCCGGTCCCCGCCACGACCCGGACCACCGCGCGATCGACCAGCATGGTCGTGTCTTAACCCCCTGGGCTCCACCCCTCCCGTACCCCGCGCCAGAGCTCCTTGACCCGCTTCCAGTGATCGAAGGAGAGGAGCGGATTCACCACCGAGAGCGTGGCCTCCACCTGGGCGAAGCTCGCTCCGGCGTTGAGCGCCCCCCGCAGGTGCGAGTGGAGCTGGCGGGGCGCGTCGAGCACCGCCATTTGCACCACCACGCAGAGCTCGCGACGCAGGAGGTCGAGCCCGGGCCGCGCGAGGGTGCGCCCGTAGCCCTCGGTGATCATCCAGGCGTCGATGGCAGGGTGGAGGTACCGGATGTTGTCCCGCAACTTCCGGTAGTTGTCCCCGTAGACCTTCATGCAGGTCTCCTCGCCCCGCTTGGTCCACTCCTGGGCGCGACCGTAGTCGATGTCCTCGTCGTCGGTCGGGGCCGGCACCCCGCTCATCTTGCGCCAGACGCCGAGCGCGATGAGGGTGCGGGGATAGCCGACGAAGAGCACCGACTGGAGCAGCAGCTCCTCCACCCAGGTGGGCGGAACCTGCGCCGCCCGCAAGGGGGTGATGCGGTCGCGGATCTCGGGTTCCTCACCCTGCGCGATCGCCGCGGCGAGGCGCACCAGATGCAGCGTCTGTGGGTCGAGGCTGTCTTGTTTCGCCATGAGTATGCATCCCTAGCCGCGAGGCGTCGGTACCCGGTTCCGGCCGACCTCAATCATAAAACCGCAGGGTCCCGCGCGCCCGGAGCCATCCGGTCACCGCGCCGCGGGTGTTGCGGATGGGCGGCTCGGCGTGCTCGGAGACTACGCCCGCCACGCCGGCGCCGGCAAGATCGGGGATCATCCGGTCGGCCACCTGCTGCAATACGTGCACCAGCGCCGGCCCGGCGGCCCGTCCGCTCCCATCCTCGACCTTGAGCGCCACGCCGATCCCCGCCCCCAGGAACGCCGCGCCGTAGACACCTTCCGCCCCGACCTTGGCGATGAGCCGCCCCGGGAGCGCCGCGGCGAGCGCGGTACAGGGCCGCCCGCTGCCCGCCACGAGCTCCGGATGGGCCGCCATGGCGCCCCGGATCCGCCGGGCCCCGGGCTCGGCCGATCCGGCGAGCCGGGCGTAGGCGCGCGCCATCGCGGTGAGCGGGAGCGCGAAGCACACCGCGGCGCAGCCGTCCACACCGAGCCCGATGTCCTGGCGCGGCACCCCGGTCCAGCGGACGATCTCGTCCAGGATCCGCTCCTGCACCGGATGCCCCGCCCGCTCGTACCCGGCGAGCGGCCAGCCATGGTGACGGGCCAGCGCGAGCATCCCGGCGTGCTTGCCGGAGCAGTTGCTCCACCGCGGGGTGAGCGCCACCCCACCCCGCGCGACCGCCGCCGCCACCGCGGCGGAGAGCGGCGGGTGCGGCCCGCAGGCGAGGTCGCGCTCGGTGCAGCCGATCTTCGCCAGGAAGCCGTCCACGAGCTCCAGATGGACCGGCTCGCTCGAGTGCGAGGCGCAGGCGAGCGCCAGCTCGCGGTCGTCCAGACCGAACCGCTCGGCTGCGCCGTCGGCCACCAACGGCAGCGCCTGGAACGGCTTGGCGGCGGAGCGCCAGAAGGTCGTCAGCTCGGGGTGGCCGGCGGCGAGCACGCGCCCGTCCGCGTGGACCACCGCCACCGACACCCGGTGCACCGACTCGACCACCGAGCCGCGCACCACCTCGACCTCAAGGGGGGACATGGACATGGGCCGGAGAAGATAATCACCCGGAGCCGCCGCGACCTCCGCCCGGACTTCCATTGACGCCACTCCACTTTTCCCGCAAGATTCCCGCCCGATGCCGTCCCCCTGTCCAGCGAAGGTCCTGATCGGGGCGCTCGCCATCCTGGTCGCGGCGCCCGGCGCGCCGGCCCGTCCGACGCCGGCCGCGGCCCAGGCCTCGGCCTACCTCCCGCTCGACGATCCGGACCTCGCGGCGATCGAGCACTTGATCGCCCGCGGGGCCGTCGCCGACCCGTCGCCGATGGTGCGCCCCTTCACCCGGGCCGACGCGGTCCGCGTACTCGAGCGGGCCGACACCACCGCGCCGCGCGATGCCGCGATCGTCCGACGCCTCCTTGCCCGCCTGCGGGATCCCGACGCGGAGCTCTGGTGGCGGGCGGACGGTGAGGCGGGCGGGCAGGGGTTCAGCCACGCCCGGCGCGACCCGCTGCATCCCGCCGGCCCGGACGGCGTCCGGCCCTACGCCGAGCTCGGCCTCCAGGCCAAGGCCGACAAGCTGCTGCTCGCCACCCGGGCCGCGCTCGAGCCAAGGATCGTGAAGGATCCCGATTGGCCGGGCCGGCGGGACCTCACCGTCGCCACCCGGCAGCTCGACGCCTATCTGAGCGCGCAGTTCCGGTGGGCCCGGATCTACTACGGCCAGATGGACCGGAACTGGGGCGCGACGGGCTTCCCCGGCATCAGCCTCAGCGACTACGGGTACGGCCGCCCCGCGCTCGAGCTGGAGCTGGTCACGCGGGACGTCCAGCTGCGCGCCATCGCCGCCCAGCTGGGCGACGAGCGCGACAGCACCGGCGCGGTGGTGCACCGGTATCACTTCGCCCACCGGCTCGGTCTCCGCCTCTCGGACCGACTGCATCTCGGGCTCTGGGAGGCCACCATCCTCGCGGGGGCAAGCCGCAATTTCGAGGACCGCTACCGCAATCCGCTGAGCGTGGCGTACCTGGCGCAGACCATCGGTCTGGGGGACCGGGGCAACGTGATGCTGGGGCTCGACCTCGACTGGCGGGTGCGGCGCCGAACCACGCTCCAGCTCCAGCTCGCCCTCGACGACCTCACCTACCAGGACCGCGGCGCGCCCGACCGCAACCCCGACCGGTGGGCCCTCGCGGCGGTGGCGACCGGCCCGCTGGGCGGCGGGGCGGCCTGGCGGGTGGGCTACACGCGGGCCACCAGCCTCGCCTTCCGCGCCTTCAACCCCTTCGAGAGCTTCGTCGACCTGGGCGTGGGGATCGGGCGCGGGTTCGCCGACAACGACCAGGCCACGGCGGTCGTGACCTTCCCGGTGGCCGCCTCATGGCTGGTGTCGCCCGAGCTCACCCTGCTCCGTCAGGGCGAGGGACGGCTCACCGCACCCTATCCCGCCGGCGAGGAGCGGGGCCGCACCCCGCAGATCTTCATCGGCACCGTCGAGCGCACCTACCGTGCGGCGGTGGGCCTCGCCGGTCGCCAGGGGCCCCTCGCCGTCCGGGCCGACGCCGGGTTCCACCACGTGGTCAACCACGGCCACGTGGCGGGCCGCACCGACAACCAGTTCGTGGGCCGGATCGAGCTCACGCTCGGACTCAGCCGCCAGGGAGCGCTCCAGTGAGCCGACATGCGCCGACACCCCCGCCCCTCACCCGGGACCGCATCCTCCAGCTCATCGACCGGATCCGGAAGAGCCGGATCGTGGTGGTGGGGGACGTGATCCTGGACCGCTACTGGATCGGCGACACCGAACGCCTCTCGCCCGAGGCGCCGGTGCCGGTGGTGACGATCAACGAGCGCCGCACCGCGCTCGGCGGCGCGGCCAACGTCGCGGCCAACGTCGCCGCGATGGGCGCCCGCTGCACCCTGGTGGGCGTGGTGGGCGACGACCAGGAAGGCGCCACGGTCCGCCAGGAGATGGCGGCGCTCCACCTCGACGACTCGTTCGTCATCACGTCGGCGGGCCGCCCGACCACGTCCAAGACCCGGGTGATCGCGCGGGGGCAGCAGGTGGTACGGCTGGACGAAGAGGTCGACACGCTCCTCACCGGCCGGGAGCTCTCGCGGGTCACCGAACGGGCCATCGACGCCCTCGCCGACGCCGACGCGCTGCTGCTCGAGGACTACAACAAGGGCACCCTCGCCCCCGGGCTCATCGCCGAGGCGATGAAGACGGCGCGCAAACGGGGGATCCCGGTGGTGGTCGACCCCAAGTTCCGCCAGTTCTTCGAGTACGCCGGCGCCACGGTGTTCAAGCCGAACCGGCGCGAGCTGGAATCGGCCCTGGGCGCCGCGGTCGACCTCCAGCACCGGGACGCGCTCCCCCAGGCACTCGCCCGGGTCAAGGCGGACAACCTCCTCCTCACCCTGGGCGCCGACGGCATGATGTTGGTGACGAAGGACCGCGCGATCACCCACATCCCGAGCATCGCCCGCGAGGTGTACGACGTCTCGGGCGCGGGCGATACCGTCACGGCATGGGTGGGCGCCACACTCGCCGCCGGCGGCAGCGTGCTCGAGGCCGCCCATCTCGCGAACTACGCCGCGGGCATCGAGGTGGGCAAGGCCGGCGTGGCGACGGTCTCCCCCGACGAGGTGTTGGCGGTGCACGAGGAGCGCTACGACCAAATCGGGCGGCTCCGGCGCCAGGGCCTGATCTGAGCCGCGCCACCCGCCGCGTCCCCTACCCTCCCCCCAGGTGGACCTGATCGCGATCGCTCAGGTCCGCCTGCGCATCCAGCCAATCCAGCACCCGCTCCCGCACCCGCTCGGCGGTATCGTCCGGTCGGGCCTCGAACGACGTGATGGCGGTGGGGCCGAGGGTCACGTGCCACCGTCCGCGTCCCGGCAGCGGGGGCGCGTCGCCCGACGCCGTGGCACCCGCATCGAGTTGCGCGGTGTACAACTTCCCGGCGTGTCGGATCTTCACTTCCCGCAGCATGGCTCCCCGATCCTCGTGGGCCTCCCCCGTCGGCGCGGCGCCGGCGGCGACCGGCATGCCCCGGGAGAGAGGTACGACGGCTGATACCCCGCGTCCCGCGCCCGGTGCGTTCCGGGCGGCCGGAAGCGGAGTCGCTCATCATTGGAGATCGCCATGGAGAAGCAACGGATCTGCCGGGTATTGCGCGCCGTGCTGGACGACCTGGCCGTCAATCCGGATCGCCCGATCCACACGCCGCGGATGGGGGTGGGGGTCTTCGAGGTGATGGTGGAGGAGGCGCTCCGGACCGGCGCACCGCTCGATCGCTACCGGGACGGGGCCTGGTGGGTCGACACGTCCGGGAAGTACGGGACGCCCACCGTCCCGGCGGTGGTGTGCGGCCGGTTCGCCATGCTGGACCACTCGCCGCCCATCGCGGCGAACGTGGCGGCGCTCCTCAACTGGTGCGGGATCCCGGAGCCGGAGGCGCCGCCGGGCACCACGTTGCGGGAGCACGGCGAGGCGCCCGGGCACCCCGGCTGATGACGTAGGGGACCGCGGCGCCGAACGTGCGGTGGCGATCCCCACGAGCGAGGTCGCACCACACCGCGTCAGGCGCCCGGGCGACCCATCCCGTCGGCGAGGGCCGGCGTCGCCGCGCACGGGGGCACGGCCTCGGCCGCTGGCCTCGGCCGCTGGCCGCGGCGGACGGGACCGCACCCGGGGCGGTCCTCAGCAGCGAGGATCGCCCAGCGCCGTCCTCAGGATGACCGGCTCCCGGATCCCGTCCAGCCCCGCGAGCCCACCCTGCGGCGCGAGACGTCGCAGCTCGCTGTTGGCGATGTAGTGGAAATCCCGGTCCACGAGAGTACCAGTGGTCGGCACCCCCTCGAAGAGCGGATGGTTCGCCTCGAGCACCTCCACCCGCTCGACGGTCCGCCCGCCTTGCCCGAGCCGGAGCCGCAGCACCCGCGCCGGGCCGAGCGCGTTCTGGATCGCGACGAGGTCGCACCCGTGCCGCACGAGGCCGTCGATGCCCATGAGCGGCTCGGGCGCGCCCGCGACCGCCGTCGCCTGACCGGTGGCCAGCTCGATCGCCTGGAGCCCGAGCCCGCTCGCCACGTAGAGGAGCCGCTCGTCGGCCGAGAGGGCGAGCCCGTTGGCGAACGGGTGGGTGCCGGGGGGCGCGATCACCTCGAGCTCGAGCCGGCCCACGCGGGCCCGGAAGACGGCCCCGCCGTCGGTGTCGCTCACGTACGCCGACCCGTCCCGGGCGACGGCGACGTCGTTGAAGAAGTGCCGCTCTCCCGGCCCGCCCAGCGACCAGGACTGGACCACGGCACCGCGGTCGGCGTCGATGGCGAACAGCGTGCTCCGGCCCTGCAGGCTGTCCAGCGCCCCGGCCTGCGGCGTGCCGGCCGCGGCCCAGAGGCGGCGGCGCTCCGGGTCCACCTCGAGGCCCACGACCACCGGGAGCGGGAGCCTGACGAACGCGTGCGGGGTCCGGCGAGCGGCCGTGTCGGCGGCGGACACCGCGACGATGGTCCCCTTGTGCAGGCTCCCGACGAAGAAGCGCCGGCCCTTCGGATCGTAGGCGATCCCCTCGGGGACCAGGTCGCGCTCGGCGATGGTGAACGCCTCGGCGCTGGTCCGCACCGGCCGGCGGCGCGCCTCGATCGTGGCGCGGAGCGGCGCGAAGCCAGGGTGGGGCCAGAGCGCGGCGAAGGCGCTGTCCCGATCGGCATCGTGGCCCGCGCCGCGGGCCAGGGCCCGCTCGAGCGTGGCGAGCGCCGCCTCCGGATGGCCGGCGAGCGCCTGGGCGCGGGCGTACTGGTGGAGCACGATCGGATGCTCCGGCGCCGCTTCCGCCACCTGGGCGAAGAGCCGCTCGGCCTCGGCGTAGTCGCCGCGCGCGAGCGCCGCGGCCGCGTCCCGGAACGAGGCGCCGCGCCGCTGTGCCCCCGCCACCGCCGGGATCGCGCTCGACAGCAGGAGCCACGAGGCGAGTCCCGCCACCACTCGAGCGTTGCGAGTCCATCGCATGCCTGCCGCTCCTCGGATCGGGAGTCCTCCCGTACGTGGGCGGCATCGTGACGGTTTCCGCCACGGTACGGCGGCCGGGAACCCGGGGGCGCGCGGGGCCTCCCCGCCGACCCACGACTCCGCCCTGAGGAGGATCCGGCGCAGGCTCGGCCCCAGCGACAACGACATCGAGCCGCTCCCCCGGGTAGCGTTGGACGCCTGACAACAGCGCCAATTGACGCCGGCGGGGGCCGGCCGACTTCGAGCGGGCCGCCGACCGGCCGAGGAGTAGCGGAGCCGTCGGGTTTCGCCGCGAGGCACGGATCCACCCGCTCGATCCGCCGGGAGAACCGGATCCCGTCGTCCACGTGCCGGGAAACGACTCGCCCGTCATCGCCGCCACGAGGACCGGCGGTGTGCCGCCCCACGTGTCCAAGATCAGGCTTGCCGAGGTCTCCCGCACCGAGCAACGCGCCGCCCTGTCCCCGGCGACCCGGCCCCGGGAACGCGCCCTGCGCGACCTCGAGCGACAGGTTCTCCCCCATCAACCGAGGGCACCGGCGAGTCCACCCTCACCGAGTCAGCGTCGACCTCCGCGCCGTCGATAGACCTGACGCCACTCGCGGCGGGCGTCCCCGACCGATGGCCCATCCCGCTGCTCGGCCAAGTGCGCCGGGATCTGCCGTCGGCACCGGGCGCACTGCATGGTCTGCAGCACACCGGCCCACGGATCCTCCTCGGCGAGCCCGGGATCGATCATCGATACCACGCCGGGCTCCCGAGACCCGCACTCGGGGCAGATGAAGCGTGCTTGGTCCACTCGGCAATCCTCGCCCTGACAGGAGGGTTGTTCGTTCGCCTCCGCCGCTGGCTCGGGACCGCGGGGCGCCTCGGTCGCTGGCCCTGAGAGTACCTCGAACCCGGCGGCGTCATACGGTGGGCCCTGCCGTGAGGGTAGCTCGCCCGCCATCGTCGCACCAGACTTCGTCGGCCGGTGGATCGGATGGCACCCCGAGGTGCGCGGAGGGTCCCGATGCCGGCGGCGCTGGTCGCCGCCCACTCGTACAACCGAACCAACGAGGAGTGGATGAGGCACGCGATCCAGCGGATGGGGAATCTCGCCTTCACTCTCGCCGCCCTGGCCCTGGCGGCCTGCGGCGGCGGCTCGTCGACCGGCCCGGGCAAGCTGCCGGCGATCCGGCCCACCGAGCCCGGCACCCCGACCGGCCCGGCGGTGACCGCCGTGATCGGCGCCGAGGGCGGCAGCCTGGCCACCGCCGACGGGGCGATCACGCTCACCGTGCCGGCGGGCGCGGTCTCCGGCGCCACCACCTTCTCCATCTTGCCGGTCACCAACAACGCGCACGGCGGGCTCAACGCCGCCTATCGATTGGAGCCGCACGGCATCGCGTTCGCCCAGCCGGTGCGGATCGCCTTCCGCTACACCGATGCCGACCTGGCCGGGACCACGCCGGAGCTGCTCCGCCTCGCCTACCAGGACCAGGCCGGCTATTGGCTCATGTACCGCCGGCCCACGCTCGACGAAGACGCCCGCACCGTGTCGGTCGAGACCACCCACTTCAGCGACTGGTCGATGGTGGCGGGGGCGCAGCTCCGGCCGGCCGAGGCGTCGGTGCGGGTGGGCACCACGCTCGAGCTCCGGGTGCGCGACTGCTACGCCGACCCGGACGCGGGCCACGACGATCCCGGCGTCCCGGTGGGCTACGACTGCCGCGACGGGTTCTACGCCATCACGGCCAAGCACTGGGCGGTGAACGGCACCGCCGGGGGGAGCGCCGGGGTGGGCACCGTCACCGCGGGGCCGGAGGACGGCATGGCGACCTACCAGGCGCCGGCCACCGTCCCCGCCGCCAATCCGGTGGCCGTCTCGGTCGCGTTCGGCGGAGCCCATCCGGGGGACGAGGGGATCCTGGTCTCCAACATCACCGTCACCGACGCGGCCGGCTCGTGTGCCGAGCTACGGGACGTGGAGAGCTGGAACGGCACGTTCGGCCTGTCCTACACCTTCAGCGGCGTCAACCAGGACCAGGACGAGCTGACGATCACCCACTGGGCCGAGGTGACCGCCCAGCTCCGGAAGATCTCCGAGGGCCCGGCCGGCGTGAGCTGGCAGGGGCCGCTGACGGGGCTGGTGTCGGTGGAGGACCGGCACCTGGAGCACAGCCCGGGCGGCGACGTGGTCACCACCGTGGACGGGAGCGGGCCGCCGCTCAGGCAGGGAACGGTCGGCGACCAGGTGCACGCCTATCTCAACGTCGATCTCGCCAACTGCACTTACCACCTCGGCATGGTGCCCGGGGTCGCGGCGGTCACCAACCGCACCGGCGAACCGCCGGCCGACACCGAGGTGCGGCTCGGCATGGTCCGGAGCGACCATCGCCCGACCGGCGGCTCGACCAACCTGACCGGGGGGAAGGACTTCGAGGCGCACAGCGTCCTGTGGGGCCACCGGAATGGGGGCGACGCCTATTTCCCCGACGGGCTGGGCCAGTTGATCTTCCTCGACGGATATGCCACCGACGGCACGGCGGGCACGGCACGGGTGGAGTGGTCGTTCCAGCCGGGGGAGTAGGCCGGATCCGATCGCGCGCCGTCCGGCCCGGGCGACGCCTGAGCTCCACCCGGGCCGGACGCGTTCACCTCGCCGCCTTCCAGAGCCCGGGGTAGTCGCTGACGAAACCGTCTTCCGTCACGGTGAGGAGCGCGGCGTACCCCGCCGTGGGCGACTCGTACCAATAGGTCCGCTCATCGCGCCGCTCGTACCGCTGCGGCAGCCGCCTCAAGGTCCAGCGCTCGTCGTCGAGCCAGGCAGCCTCGGCGTCCGCCCCCTGCCCCGGCTCGAGCGCGAGCCGGCGGATCGGGAAGAGGTTCGTGGCCGGGGTGAAGCCGAGGTCGAGGTCGACCAGCCCCTGGAGCTCGGGCGCCGGCACGCCGTCGATGAGCCACGCGTCCCCGGCCCCCCGCACCGCGAGGAGGCGGATTTCCCGTTCACCGACCCTGCCCTGAACCTCGGCCCGGCGGGTGCGCCAGGCGTCGTCCGCTTCGACCGCGTAGTGGAGCCTGGCGGCCGCACGGCCGGCGCCGAACTGGGCGAGTCCCTCGACGCGCCACCCGCGCGGCAGGCGCACCAGCTCGCACTCGTCGGTGCCGGGAGGATCGAGTCGTTGCCAGCGCATGGGTCTCACGTGGGTCGGCCGCTGGAGTTCGGCGGGGACCATCGTGGAGTCCGCGCCCGCGGCGAGGTCGGATCGTCGCCTGGGTGACGTCCCGGCGGACTACATGCCTGAACCTGCCCAGATCGTGGTCGAAGGTAATGGCCACGGTGTCACGGTCGAGCGGCGCACCCTCGTGCCCGAATCAGTGGGCCACGCTCACACGATCCCCGGTGGGCGGCTCCCACCGGAGCCAGGACGTCCGTGTCGAATCCGCCTTGAGTCGCGCGGCCCCGCTGCATGGCGAAGGCCATCACGACGGCCTCCTCACCCGACCTGCAACGCCCCGCGGTTCGGTGCCGGGACGATTCGCAGGCCATGAAGGAGATCCCGGCTCGGGCGGCCTCGCCGACAACGGATGCACGTTGCTCATGAGGCATGGATGAGTCGGGTCACGTGCACGCCCGGGGCCGCGGCTCGCGCAGCGGAGGACGGGCGGCCGGCGACACGAAGCCCCGCGCATCGGCAAGCGACGGCGGGGCGGCGACTTGGGGGCGATGGGCGATGAGGGACTCGAACCCCCGACCTCGCGCATGTGAGGCGCGCGCTCTAACCAGCTGAGCTAATCGCCCGCGGCAGGCGGAGCGGGATTCTAATGGAGTCCCCCCACCGGGGCAAGCGTCCGCACCCGCGGCAACCACCCGGCCCGGACCGACGCCTCCCCTGCCCTCGGCGGACTCAGGCCGGGTTGTCCCCCCGGAGGTCGGGCCGCTCATTGAGGGTGAGCCAGTAGTAGCGGATCGCCCGCACCAGGTCGACCAGCGGGCCCAGCCCTACCGGCTTCACCAGGTACGAGTTGGCCCCCAGTTCGTACGCCGTGGCGATGTCTCCCGGCTCGCGCGAGCCCGAGAGCATCACCACCGGCAGCCGCCTGAGCCCCGCTTCCCCGCGGATCCACCGCAGCACCTCGAGCCCCGAGCGGCAGGGGAGCTTCACGTCCAGGAGGAGCAGCGCCGGAAGCGGCGGCGCCCGCTCGCCGGGCCGGGGGGCCACGGCCTCGCTCAGGACCTGGATCGCCTCCTCCCCGTCCCGTGCCCGCACCACCGCCTCGGCCAGTTCGACCTTCCGGAAGGCGCGGTCCAGCAGCTCGAAGTCGTCGGCGTCGTCCTCCACCACCAGGATGTGCCCCGGGTGGCGGTACACGAGCGGTTCCCGCCGGGCGTGAGCGTCCGTTGCCATCGTGTCTCGCGCTGATGTGGAATGGAGACCGGCGGCCGGAGCCTCAGGCCGCCTTCCGGGTGTGGTCGGGCGTGCACTCGATCACGTCGCCCGGTCCCACCGAGAAGATGTCGCAGAGCGCCTCGAGCACCGAGGCGCGAATACAGGAGAACCGGCCGTCGGCTCGGGCCAGCCGGTAGGCCGAAGAGAGACTGATGCGCCCGCCCGATGCCTTGGCCAGGCGGTAGGGCGTCATCCCGCGGGCGCGGAGCAGTTCCTGGACTCTGAGCTGGATCGCCATGTACGTGGTCCGTCTCGGCTTCCTCGTCCGCACCGCCACCGGTCACGACGCCAGCACGGTCGGCGAACGATACGGTACGGCGCGCCCGTGGCGCGCACAAGACTGGTCGCGGCCCGGCAACGGCGGCGCCGCGCACGGAGGCGTATACCCTGCCGGGCGTGCCCGGGTGCCCTATGTGATTGGAGTAGGAATCCCCGCGTGCACCAGGTCACGCTCGGCCGGGGGCGGCAGGGGCAGAGAGAGGGAGGACAATGGGCCCTGTGGGATTCGAACCCACGACCGACGGATTATGAGTCCGCTGCTCTAACCGACTGAGCTAAGGGCCCGACGACGTCAAAGCTAATCGCGCCAGCCATCGGCCGACGCCCGCGCCTGCAGCAGCCGTTGATACAGCTCGACGTGGCGCTCGGCCATCGCCTCCCGGGTGAAATGGGCCTGCACCCGGCGGCGGCCCGCGTCCCCCATCCGGCGCCGGAGCCCCGGGTCGCGCGCCATGAGCTCGAGCGCATGGGCCAGCGCATCCACGTCGCGGATCGGCACCTCGAGCCCCGTCTCGCCCGGCACGTTCACCTCCCGCACCCCGGTGGGCACCGCAGTGGTGATCACCGGCCGCCCGGCCGCCATCGCCTCCAACGCCACCAGACCGAACATCTCCTCCACCGTCACCGACGGGAGCACCAGGAAGTCCGCCTCCGCCATCCGACGGGGTAGGTCCTCGTCGGGATACTCGCCGTACCAGCGGACCCGGTCGGCCAGCGCGAGCGCCTGTGCCAACGTCTTGAGTCGCGGCGCCTCCGGCCCGGTCCCCACCACGTCGAGCCGGAGATCGGGCACCCGCTCGAGCGCGCGGAGGAGGATGTCGAGGCCCTTGTACCGCACCAGCCGCCCGATGAAGAGCGCCTTGGGGGGGGCGCCGTCGGGACGCGGCGGGACGGCGGCCCAGCGGCGCACATCGATGCCGAACGGGATCACCTCGACCTTCGACTCATGCCCGCTCAGCTCCTTCGAGAGCGCCACGTGGGCGCGGCTCGGGACCACGATCGCGGCCGCCCGCGCGAGGACCGCCCGCGCCAGGATCCGGTATGACGGACGATGGGCGTCGGCGTGTTGCGTCACCACCAGCGCCGCCCGCCGGGTGCGGATCAGGGCGGCGAGATCGGCCAGCGGATGCGGGTGGTGCACGTGGATCACGTCGGCCCGCCGGTGCGCCGCCGCCAGGTAGCCGGGCGCGATCTCCTGGGAGCCGAGCGCGCCGAAAGAGAACACCCGCGTGACCCGGGCCGGTTGGCGTCCCCGGTCACCGCGGCGGCCCCCGCTCTGCACCGCGACCACCTGCACCTGGTGCCCCAGCGCGGCCGCGCCCTCGGCGAGGTCCTGCACGACACGCTCCATCCCGCCGGAGTGGGGCCAGTAATACTTCGCGAGGTGCAAGATGCGCATGCCGACGATCCGGGACGCAAGAGGTGACGCCAACGGCTTTCGCCCGGCCGCGCGACGACCGATGAGGCGAAACGGAGGCTGGTGCCGCAAGTTTCGCGCGGCCCCGAACCAGTGTCAACTGGCCGCCCGGCGCGCCCCGGGCGATCCGCCGCCGTAGCGATCCCTTGTCGTCCGCTCCCGGGTCCTGCACCTTCCGGTGGCTCTTCCCACGAGGAACCGTGCGGGTCGTCGTGCTCTCTTCCACCTACAGCGATCCCGCCACGCGGGGCAAGCTTCGCGCGCTGGCGGGGCTGGGCTGCGCCGTGACGGTGGGCGTTCCCGACCGCTGGCTCCAACCCGGGAAGCGCCGCCCGGTGCGCGTCGCCTGGGGCGACGACGCCGGCGTGCGGGTAGCCCCGATCCCGGTTCGGCTCGCCGGGGGCCGATCGACCTGGAGCCGTGGCGCGATCCGCCGCCTGGTGACCGACGCCCGGCCCGACCTGGTGCATATCGAAGAGGAGCCGTGGACGGTGGCCGCCTCGGCCGGGACCGCCGCCGCCGTGTCGCTGGACCTCCCCAGCGTCGTCTACATGGCGGAGAGCGTGCCGCGGCCGCTTCCGCTCCTCGACCGCTGGCGCCGGCGCCGGACCCTCCGCCGGGTCGCCGGGATCGTCGCGGCCAATCAGCTGGCGGCGGGACTGGCGACCCGCGATGCGCCGGCCATCCCGGCCGTGGTGCTGCCGCAGCTGGGCGTGGCGCCACCGGTGATGGTCGAACGGAGCCAGCACCAGGGGCTCTCGATCGGGTTCATCGGCCGGCTGGTTCCCGAACGGGGACTCGATCTCGTCTTCCGCGCCTGCGTCCGCCTCCTCGGACACTGGACGATCACGGTGATCGGCACCGGCCCCGCCCAGGAGGAGTTGGAGCGGCTGGCGGCGCAGCTCGGGATCGCGGCGCGGGTCCTCTGGCTCGGCGCGGTCCCGGCCGCGGAACGGGAGCGGGTCTGGCCCCATCTCGACTGCGTGGTGCTCCCCGCGCGGTCCACGCCCCGCTGGGTGGAAGCCACCGGGCGGCCGCTGCTCGAGGCGATGGCCCGCGGCATCGCCGTGGTGGGGAGCCGGTCGGGGGCGATCCCCGAGATCGTGGCCGACGGCGGCCTGCTGGTGCCGGAGGACGACGCCGCGGCACTGGCCGCCGCGCTCCAGCGCCTGGCCGACCACCCGCGTGAGCGGGAGGAGTTCGGCGCGGCCGGGCGTCGGCGTATCCTCGCCGACTACGCCGACGACGCCCTCGCCCGGCGCACCCTCGCGTTTTGGGAGTCGGTGCGCAAACGCTTGACATAACAACACTTGCAGACGATCTTGGCTCTGCATGGCGTCGTCCTCGCGTCACCGGGGTCAGCGGGTGCCGATCCGCTGCCTCGCGCTCTGTTCCCTCCTCATCATCGGCGCCCCGGGGCTCGCGGCCCAGGACCCCCTTGGGGGGCGGCCTCCCCCGCCGGACGCGGCGCGGGATCTCGTCCGCTCGCGCCCCGACCTGGTCCGGCAGCTTCGGGAACGCTTGCGGCTGAGCGGGCTCACGCCTGACCAGGTGCGCGCCCGGCTGCGCGCGGCCGGTTATCCCGAGCACCTCCTCGATGCCTACCTCGCCGACGCCGACACCACCCGCGTGGTGCAGCCCACTCGCGGCACCTTCGACGCCCTCCGCGCGCTCGGACTCCTGGGCGCGGAGGCGGTCGACAGCCTGGTGGCGCTCGACTCGCTGCGCTCGGTTTCCGACTCGGCCCGCCGCGTGGCCGACTCGCTCCGCCTCGCACGGCTGGATTCGCTCCGTGCCGATTCGCTGGCCGATACGCTCGCCGCCCGGGGCCGGCTCAAGCGCTTCGGGGCGGAAACCTTCCGCCGGGCCGGCACCCGCTTCCAGCCGCTGCAAACCGGACCGGTCGACGCCAACTACCGCCTCGGCCCCGGGGACCTGCTGGTCCTCGTGCTCACTGGCGACGTCGAGGACGAACACGCGCTGGAAGTGACGCGCGACGGTTTCATCGTCATCCCGCGAGCGGGCCAGCTCTATGTCGCGAACCTCACGCTCGGTCAGCTCGAGGACCAGCTCTACGCCCGCCTCGGACGGGTCTACTCCGGCGTCCGCCGGGGCCCCGGCGCGCGGACCAAGTTCTCCGTCACGGTGGCGCGACTCCGCTCGGTCCAGGTCTTCGTGAGCGGCGACGTCGTCCGCCCCGGGGCCTACCAGATCTCGAGCACCGGCACACCGCTCAGCGCGTTGTACGCCGCCGGCGGTCCCTCCGACAACGGCAGCTTCCGCCGGATCGAGGTCCGTCGTGGCACGAGACTGGTGGACTCGGTCGACCTCTACGACTACCTGGTCCGCGGCATCCAACGAAACGACTTCCGGCTGGAGTCGGGCGACGTGGTCTTCGTCCCGGTGCAGCAAGGCCAGATCAAGGTCGCGGGGGCGGTGGCGCGGCCCGCGGTCTACGAGCTCAAGCCCGGGGAAACGCTGCGGCATCTCCTCGAGTTCGCCGGCGGCTTCGCCCCCGAGGCGTACCGCACTCGGGTCCAGATCCACCGGCTGGTGAGCCGCCCGGGAGCGGCTGGCCGCCCCAGCCCGGCGCGGGTGGTGGTCGACGTCGCCCCCGAGGAACTCGCCGCCGGCGTCCCCGACGTCCCCCTCGCCCCCGGCGACTCGGTTACCGTGTTCGCGCTGCCGGAGCGGGTGACCAGCTACGTCACCGTGCGGGGCAACGTCTGGGTGGACGGTCGAGTCGGCTTCCGGCCGGGGATGCGGCTGAGCGAGGCGATCCGCCTCGCCGGAGGGGTGCGGCCCGACGTGTACCTGGAGCGGGTGCTGGTGACGCGAGTGGCGCCGGATTCGTCCCGGGTGCAGCTCCGCTCCGCCTTCGCCGACACCCTGGGCACCCTGGTCGACGATCTCGTACTGGAGGACCGGGACGAGATCGAGGTCTTCTCCCGGAGCAGCGCCCGCCCCCGCCCGTTCGTCACCGTCACCGGCGCGGTCCGGACCCCGGGACGGATTACCTATCGACGGGGGATGACGCTGCGGGACGCGGTGCTCTTGGCGGGCGGGGTGACCGAGGACGCCTACCTCGAGGTAGCCGAAATCGCGCGGCGGGTGTCGGCGCGGGGCTCCGGCGGGCTCGCGGAGACGATCCGGGTGACGCTCGACTCCGCCTACGCCCTCGGCACCGACGGGGTCGACGGGCTCCGGGTCGCCTCGGTCGCGCCCGACGTGCCGCTCCAGCCGTACGACAACGTGCTGATCATGCGGGAGGGCGGCTTCGAGCGGCAGCGCCTGGTGCACCTGAGCGGCCAGGTGAAGCGCCCCGGCCGCTACGCGCTCCGGAGCAAGACCGAACGCCTGGCGGACCTGATCCAGCGGGCCGGCGGGCTGACCGAGGAGGCGTACCCCGGCGGCATCGAGTTCTGGCGTCCGATCGCCGCGATCACCCCCCGCCCCGCCCCGCCGGAGCGGCCCGACACGCTGCCCGACCCGCGCCCGATCACCACCGGCCCGCGGGAGCGGGTGGGGGTGGACCTGGCCCGGGCGCTGCGCGACGCGCGGAGCGCCGACAACCTGATCCTCACGGCAGGCGACTCGATCCACGTCCCCGAGTACGATCCCGTGGTCATGGTGCTCGGGGCCGTGAACGCGCCCGGCGCGGTGGCCTACGCGCCCGGCAAGAGCGCCGACTGGTACGTCCGGGCGGCGGGCGGCTACGCCCAGCTGGGTGACCCCAAGCGGGTCTACGTCACCCAGCCGAACGGCCAGAAGGAATCGGTGCGTCGCCGTTTCCTGTTGCCGGACGGCGTGCCCGAGCCGCGGGCCGGCGGGCAGGTCTTCGTACCCGAGCGGGCCCCGACGACCCAGCCGAGCAACACGCCCGCCGTGCTCGGCGCGATCGCCTCGATCCTCGGCGCGCTCACGACGATCGCCGTGGTGGTGTCGCGATGAGCTCCGGAACGGTCCCGTCGCCCGGCATGAGTCCGGGCGACTCGCGCGACGCGCCCGCCTCGGCCGACATCTCGGTCTTCGAGGCGCTCACGCCGCTGGTGCGGCGCTGGCGCGTGATCGCCGCCTCGGCGGTCGGCTGCGCCCTGCTGACCGCGGGCGCGCTGCTGCTCGCCCGCCCCAGCTATTCCGCGCGCACCACCTTTGTCCCCGAGACGATCAGCTCCCAGGGCCTCCCGGGCAGCCTGACCGGCCTCATCGGCATGGCGGGTCAGCTCGGCCTCGGGCTCAACGTGCCGGGAGCGGTGCCCCCGGAGTTCTTCCTGACCCTGATCCGGAGCCGCGAGGTGCTGCACGCCCTGCTCCGGACCGAGTTCGCCGACTCGACGCCGGGCGGGGGCGTCACGACGCGACCCCTGGTCGACATCCTCGGGATCGAGGGTGCCACGCTGCCGGCGCGGCTCCAGAAGGGGGAGGAGGAGCTGCGCGACCGGCTCGAGGCCACGCTGGACAAGACGACCGGCGTCGTGACCCTCGAGGTCCGGATGCCGTCGTCCCGGCTCGCGGCCGAGGTGGCCAACCGCGCGGTGGCGCTGGTGAACCGCTTCAACCTGGAGCAGCGACAGACCCGCTCCCGCGCCCAGCGGCGCTTCACCGGGGAACGGCTGGCCGAGGCGGAGCGGGAGCTCCGAGAGGCGGAGGCCGCCCAGGCCGTGTTCCTGGAGCGGAACCGCGGCTTCGAGCAGTCGCCGCTCCTGGCGGCGCAAGCCGGGCGGCTGGCGCGGGACGTCGCCGTGAAGCAGGAGCAGTTCCTCACGCTCACCAAGGCGCACGAGGAAGCTCGCATCGCCGAGGTGCGCGACACGCCGGTGCTCACGGTGATCGATTCCGCGGTGCCGCCGGTGGAGCCGACCGGGCCCGGGCTCCCCATGGCGGCCGCCGTGGCCTTCCTCGCGGGCGCCGCGGCGGGGACTGCGCTGGTCTATCTCCTCGCCTACCTCCGCCGCCTGCGGCGGGAGCAGCGGCCCGACTACGTGGAGTTCCGCGAGGCCCTGCGACGGCGCGGCGTCGCCGGCGCCCGCTCGTAGCGGCCGACGGTCCCGGCGCACCGCCATGCTCCGCGCCCTGGCCCTGCTCCTCGCGCTGCTGTACTGCTTCCCCTGGCTCCGGATCCCCGACGTGGGCGGGGTGGCGCTGCCGTTCCAGCGGGTGCTCGCCTGGCTCGCGCTCTGGGCGATGCTCGGGTACGCGGCCACCAAGCGAGCCCTCGTGGCGGGTCCCGCGGCGCGGGCGTATCTCCGCGTCACCTACCTGTTCGTCGCCTTCCTCGGCCTCCACCTGGTCCGGCAGGCGCTGTTCGGCGAACCGTTCTACCTGCTGTACTTCCTGATGGACTTCTCGAAGTACCTGGCGATCTTCACGGTCGGCTACCTGGTCTACTACGCCCTCCGGTGCGGCCTGCTCGACGAGGAGCGCTTCGTGCGGGCGGTCCAACGTTCCGGCGCCTGGGCCACCGCCCTCGTTTTCCTCTTCCTGGGACTCTATGTCGCCGGCTTCCGGACGGCGAACGACATCCTCGCCCCGTCCTTCGGCGGTGCCCTCGGCGTGTGGCCGACGGGCGGGCGGCTGCCGCGGCTCTCCGGCACGGCGGCGGAGCCGCAGCAGCTCGCGGTCCTGCTCCTCACCCCGGTGCTGCTCATGCTGGAGCCCGCCTCGGTGCGCCGGTACTGGCCCGTCGCCGCCCTGGGGACGCTGGCCCTGCTCCTCTCCCAGTCGAAGTACGCGGTGCTGTCGGTGCTGATCATCCTCGGTTACGTCTTCCTGGTCTACCGCCGCCAACGGGCGCTGATCCTCCTGGCCGCCATGCCGCTTGGTCCCGTCGCTGCGATCCTGCTGGCCCGGCTGCCGGTCTTCAGCGAGACCCTGTCGCAGGGGCTCCAGGCGCACGCGTTCGTCGAGCGGTTCCAGAACCTCGTACTGCTGGCGGACATCATCCGCGATCACTTCCTCTTCGGCATCGGGGCCGGGCACTATGGCGTGTACCGCGGGATCGTGGTCTTCGGCGACCCGATGTACCTGCCCGGCTACTCCCCGAACATGGACTTCCTCAAGGTCTTCGCCGAGACCGGCGCCCTGGGCTTCGTGCTGCTCCTGGTCCTGCTCGGGTCGCTGGTGCGGCGCTCCGTCCGCGGCTACCGGGCGGTGCCGCCGGCCGGCCGGCCGCGCTACCTGGCCTTCCTCTTCGGCATGCTCGGCATCCTCGGCAGCATGGCGATCGGCTACGAGCTGCTGCACGTGTTCTTCTGGATCAACGTCGGCGCGTTGATGCACCTCGCCGAGACCGCGGCAGCCGACGGGGCCCGGGCGTGAGCGGCCCGGCGATCGTCGTCAACGGCCGGTTCCTCGCGCAGGAGACCACCGGCGTCCAGCGGTTCGCCCGCGAGGTCTGTCGTGCCGCCGCCGGGCGCTGGCCCGCGCCCGGCGGCGGCGGCCGGATCCCGATCCTCCACCCGGCCGGGGCGCCGCCGCGGGACGCCGGGCCGGTCTGCGGCGATCTCTTCGCGCCCACACCCCTCGGGCGGCTCCGGGGTCACTCGTGGGAGCAGCTCGAGCTCGGCCGCAGCCACCCCGACGCCCTCCTGCTCAACCTCACCGGCAGCGCGCCGGCCTGGCGGCGCCGGCAGCTCGTCGTGCTCCACGACGCGGCCGTGGCCGCGAATCCGCGGGCCTTCAGCCGCGCGTTCCGGACCTGGTACCGGATCATGATCGCCGGCTACGTGCGCGCCGCCCGGCATCTGGTCACGGTGTCCCGCTTTTCCGCCGGCGAGATCGCCCGGCACTTCGGCGTGCCGTACGCCCGGCTGCACGTGGTCCCGGCGTCCGGCGGGCACGTCCTGCGCGAGCCGCCCGACCGCGCGGTGCTCGAGGTCCACGGGCTCGAGCCGGACTCGTACGTCCTGGCCGTGAGCAGCCATTCGCCCAACAAGAACTTCCGCCTCGTGCTCGAGGCCATGCGGCTGCTCCGGGGCGGGCGGATGCGGTTCGTGATCGCCGGCGGGGGCTCGGCGCGGGTCTTCGGGAAGGCGCCGGAACTCGGCCCCGAGGCGGTCACCACCGGCTACGTCTCCGACGCGCAGCTCCGCGCGCTCTACGAGCACGCCGCCTGCTTCGTGTTCCCGTCGCTCTACGAGGGGTTCGGGCTCCCGCCGCTCGAGGCGATGGCCTGCGGCTGTCCCACGATCGTCTCCCGCACCAGCTCGCTCCCCGAGGTCTGCGGCGATGCGGCGCTCTACTGCGATCCGCACTCGCCCGCCGACCTCGCGGCGGGCCTCCGCCGGCTGTGGTCGGATCCCGCCCTCCGGGCCGAACTGCGGGCGCGCGGGAGGGAGCGCGCCGCGCGCTACCGCTGGACCGACTGCGCCGACGCCGTCTGGGCGATCGCGAGCTCATGAGCGCCGCCCGGAAGGTCCGCGTCCTGCACGTCGCCGAGACCGTCAAGGGCGGCGTGAGCAGCTACCTCGAGGAGCTGGTGCCGCTCCAACTCGCCGAGTTCGGGCCGGACGCCGTGCGCCTGGTCATCCCGGCGCACCCGGCCCCCGATCTCCGCGACGTGCCCCCGGCGCTGCTCCATCGGTATCCGAACGGCCGGCGCCGGCTCCGCAACGCGGGGACGCTGGCGCGCGTGCTCGCGGGGCCGTTCGTGCGCCAGTTCGCCCCCACCGTGGTCCACGCCCACTCGAGCTTCGCCGGGGCCGCGGTCCGGCTGTACTACGCCGGGCGGCGTCCCCGCCCGCGGATCGTGTACAGCCCGCACGCCTGGTCGTTCTTCATGGACGTGGGCGCTCTGGAGCGCCGGGTCTACGTGCTGGCCGAGCGCCTCCTCGGGCCCCTGGCGGACGACATCGTCTGCGTCTCCCGGCACGAGTACGACCAGGCGGCGTCGCTGGGGGTGGGCGGCGATCGCCTGCGCCTGGTGGTGAGCGGCATCGCCGACCTGCCGCACCCGACGCCCGCGCCCGTCGCGCTGCCCGTCGACTGGCCCCCGGGGCGGAAGCGGGTGCTGTTCGTGGGCCGGTTCGACCACCAGAAGGGCATCGACCGCGTCGACCGCATCATGCGCCGCCTCGGCGACGCGGCCTTCGGCGTCGTCGTCGGCGAGCCGGTCGGGGCCGACGCGTCGCCTCCCCGCTTCGGCGACAACGTGGCCGTGGTCGGTTGGCAGCCGCGCCCCGTGGTGGCGGCCCTGCTCGCCCGCACCGACTTGGTGCTCATCCCGTCGCGTTGGGAGGGGCTCACCATCGTCGGACTCGAGGCGCTGCGCGCCGGCAAGGCGATCTTCGCCACCGACGTGGGCGGCATGGCCGAGATCGTCACGCCGGCCAACGGGGTGCTGGTTCCCGAGCCGGCGGCGGAGCGCCTGGCCGACGCCATTCGCGCCACCGGCCCGGCCGAGCTGGCGGCGATGGGCCGCCGGTCGCGAGAGCTCTTCCTCGAGCGCTTCCGGGTCGAGCGGGTCCACCGCGAGCTCGCGGCCATCTACCGGGGCGACGGGAGCCGAGCGTGCGCCGGCTGAGCGCGTTCCTGGGCCTCGATCGCGCCGTCGCCTACACGGTGCTCTGGCGCTCCTGGTCGGCGCTGGTGGCGCCGGTCACCCTCGTCCTCGTCGCCACCTTCCTGAGCCCGGTCGCCCAGGGGTTCTTCTACACCTTCAGCAGCATCGCCGCGCTGCAGGTGATCTTCGAGCTCGGGCTCTCCCAGCTCATCCTCCAGTTCACCAGCCACGAGCGCTCCCGCCTCCACTGGGAGCCCGACGGCCGGCTCGGGGGCGACCGCCACGCCTGGTCCCGCCTGGCCTCGCTGCTCCGCTCCGCCCTCCGGTGGTACGCCACCGCCGCGGTCCTCGTGGTGGCGGTCCTCCTGCCGGCCGGGCTCCGGCTCTTCGCCACCCGGGCGGCCGAGGCCGCGAGTCTCGAGTGGGCCCTCCCCTGGACGCTCTTCGTCGTCCTCTCGGCGGGATCGTTCGCGCTCCTCCCGGTGGTGGCGGTGGTCGAGGGCTGCGGACGCGTCGCCGACGTGGCCCTCATGCGGCTGACGCAGACGATCCTGGCCAACGGCGCCATGTGGCTGGTCCTGCTGCTCCACGGCGGCCTCTACGCGCTCGTCGCGATCCGCGCGGTCGACGTCGGCTGGACGCTGGCCTGGCTCCTGACCCGGCACCGGGGGCTCCTGGCGGACCTGCTCGCCCCCGGCCGCCGGCCCGTCGAGACGGTCTCGTGGCGCCGCGAGATCTGGCCGCTCCAGTGGCGCACCGCGCTGGTCTGGGCCAGCAGCGCCTTCATCACGCCGCTCTTCAACCCGATCCTCTTCGCGTTCCACGGGGCGGCCGAGGCGGGGCGCATGGGGCTCAGCGTGAGCATCGTCACCGCGATCAACGCGGTGGGTCTCGCCTGGGTGCAGACCAAGGCGCCGGCGTTCGGCGTGCTGGTCGCCCGGCGCCAGTTCGCCGAGCTCGACCGGCTCTTCTTCCCGGCCCTCGCCAAGTCCGCCGTGGTGGTGCTCGCCTCGTGTCTCGTGGTGCTGGCCGTCACGGCCCGGCTCGCCGCGACGGGACACCCGCTCGCCGCCCGGATCCTGCCGCCGATCCCGCTCGTGTTGCTGCTCGCCACGGCGGTGGTGCTCCACGTCATCTACGCCGAGGCGGTCTACCTGCGGGCCCACAAGGCGGAACCGTTCGTGGCGGTGGCGGTGGTCGCGAGCCTCCTCACCGGCTCGGCCTCGTGGCTCCTGGG
>DATLZT010000208.1:0-10851 GCA_035573835.1 Gemmatimonadales bacterium
GCCTGCCTCAGGGCTTCTCGATCGGCAACCCCACCGAGTTCCCCCACTCCGTCCATGACCCGTCGTAGTTGCGCACTCGGTTGAAGCCGAGCAGGTAGGTGAGCGCGAACCAGGTATGGGAGGAGCGCTCGCCGATCCGGCAGTAGGCCACCACGTCGTCGTCCGGGCGGAGGCCGTTCTCCTCGACATAGAGCGCGCGGAGCTCGGGGGCCGGGCGGAAGGTGTGGGTCTGGGGGTCGATGGCCCGGGCCCAGGGAATATTGCGCGCCCCGGGGATGTGCCCGCCCCGGACCGCCCCTTCATTGGGGTAGTCCGGCATGTGCAGGCGCTCGCCCCGGAACTCCTCGGGGCTCCGCACGTCCACCAGTTTCCCCCGCGCCTTCACGTGCGCGAGCACCTCGTCCCGGAAGGCGCGGATGCCGCGGTCGTCGCGCTCCCCGACGGTGATGTTGCCGCGGGGATAGGTCGGCACCTCGCGGGTGAGGGGCCGTCCCTCCTCCTCCCAGCGGGTCCGTCCCCCGTCCATGACCTTCAGGTTCCGGAGCCCGAAGAGCCGGAACACCCAAAAGGCGTAGGTGGCCCACCAGTTGTTCTTGTCGCCGTAGAAGACGACGGTCGTGTCGTCGTTGATCCCCAGCGAGCGGACCAGTTCCTGGAACCGCTCCCGGTCGACGTAGTCGCGGCGGACCGGATCGTTGAGGTCGTTGAGCCAGTCGATCTTGAGGGCGCCCGGGATGTGCCCGGTGTCATAGAGCAGCAGGTCCTCGTTCGACTCGAGCAGCCGAACTCGGCGGTCGTCGAGTCGCTGATGCACCCAGTCGGTCGAGACCAGGACCTCGGGATGAGCGTAGCCCCGCTCCTCGATCGGCGGCGGAGCGGGCACCGTCTTGACGTCGGTCATGCGGACCTCCTCGGTATACGGGCGAGCTACCGACGATACGATACCGGCCGCGGATCCTCGACTGGGAACCGCGGCCGGGGTGCTCCTCGCATTGGACTGCGTCAGGCCCCGTCGCGACGCCCCGGCCGCCCCGGCGAGCCGAGGCGCCGACAAGAGCGGACCGGGATCTGTCGCGACGGGGAACTCATGCTCACGGCTTCATCGGCAGCGGGAGCATTCGGAGAATTACGACAATTGTTATCGGAATGTCAATAGCCGCCACTCGGGCGGACCCCGGTCCCACTCACGGGACCGTACCGCCCACCTTCCGGAGGACGAGTCCCGAGGAAGTCGCCACCAGCTCGTACTGCGCCGCAGCCTCAGTCCGCCGATAGCCTGTCATGGCCGGCTCTACCTGGACCAGCCGCCCGACAAGCGGCAGCCGCCGTGCCATGTGGAAGACGTCGAATCCGCCGCCCGCCCCGGCATCGTCCCCGCCGGCTCGCCCCGAGACTGACCGCACCGTGAACCCGCTCGTGAGTCCCACCGCCTTGAGCGCCGGGCTCCAGCGCACGACCTGCGCGTCCACATAGATGTGGCTCCCTTCGAGCTCGAAGGTGCGCGTTTCCCCATCGGCAAAGCGTACGTCGGCCCGGAACGCGGCGCCGTCCCGCTCCCGGGTGGTGACCGTGGCGAGCGGAGCGCCGGTCCGAAGTGGCCGATAGCCTCGATACCCGATGGCCATGACCCCCGCGAGTCCGCCCATCGCCAGCGACCACCCACCGATGGCGATCATCCCCACCCCACCCAGCACCCGACGACCCGCCGCCGCGCGGAGTCCCGCAACCAGCAATACCAGACCCAGGACTGCGCAGACCAGCGCCCCGACCAGGACCGGCTTCGGCATCGGCGTACTCCTCCATGTCATGGACAATCAAGCAGTTGCGCGGGAAGGACGGAGCCCCCCGCCCTCCCCGAAGGCGAGATCCGTGCCGGGGTCCCCGGGAAGCCTCCAGAACGTTCCCGGGTATGAGTTGTATCCGCCGCTCTAGCCGGAGCCGGGTCGAGACCGGACCGGCGTTGGCGGGCCTGCATGTCCATCACCCAAGCGAATCCGGAGGCCAGCCATGCCGAACAAGGAGCCGCGCGAGGAGGACTTGCGTCCGAACAGGGGAGGGAACGTGGACGACCGGGAGGACGGCCCCGCTAGCGGCGGGCGCCGGAGTGGCGGCGGTGGCGGCTACTCGAATCGCCCCGGCGGGGTCGACGCGACACCGGGCGGAAGCGGCACCGACGCTCCCGGGTTCGGGAACTGGGCGCGCCAGAGCGGCTGCGGTGCCGCCGTGCCCGGGTCCGAGGGGGTCGCCGAGACCGCGCCCGGCACGGTCGGACGTGGGATCGCCACCCCGGAGGCCCTCGATCGAGAGACCTCATCGCCGAACCCACAGCGCCCGGACGACGCCACGCTCACCGCGCGGGTTCGCGAGCGGCTCGCCGGTCACCCGAGCGTCGATGCGTCGCGGATCGAGATCTCCAGCCGGGACGGGATCGTAACACTCCGCGGCACCGTGGCGAACGCCCGTCTGCGCCGGTTGATCGAGGACGCGGTGGCCGCGGTGCCGGACGTCGACGACGTGGCCAACGAGCTCGCGATCTGGACCGGCGAGCGTCCCCGGGACCGTGCCGCCCAATCCGAAAGCCGCGCGGTCTCCCCTGACCGTCCGGAGGACGGGCCCGGCACCCGAGGCGCGGAGACCTGAGCCTTGCTTCCCCGACGGTCGCTAGCCCACCGGCGGCTCGGCCAGCAATGCCGCCACCCGCTCCGGCTCGCCGCTCAGGTCCGCGTCGGCCCAGAGCGTGGGGAGGTCCAGCGGTCTGCCGGCCGCCCCCGCCAGATCCACCCGCTCCGCCAGGCAGGCGACTTCGCTGAGGCGATCCCCCGCGTAGCGTAGCGGGTTGCGGTGGTGCGTGAAGATCGCCCGCGCCAGCGGAGCGCCCAGTCCCCACACCGTGGCGGTGACGCCGCCCAACGGCTCATGGAGCCGCCGGAGCGCGGCGGGGAGGAAACCGGCCGGGAGCTCCGGCGTTCGCCGGCGGCGGGATCGGAGCAGGCTCAGGCGGTCGAAGAGCACCAGTTTGCCGACGTCGTGGAGCAGGGCGATGGTGAACGCCTGCTCCGGCTTCACCCCGAAGGCCGGGGCGACCCGGCGCGCGATCGGGGCGGAGCGCACCATGTGACTCCACACCTGTTCCACCATCCCGGCATACTCGGAACCGGGGCGGCACAGGAGGCCCTCGATGGTGTTCGCGAGGAGCACGCCATGGATCCCGTCGAGCCCGATCCGGTGGGCCGCTTCCAGCAGGGACTCGCACGGGCCGCGGGAGGCGGCGTAGTAGGAGGCGTTGGCCCGCTTGAGCAGCGCCTGTGCCAGCACCGGATCACGCTCGAAGACGGCCACCACCCGCCGGACGTCGCCGTCCGACTCGCGGACTGCGGCAAGCGCCTCCTGGGCGGCGGCCGGCGGTCGGCGGATGGCCCCGACGACATCGCCCTGGAGCTCGTCCAGCAACAGCCGCGAGGCGCCCGCCCCCGGCCCGGCCGGGAGTCGGTCGGCCAGCTCGTTGACCCGGAGGGCAAGCTCGGCGCGGATCCACGCTTCCAGGTCCGCCTCGCGACCCTCGAGCGAGAGCGCAAGCGGCGGTCCCCCCACGAGCGTCCCCGACGGTGGGTCATGTCGGTCGACCGTCTTCGTCGGCGGTGGGGCCGTCCCGAGCCCCGCAGGGCGTCGTGACCTCAGCGACGAGATGATCCGGCTGAGCATCGAGCGTGTCCCCGGTGAGACCTCCCGAGAATCATCGGCCGATGCAGCGGCGGGCTTGAGGCGCTCACGGGGGCGTGAGTCCGGGCCACCCCGGCCCGAAGCCCACCGCCAGGGCGAGCGAGAGCACCAGATCGTGCTGGGCCCGGCGACCCTCCCCGACGAGACGCGCCCGATGGTGGTAATCCTCGAGCTCGATCCGGAGGCCGAAGCGGCCCCGGAGCTTGAGCCGGGCGCCGAGCCCCGCGGTGAGGGTCAGGTCCTTGGCGTCGAGTTGGGTGCCGTAAGACGCGCCACCGTGCGAGATCCCGCCGAGCCCGGCCGAGACGAAGACGTGGGTGTTGCTCCGCCAACTCGTCACCAGGACGCGGCCGCGGATCACCGTGAGGATGACGTCCGTGTCGGGCGCGGCCGCGCCCCGAAGGTCGCTGTCGGCGTAGCCGAAGGTCATCTCGAAACCGAGCCACGGAGTGACCCAGCTTCCCAGACGGAGCCCCGCCATGGGGGCCTGACGATGGCGCACCCCCGGCGCCACGTCCCTGAGCGGCATGAAGTATGCCGCGAACGAGACCGCCTCCGCCCGGGTCTGGGCGGAGGCGGAAACGGCGCCGGCGAGACCGCCGAGGGCGAGGACCGCGGCGCGGGCGAGCGACGCGGCGGGCGGGCGGGCCACCGACGCCGCTCGACCAACCCGCCGACGGATGCAGGGCACGAGGTGCACGGGCGCGCCTCCAGCGCGAGCACCTGAGCTACCCCGTCGCCGATGGGAAGATGCCGCCGCGGGGCGGAGGCGACCGGCCCTCAGGTGCCGGCGGTCAGGAAGGCGAGCGCGGCGCCGAGGCTGCCGGCGAGGAGCCCGAGCCCGTGGTTCCCCGGGATATAGTGGGGCTCCGCCACCGTCGCCCCCCGGCTGCGGAGGGCCGCCATGAACCCGGCCCCGTACCGTCGGGAGCGGGCCTCCCACGGATCCGCTTCGCCTCCCCACATGAACCAGAATGCGGGAAGTCCCGGTCCCGCCGCCGCCGCCCGGGCGAGCGCGTCGTTCGAGAAGTCCGCCGATACCAGCTGTTGCCCGTCGCCCCGGAACATCCAACCGGGACTCTGCGCGGCTACCCGGCCGAGAAGCCGAGGAGCCAGCGGCGATCGCGGTCCGGCGACACGGCATAGCGGCGCTCGATCTCCGGGAGTACCCGCTCGGCGAGGATCCGCTGGAAGTCCGCGGCCGCCGGGCTCCCCACCCGGAACGCCTCGAGGGAGTCGACCGTGGGCAACCCCACGGCGAGCATGGGGGTGAGCCCCACGGTGATCGCTGAGTCGAGGTATCGCGGCAGGTTCATGCGCCGGAAGTAGAGGTCCCCCACGTAAGTGAAGAGCGCCGGGTAGGTTGGGGCCGGATCGTATCCCGCTGGCCGGTAGACCAGCACGGTGAGGCTATCGGTGAACGGGTTCCCGGGTACCGGGAAGGCATCGACCGCCCCGCGGGGCGGGTCGATCGACGCGACCTGGGCGCGGACCGAACCGGCGGTGGGCACCGCAAGGAGTGCGGCGGCGAGGGACAGAGCGCCGGAAACCCGGGTCGGTGGACGGTGGCTCATCGACGCTCTCGGCTGTTACGGGTCGGTGGGAGAGGGAATCGGCCCGATTGCGGCGCCGGGAGGGGAGGGGTTTCGGCTGGGGGACAGCGGGGCCGGGTGCCGGAGGGGTCAATCGGCGGCGGCTCCCCCCGGCGCCCCCCCGAGCGCCGACTCGACGACGCGGAAGAGATCGCCGGGCTCGAACGGCTTCTCGAGGAAGGGCACGGTACCGAGCGATTCGCCGTACGGTTCCGAGCCGGGGGGCGGCTCGTTGGCGCCGGAGAGGCGCACGATCCGGAGCTGGGGCCAGCGGCGGCGGGCCTCGTCGATCAGCTCGGCCCCGCTCATCCCCGGCAGGCGGGTGTCGGCCAGCATCAGGCGGACGTCGCCGGCGGTCCGCTCCAGGGCGTCGAGCGCCTCGGACGCGCTCCCGACCGTCGTGACGCGATAGCCGCGGCGCTGGAGCAGCCGGGCGACGTAGGCGCCCACGATCGGCTCGTCCTCGACCACGAGGATGTGGGGTCCGCCGTGCATCCTCCCCCCGGTGCCCACCCCGTTCGGCTCGGTCCGCCGGGCCGGACCGGAGCCTTGATTACCGGAACCGCCCGTAGTAACATCTCGCCCGTCCATCCTTAATATAGCGCGTGCGGGTATGTCTCTCCTTACGCTCGAGCGCGTCTCCAAGCGCTACGACGCCGTCCCCGCCGTGGACGACGTCTCGTTCACGGTGGATCGCGGGCAGGTGGTCGGGTTCCTCGGGCCGAACGGCGCGGGAAAGTCCACCACCATGCGGATGATCACCCAGTACCTCGAGCCCGACACCGGGACGATCCGCCTCGACGGCGTCCCCCTGGCCGACGCGGGCCGCGAGGCGAAGCGCCGGATCGGCTATCTCCCGGAGAACAATCCGCTCTACCCGGAGATGCTGGTCGACGAGTACCTCGAGTTCGTCGGCCGGCTGCGCGGGCTGGACGGCGCCGAGCGCCGCCGCTCCACCGACCAGGCGGTGGCGGCGACCGGCATCGAGGCGGTGTATCACCGCCCGATCGGCGAGCTGTCCAAGGGCTATCGCCAGCGGGTGGGGCTCGCGGCGGCGATCCTGCACCGCCCCGACCTCCTGGTGCTCGACGAGCCGACCGAGGGGCTGGACCCCAACCAACGGGTCGAGATCCGCCGGCTCATCGGCGAGCTGGGCCGGGAGCGGACGGTGATCCTCTCCACCCATATCCTCTCCGAGGTGCAGCACACCTGCTCGCGCCTGCTGATCATCAATCGGGGACGGATCGTCGCCGACGGCCCGGTGGAGGAGCTAGTCACCCGCGCCAAGGACGGCGCCCGGATCAGCGTGGAGGCGGTCGGCGCCGGCGCCGACCTGGCCGACCGCATGGCCGCGCTCCCCGGCGTGCGGGGGGTCGAACGGCGCGCCGCCGAGGACGGGCGGGTGCGTCTCGCCGTCACCGTCGCCGGCGGCGAGGACCTCCGGCCCCGGATCTTCGAGCTGGCCAAACGGGAGGGGTGGACGCTCTACGAGCTGCACCAGGAGACGGGCAATCTGGAGGACCTCTTCCGTCAACTCACCGCGGCGGAGGTGAGCGCATGAGCCGGATCTGGACCGTGGCGCGCCGCGAGCTCAAGGCGCTCTTCGACCACCCGACGGGCTACGTGCTGCTGGTGGTCTTCCTGGCGGCAAACGCGTTCCTCTTCTTCCGCCAGGCGTACCTGTCCGGGGCCGCGAGCCTGCGGCCGATGCTCGACCTGCTCCCCTGGGTGTTCCTCTTCTTCGTGCCGGCGGTCACCATGCGGACGCTGGCCGAGGATACCCGGAGCGGGCTGCTCGAGGTGGTCCTGGCCCAGCCGCTCTCCGAGCTCGAGCTCCTGCTCGGCAAGTACCTCGGAAGCGTGCTCTTCCTCTGGACTGCCCTGGCGCTCACGCTACCGATCCCCCTGGGCCTTGCCATCGGCGCCGATCTCCATTGGGGACCGATCGCGGCGCAGTACGTCGGCGCGATGCTGCTCGCGGTGGGGCTCGCCGGCGTCGGCGTCTGGGCGTCGAGCCTCACGCGGAGCCAGATCACCGCCTTCATCGCCGCCGTGGCCGTGATGTTCCTCCTGATCCTGGTGGGACTCGATCCCCTGATCGTGGGGCTCCCCGCCACCCTCGGCGCCCTCGCCGCCCGACTGGGCGTGCTCTCCCACTTCGAGAACATCGGCCGGGGGGTGATCGATCTCCGCGACGCGCTCTACTTCGTCTCGCTCGCCGGCGTCTTCCTGGCGCTGGCCTACGGCGCGCTCCTGGGGCGCAAGCTCGCCCCCGCGTCGCCCGGCCTCCGGCGGCTCCGCCTCGGCGTGGGCCTCCTGGTGGCCGTGTTGCTGGTGACCACGCTGCTCGGGAGCTACATCGGCGGCCGGCTCGACCTCACGCCGGGGAAGGCCTACACCCTTTCCGATGCCACCCGGGACATCGTCCGCGGCGCCGACGACATCGTCACCATCAAGCTCTTCGCCTCGCGGGAGCTCCCGACCGAGGTGTCCCTGATGAAGCGGGACGTCGACGACCTCCTCCGGGATCTCCGCGCGGCGGGCCGGGGCAGGGTGCGGGTGGTTGCGCGCGATCCCGCCGAGAGCGACGCCGCCCGCCGCGACGCCCAGAGCCTCGGCATCCAGCCGGTCCAGTTCAACGTGCTGGGCCAGTCCGAGCTCCGGGTGAAGGAGGGATACCTCGGCCTCGCGGTGCAGTACGCCGACCAGGTCGAGACCATCCCGTTCATCCGGCGCACCGACGACCTCGAGTACCGCATCGCCGCCGCGATCCGCAACCTCTCCCGGACCAGGAAGCCGGTCGTCGGGCTGGTCGACGCCACCACCGCGGCAGGGCTGAGCTTCCGGGCCCTCGAGGAGCAACTCGGCAAGTCGTACGACGTCCGGCCCTTCACCCTCGCGGACACCGCGCAGCCGACCGACGACGTGGCGGCCGTGGTGCTCCTGGGCTCCCCCGACTCGCTCGACCCGGCGGCCCGGGCCCGGCTGGAGCGGGTCTTCGCCCGGGGCGGCGGGGCGCTGATCCTGGCGGGCGGCATGGCCCTCTCGCCCCAGCTCCCGATGGCCAGTCCGAAGCCGGTCGCCTGGAACGCGCTGCTGGAGCGGTTCGGCGTGTCGATCCGCTCGGACATGGTCTACGACCTGGTGGCCAACGAGATCGTCCCCCTCTCCACCGACTTCGGCCGCGTGCTGGCCCAGTACCCCTTGTTCCTCCGGGCCCGCAGCACCGGCGCGTCGGTGGTGAACCAGGAGGTCGACGACGTGGTGCTCACCTGGGCGAGCAGCGTCGACACCAGCAAGGCGGCCGCGGGCAGCGTCACCCCGCTCCTCGTGTCGAGCCAGGCCGCCGGCGCCTTCACCGGCGACGTCACGATCGACCCGAACCGCGACTGGCCGCGCGACAGCCTCGGCCCGCGGCTCCTCGCGGCGCAGGTGGTCCGCGGTGCCGGCGCCGACACCACGGCGCGGGGGCGGGTGGTCGTGGTGGGCAACGCGGAGTTCGCCAGTGATCGCTTCGTCCGCGGGGCGCCGCAGAACCTGGCCTTCGCCCTCAACGCGGTCGATTGGCTCTCCCAGGACGAGTCGCTGATCGCGATCCGCTCCAAGGACCGCCGGCCGCCCGCGCTGGTGTTCGAGAGCGCGGCGGCGCGTGAGGGAGTGAAATACGCCAACGTCGTCGGCGTCCCCGCGCTGGTAGCGGTGGCCGGACTGATCCGGCTGATCCGTCGCCGGCGCCGGACCCAGGAGCCGTACCGGCCGCTCGCGGCCGGGGAGATGATCACCGCATGACCCCGAAGCAGCTGCTCCGGCTCGCGGTCGCCCTCGCCGTGCTCCTCGCCCTCTGGGGCGCGGTGGCCGTGGGCCGTCGACTGGGTGAGGGCGAGGAGGAGCGCCTCGCGCTCCCGGCGGTCGACACCGCGGCCGTCGACTCGATCGTGCTGACCCGGGCCGCCGAGACCACGCGCCTCGCCAAGTCGGGGCCCGGCCGCTGGACGGTGAACGGCCACCCCGCCGCCGCCGGCGCCGTGGGCGACCTGCTGGTGGCCCTCCGGGACACCGCGGCCGGCGGCGAACTGGTGGCGCAGAGCCCCGGCTCCCACGGTCGACTCGGCGTCGACAGCGGCGGCACCCGGCTCCGGCTGGTGGGTGGCGGGCGGACCGTGCTCGACCTCGTGACCGGCCACCGGACCCGCGACTTCGACGGCGTCTACGCCCGGCGGGCCGACGACGACGCGGTCTACGCCCTCCGCGGCGCCTTCCCCACCCTCCTCGAGCGGCGGGTCGACGACTGGCGCGAGAAGCGCATCGCCGCGGTGCAGCCCGAGAGTGTCACGGCCGTCGAGATCGCCCGGGGCCGCGCGTCGTACCGCGTCCGCAAGCAGGACGCGAGCTGGGCGTTCGACCGCGGCGGGCCGGCGGACTCCGCCGCGGTGGCCAGCTTGCTGGGCCAGCTCCGCGACGTCTCCGCCTCCGGATTCGCCACCGCGACCCAGGCCGATTCGGCCCGGTTCACCCCGGCCGACCGCCGCCTCTGGGTGCTCGGCGCCGGCGAGCGGCCGCTCCTGACGCTGCTCTTCGATTCCACCGCAGGGGGCTTCTGGGTGCGCCACGACAGCGGCGGGACGATCTACCGCATGGATTCCTGGCAGGCGGACCGCTACACCCCGGCCGACAGCACCCTCCGGCCCCGGCCCGGGGACTCCTGAGCGGCGCTTCGCGGGGCTCCTCGGTCATTCGACGCGCGGCGATCCGACGGATCGCCGCGCGTTTCGCCGCGGGCCCCGGGATCCCGTCGCCCGAGCACGGGGTATCGTGCCCCATCGGGTCGGGGAGCTCCCATGGCGACGACGGGTCGGACCGCTCCGCCGGAGTCCGCGGCGGTGGACTGGTCGCACCGGATCCCGGAAGACCAGTGGCGGGTGTACGCGAGGGTGATCACCGAGGCGCGCGAAGCCGCCATCGGCTTCGCGGTGGGCGGCGCCTTCGGCCTGGCGGCCTACGTCGGCGATCTCCGGAACACCAAGGATCTCGACCTCTACATCCTGCCCGAGAGCCGCCACGCCATGGTGGAGGCGATGACGCGGGCGGGGCTCAGCGACCTCCACGACCGCGAGCCGTATGACCGCGCCTGGATCTATCGCGGCCACCGGGACGACATCATCGTCGACGCGATCTGGGCCATGGCGAATCTCCGTGCCGTGGTCGATCCCGGGTGGCTGGACCGCGGCGCCCCGATGGTGATCCACGGCGAGCGGCTCCGGGCCATCCCCGCCGAGGAGCTGATCTGGAACAAACTCTATGTCTTCCAGCGCGCCCGCTGCGACTGGATCGACGTGGTGAACCTCCTGGACGCGACCCTGCCGGACCTCGACTGGGACCGGCTGCTCGCGCGGCTGGGCGAGGACCAGCCGCTGCTGGCCGGGGCGGTCGCGGTGTTCGCCTGGCTCGAACCGCACCGGTGCCGCGAGATCCCGGATCGGGTCTGGGACCGGCTCGGGCTCGACCCGCTCACCGGCGCCGGCGGGCGCGAGGTGACCCG
>DATLZT010000209.1:0-5349 GCA_035573835.1 Gemmatimonadales bacterium
TCACGACGTGGCGCACATTCGGGACCTCGCGGACCCAGCGGCGCTGGAGCTCGACGGCGAGCGTGCCGTAGTCGTGGTCGCCCTGGAGGATCCAGACCGGGCAGCGGTGGGCGGCGAGCGCGGGGGTGTAGTCGTAGTCGCGCGGCGCGCTCCGGGCGGCCGCCTCGCCCGCGGCACGACTGTAATAGACCTGGCCGCCCTCCAGCATCCGCCAGCGCTCGACGTGGTAGAGGTTCACGCCGGCGAACCGGATCCGCCACGCGACCGTGCGCTGCTCGTCCGACCAGCGGCTCGAGTCGGGACCGAGCCCCGCCCGCCGGAGCTCCGCCTCGACCGCGGGCCGCGACATGAACGCCTGGAGGTCCCGCCCGAGCCGCGCCGCGAGCGCGCTGTCCACCCGCTCCGGCGGCCGCGGGGCGAGCGAGGCCGGCGCCAGGAGGACCAGCCCGCCCACCCGCTCCGGGTACGCGGCCAGGTACATCATGGCGAGCCGCGTCCCCATCGAATGGCCCACGAGCGTCACCCGCTCGAGCCCGAGCTCCGCGCGCAGCCGCTCGAGGTCCGCCACGTGCGCGTCCACCGAGATCAGACTGTCCGGGCAGGGCGAGCGGAGCGAGCCGCGCTGGTCGTAGAAGACGAGGTGGAACCGGTCCTCCAACCCCTCGAACGCGCCGAGCAGGTACGAATGCTCCGCGCCCCACCCGCCGTGCAGCACCACCAGCGTGTCCCGCCCCCGCCCATACTCCTGCACGAACAGCCGGCAGCCACGCTCGACACGGAGATACCACTCGGGCTCCTCGTACCGGAGCTGCGCGGAGGACGGCCGGGCCCCGAGGACGACAGACGCGACGAGCAGGAGCGCGAGCCGCACCGCCCGCGCCCCGACCCGCCCGCCCCGCCCCCGGCCCGGCCAGCCCCGCCTGGGGACGGGAACGATCGCCATGGGCCGATCAGCGGAAGTGGGGGTTGTTCGCCTTCTCGACGAAGGGGACCTCGAGACAGCGCAACGGGCCGAAGGCCCCCTGCTCCGGCTTGTAGAACGGCGCCCCCTCCGGCGGCACGTACGGCGTGGCGGCCGGATGACGGAGCGCGTCCCCCAGATGCTTCGCCTCCAACCAGAAATCCCGCGCCCGCTGATCCAGAAGCTCCGCCAGCACCGCCGCCGCACCACCCCCGGCAAACGGCGGCTGACCACCCGCGGCCCGCCGCTCGGCGATCAGCGCGAGCGCCGGCCCCGGGTCGCCCAGCCCCAGCCGGGCCTCGGCGGCAATATAGCGCGCCTCGAGTCCGGACGCGATGCGGATGGGCGAGGCGAAGGAGGTGTATTTGCGCTGGCGGAACAGGCGGTTCCGCCCGTCCTGCGCGTTGGTGCCGGCGTCGGCGTAGGGGACGCGCGGGTCGTTCAGGGCGCGGTAGGGCGCGGGGACGATCTGGGTGTTGCCGGCGGAGAGCCCGAAGACGGTGTTGCCGGTCCGGCCGCGGCTCTGGGGGTCGTCGACGTAGATCGCGTTGGCGGTGAAGGTGGCGGGGACGGTGGCGGCGGTGGTGGCGGCGCTGGTGAGGTCGCCCTTCTGGAGGTAGGCGCGGGCGAGCCCGACGCGTGCGGCGGTGGCGATCTTGGTGGCCTCGGCGCCGGTGAGCCGGTCGGCGATCTGGGCGGCGCGCTGGAAGCGGGTGATGGCGGAGTCGAGGGTCTGGGTGGGGGTGAGTGGGGGTCCGGTGCGGATGACGCCCTGGCAGAAGCTCTCGGCGAGGAGGGTGAGGGCGAATCCGGCCCAGAGCGAGGAGCGGGCGGCGTGGATGTTCGTGTCGGCGTCGGGGGTGTTGCGGAGGATCTGGGTGACCTCCTCGTTGGTGGCGAGGGCGAGCTGGAGCGGTGCCCAGAGGAGGGCGTTCAGGTCGATGTTCGTGTCGACGATCGCGCGGCGGGCGATGTCGTTGAGCTCCTGGCGGACGGCGCCGGTCCACAGCTCGGCGGAGTAGAGGCCGGAGGCGTAGGTGAAGGTGGCGTAGGCGGCGTAGAAGTTCTGCTGGGCGGACATGGAGAGGGTGCGCGCGTCGGCGACGGGGTCGAGGGTGGCGCCGTCGACGATGCCGGGGTTGGCGACGTCGAGCTCGCAGCCGGCGGCGGCGAGCAGGGCGCAGGTGCCGGCGGCGTGGCGGAGGATCGGGCGGAGCGTGCGCATCGGGTGCTCCCTCAGAACTGGAGGTTGAGCCGGGCGATCCAGCGCCGGGCGGGTGGGGTGGTGAAGACGTCGGCCTGGAAGAGCTGGCTGAGCCCGGTCGGTTGGGCTCCGACTCCGAGCACTTCCGGGTCGTGTCCCTCGTAGTGGGGTGCCCAGAGGGCGAGGTTGCGTCCGCCGAGGAGGAGGGTGGCGGCGCGGGCGCCGGCGCGGCGGGCGAGGGTGGTGGGGAGGGTGAGGGTGATGCTGAGCTCGCGGAAGCGGATGTGGTCGCCCTTCTGGAGGTAGGGCTCCTTGACGTTCCCGACGCCGACGGGCTGGCCGGTGGTCTCGGCGGTGTAGGGTCCGAGTCGTCGGATCCGTTCTTCGGGCGGGTAGCCGCCCTGCTCCGGGGGCAGGTTGACCTGGGCGGAGGAGCGGGCGCTGCGGTCGCGGAACTCCTGGTTCAGGTTGTAGACGCGGTATCCGCTCTTCGCTTCGAGCAGCGCGTAGATGCGGAGGTTGCGGAGGAGGGTGAGGGTGGAGGCGAGGCTGCCCTGGAGGGTGGGGAGCTGGTTGCCGGCGAACTCGGCGGTGTCGGAGACGATGGCGCGGCCGCTGGCGGTGTCCACGCGGCGGACGCGGTGGACCCACCATGCGGCGATCTGCCGGCCGGGCACGAACGCGCGGAAGTTGTTGATGAAGGTGCCGGCGGTGCCGAGGTCGAGGATCTCGTTGTGGAGCGTGTTCGCGTTGAGGGCGATGTCCCAGACGAGGGCGCGGCGGTTGACCGGCGTGGCGCGGGCGAGCAGCTCGATCCCGCGGTTGGTGACCTCGCCGAGGTTGGCGAGCGGGCCGGAGGGGAACCCGCTGGACGGCGCGATCGGCACGGAGACGAGCAGGTCGGTGCTCCGTTTCTCGAAGAAGGTCAGCTCGATCCCCAGGCGGTCGCCGAGGAACCCCGCGTCGAGGCCGGCCTCGAGCTCCTTGCCGCGCTCGGGCCGCAGGTCGGGGTTGCCGGGGTTGGCCGGCACGATCCCGAGCTCGAGGGCGCCGGCGTCGGTGACGTAGCGGCCGGTGGCGTACGTGCGGAGCGAGGTCCCGGCGGCGGGCGACCGGCCGGTGGTCCCGTAGGCGGCGCGGAGGCGGAGGGTGGGGATCGTGCCGGCGAGCGGGCGCCAGAACGGCTCGTCGGAGATCACGTAGGACGCCCCGATCTTGGGGAGGTAGAAGGTGCCGACCTCCTCGCCGAAGGCGGAGTTCCGGTCGGCGCGGAGCCCGAGCTGGAGGAAGATCCGGTCGCGGTACCCGATCTGTTCCTGGAGGAAGAGGCCGAGCGCGCGGGACTCCGCGTAGCCCTGGCCGACGGTGCTGAGCGCGGCGTTCGTGACGAGCACGGCGTCGTTGGAGACGAGCCCGGCGCCGAAGGCGGACAGCCGGTTGTTGACGCGGTGGATGTACTGGCTGCCGAAGGAGAGGTTGGAGGAGAACTCCCCTTCGCGGCCGAAGCTCGCGCGCAGGTTGCCGAGGTAGTCCACGGTGTAGGAGCGGTCGTCCTCGCGGGTGTGGGTCACGTCGCCGTTCCCGCTGGCGAGCCGGTCCGGGTACCAGCCGAGGTCGTTCTTGGGGAAGTGCTGGAAGCCGGTGGCCTCGGTCAGGTCGGCGCCGAGCGTGAGCTGGTGGGTGAGCCAGGGGCGGGGCGCGTAGCGGATCTGGAGGGAGGGGGTGAGCCGGAGCGCGGAGGCGCGGGAGGTGATGGCGGAGAGCGATTCGAGGGACGAGCTGGCGAAGAGGAGCCCGCCGGTGAGCGAGCCGTCCGGCCCCTCGCGCACGGTGAGTGGGGAGCCGAGGATGCTCTGGACGTAGTAGCCGTAGGCGTCCTGGTCGCTGCGGGGGAGGTCGTACTCGGTGCGGCTGATCGCGAACGCCGCGTCGAAGGCGAGCCGTTCGGTGGGCGCGAAGGTGACGTTCGCGCGGCCGGTCCGCTGCTTGAGCGTGTTGTTCCGGGTGGTGCCCTGCTCGTCGGCGAGGCTGGCGGAGAGGAAGTAGCCGAAGTTCTCGCCGCCGCCGCGGGCGCTGTAGCGGAACGATCCCAGCCAGCCGTCGCGGAAGGCGCCGATGCGGCGGGCGGGGTTGTCGGAGATGACGGTCCCTTCGGGCTGGCCGCGGCAGAGCGGGTTCGGGCTGTTGGGCTGGACGAGGGCGGCGGTGCAGCGTGCGTAGTTGGTGGGGACGGTGAAGGCCGGGTCCACGGTCCCGTACTCGAGCGCGACGTCCTGGGAGAAGCCGCTCCGGCCGAGGCGGCCGCGCTTCGTGATGATCTGGATCACCCCGGCGGAGGCGTCGGCGCCGTAGAGCGTGGCGGCGGCGGGCCCCTTGACGATCTCGATCCGTTCGATGTCGTCCGGGTTGAGGTCGTCGAGCGCGCTGGGTGCCTGGCCGACGGTGGCGCCGCCGCTCACGTTGACGAGGCTGCGGGGGCCGCCCTCGGCGCGCACGCCGTCGATGAAGACGAGCGGCTGGTTGGAGAGCGAGATCGAGGCGGCGCCGCGGATCGTGATGCGGGAGCCGGCCCCGGTGGTGCCGGAGCTCTGGGTGACGGAGATCCCGGGGAGACGGGCCTCGAGGAGCTGGGAGACGTTCGTGACGGGTGAGCGGGCGAGGAGGTCGGCGGCGTCGATGCTGGCGACGACGGCGGCCTGGGCGCGGCGCTGCTGGTTCCCGGCGGTCCCCGTGACGACGATCTGGTCGAGCGGCACGGCCTGGAGGGCGAGCCGGACGTCCACTCGGAGCTCGCCGGGCCGGAGCTCGACGGGCGTGGCGGTGGAGGCGTAGCCGATGCGGTCGACGCGGAGCGTGTCGGGCCCGGGCGCGAGGCGTGGGCCCGGCACGATGAGCCGGTAGCGGCCGGCGGCGTCGGTGACGGTGGCGACCCGGGCGCGGACGAGCCGGACGGAGGCGTCGGGCACGGGCGCGCCGGTGGTGGCCGTGACGGTGCCGGTGAGGACGGCCTGCTGTTCCGGCGGGTCGGCCGCCGGCGCGGGCTCCGTGGGCGGCGCCGCGGCGGGTCCGGTGGCCGTGGGCGTGCGTGGTGCGCGGGTGGTGGGGGCGAGGATGACCTCGTGGCTGCCGGGCCGGTAGGAGAACCCGGTGCCTTCGAGCAGGGTGGCGAGCGCCTCGGCGACGG
>DATLZT010000210.1:0-3992 GCA_035573835.1 Gemmatimonadales bacterium
CGAGGCTCGGCGAGGGCTGACGACCGGGGACGATCCGCGGTGGAAGCCCGGGTGGTGTCCTCCCGCCTGAGCTCGCCCGCCAACCGGACCACCTCGGGATCCGGGGGCACGTCCAGCTCCTCGCGGAGCAGGGTCTCGAAGACCCGGGCATGCTGGAGGGCGGCGGGCCGGTCGCCCGCGTTCGCGAGCGCGCGCATGAGCCCGACCGCGACCCGGGAATTGAGCGGATCCGCCGCGGCGAGGCGCCGCCACCACCCCACCGCACCCCGGAAGTCCCCCGCGGCGCTGGCCCGCTCCGCCAGCCGCTCGAGCGCCCCCGCGTAGTCGTGCGCCAGGACGGCCCGTTCGGTCTCCACCCAGCGCTCGAACTCGGGCGCTTCATTCAGATAGAAGCCGTCCAGGTAGGGCCCCTCGTACACCGCGACGGCCTCCTCCAGCCTGCCGGCGGCCAGGGCGTCGGCGAACTCGGTCCGATCGCTCCGCAGCACCGCCGGATTGATCCGCACCTCGTTGGTCCCGAGGAAGAGATCCTCGCTCCCGAGCTCCCGCCGGAGGGCGTAGAGCGACTGGGCGAGGACTCGCCGCGCCTTTTCCGGCTCCGCTTCGGGCCAGAGGAGGCCCAGCAGCTTCTCGCGGGTGAGCCCCCGGTCGCCAGCGCCGTCGAGCAGGGCGAGCAGGGCGAGCCGCCGTCGTTGGGCCGCCGCCCCCGCGAGCGGTGCCCCGTCGCGGTGAATGGCAAGCCCCCCGAAAGTCTTGAGTCGCAACAAGTTGTGCCGGTTGATCGACAGTTGACGAGCGACTGATCGGCGGGTGATCGCGCGTCCCATTTTACCCGCCGCGTTCGAGGCGAGCAAGTCGCCGCGACGTGACCCGACCACCGGGCTACGGCCCTGGACCCCCTGAGAGGAGCTGATCCATGACCCGCAAGCACCTGCTCGCGTTGGGCGCCACCGTCTTCCTCGCGGCCTGCGGCGGCGGCGACGACAAGGATCCGACCGGGCCCGGCAACCCCGGCCAGCCGGGCTTCTCGGCGACGGTGACCGGCGACCTCGAGGGCGACATGAACGGCACCGCCTCCTTCGCCCAGGTCACCGACCCCGATCTCGGCTCGGTCTTCCAGCTCACGTTCACCGAGACGGGCGACGAGGGGACGATGCTCTTCGTGACGCCGGGGCAGCGGCCGGGTCAGGGAACCTACGACGTGGTGGCGTCGGAGGAGCCGGCGGCGGGCGAGTTCGTGATCGTCATCTACAGTGGGGACCCCGACGACCCCGACGCGTTCTTCCTCGGCCAGGCGGGCACCGTCACCTTCTCCGCCTCGAGCGGGAACCAGGTGAAGGGGACGTTCGAGTTCGACGCGCTTGGCGTCGTCATGGAGGATCCCGAGACCGAGCTCGCGGTCACCGTCTCCGGCAGCTTCACCGCGAACGCGGGCGCCCCGGGCGGCGTGATCTCCGACCTGAAGCTCGAGCCGGCGCGGTGAATCACCGCCGCGACTGGGCCCGCCTCGCCGGACGCTCGCTCCCGCTGGCGCTGCTCGCCACCGCCGCCTGCCCCGAGCAGGCTCCCGGACCGGCGGGGGAGGTCGTCACGGCGATCCAGCTCACCGTGAGCGGCGGGCCCAACGCGGGGCGTTACGAGGTGAGCTCCGGGGAGGTGGCCTGCGCCCGGGGCATCGTGGGCCTCGACAGCTGGGCGACGCAGTTCGCCGACCGGGGGCAGCACGGGCGGCTCGGCAGCCTCCAGCTCGTCGTCCCCGACGCCCATCCTCCCGGTCGGGCCACGAGGGCCTTCTACCTCGGGCTGGTCTTCGGAAGCCTGTTCGACGGCGCCGACCATGAGATCGAAACCCGGGTCGGTGCGTTACACCCGCGGGGCGCCGGCATGGTCTCGGTGAGCGAGTCGGATGGCGTCACGATGCTGACCGTGAGCGGCCACACCGCCGACGACGTCTGGATCGCCGCCACCATCCGGTGCCATCGGCTGCGGGAGGTCGAGCGCCCGGTGGAGCGTGCTCCACCGATCGGCACCGACGGCGTGATCGACCTCCCGTTCCCGGACGAGCCGGGCGAGCGCCTCCCCGACGCCGAGGCGCGGGCGGACACCGCCGGTGGCGCCGGCGCCGCCGTGACGACACCCTTGTGAGAGGAGCACATCGATGAGGTACCTGTCGCGCCGGCTCGTGGCCCGACCGCTTCCCCTGTTGCTGCTCGCCCTGCTGGCAGGCGCCGGGTGCGGCGGGGGCGACGGCGATCCCACCGGCCCCGGCAACCCCGGAAATCCCGGGAACCCCGGCAATCCGGCCGCCCGGGAGTGGACCGTGATGGTCTACATGGCCGCGGATAACAACCTGGCGGTCGAGGGTATCCGGGACATCGACGAGATGGAAGCGGCCGGGGTCGATCCGAAGGTGAGCGTCGTCGTCCAGGCCGAGTTCAGCCCGGCGGCCCTGGCGCAGTACGACTGCGACGCCTCCTGCTTCAACCGGCCGAACTTCAACACGTTCCGCTACGCCGTCGACGGCCAGGGGACGCCGACCACCGGCCCCAACGGCACCACGACGGACATCGGGAACCGGGACATGACCGACCCGGCGCAGCTCCGGGAATTCGTCCAGTGGGCGCGCCAGACCTATCCGGCGAAGCGCTACCTCCTCGTGCTCTGGAACCACGGCGGGGGCTACGTGGGGCTGCTGCAGGACGAGACCTCGGCGGGCAGCGAGCTCATGTCGCTCGCCGACCTCCGGGCGGCGCTCCAGGGCCTGCCGGCGCTCGACGTCATCGATTTCGACATGTGCCTGATGGCGGGCTACGAGACCCTGGTGCAGCTGGCCGGCCTGGCCAACTACGCGGTGTTCTCCGAGGAGGTGGTGCCGGGGGAGGGGAACCCCTACACCGCCGTCATCGACGCGATCCAGGCCAATCCCACCGCCGACGCGCGGACCGTGGCCGGGCTGATCGTCGACCGGTTCCACGCCTCCTACCAGGGCGACCGGGCGTCGACCACGATCTCGGCCTATGAGCTGGCCGGCTTCGGCGCCTTCGAATCCTCGCTCGACGCGCTGGCGACCGCCCTCCGCGGCAATCTCGGAACCTTGCGGCCCGCGATCGCCGCCGCCGCGAGCGCGAGCCAGAAGTACTCGATGCCCGAGCTGACCGACCTGGTGGACTTCCTCGACCAGTTGCGGGGCCAGGTCTCGGACCCGGCGCTCCACGGCACCATCGACGCGCTGAAGGCCCGGGCCACGGGGAGCTTCCGGGTGGCCAACAAGGCGCGAAACGGCACCGGCGGTGGCCAGGGCGCGCCGGACGTCTCCCGCTCGACCGGCCTCAACATCGTGATGCCGAGCGGCCTGAACGGCGACCAGCTCGGGGCCGAGGGCCGGCGGAGCCTGGCCGCCTACCAGGCGATGAACCCCAACAAGGCCTGGACCCTCTTCCTCACGGACTGGCTCCAGGGACAGACCGCCGTGCCGCACACCGACCAGGGCGACGGCCGCTTCGAGGCCTACCTGGTGTGGGATCCGGCCGCGGTGGACGCCGGCGCCGACGTGGACCTCTGGGTGCTCGAGCCGAACGGGAACGTCTACATCCCGGCGCTCGGTGCCGTGACGCCGAACGGCACCCTCACCAACGATTCCTACGCCGACGGCACCTTCGTCGAAGGCTACATGACCAACCGGTACGTCCAGAACGGCGACTACAAGCTGTTCGCGTTCCTCTGGCGCGACCCGCAGGATTACCGGCCGCTGTACGACCTGGTATTCCGGCACGACCAGACCGTGGAGTTCAAGTCGCTCTTCGAACCGGACTATCCGCGGCTCTCGACCGCCGTCTCGTGGCTGGACGATCCGACCCCCACGCTCGAGGAGATCGAAGCCGGCGCCTACACCGACCTGCAGTATATCGCCGCGGTGACCTTCGGACCGGTGGGCGGCGTGGCCTCGGTCCCGCGCCCGGCGCCGGGCGCGGCGGCGCCGGCCACCACCGGCC
>DATLZT010000211.1:0-5393 GCA_035573835.1 Gemmatimonadales bacterium
CGGGAGTCGCGGCGCCGTGGCGCGGCGTCCCGCCAGCCCGGCCCCCGCCCCGAGGCCCACGGCCAGCAGGATCGCGGCCACGAGGCGGCGGGGCCTGGTCGTAGGCTGACGGTGGGCCGGGACCGCGCCCGGCCGCCCCCCCGCCCCGGCCGCCGACGGAGACCGCACGGCTCAGTTCGGGGCGCCGAGGTAGGGGAACGCTGGAAGGACCGGGGAGTCGCTCGCCACGTTGTCGGTGGTGAGCCCCGGCGTCGCGGTGGCGGGCTCGAGCCCGAAGGGATCCCCGAAGACGGCGAGTAGCGCCAGGTCGACGACGTCGTCGGTGAGCCTGCGCCCACCCCAACCGCCGCCGAGCTGCGGCAGCCACGAGAGCCATCCGGCCGTGGTCGGGTCCTTGTCGGTTTGGATCCGCAACATGTCAGGGATGAGCGCCGGGGCGATCGCGTCGGCATAGGCCTGGCTGCGCCCGGCGACGGTGGTGATGAAGCTCTTCGCCTCGGCGCCGATCAGGGCGGCATCGTCCGCCGGGCCGATACTGCCATGGGTGGCATGGCTTCGCTTGGCCAGCAGCACCTCGCTCACCAAGGGGTTGCCGAGGCGCTGGATCTGGTTGAAGGCCCGGGCCTCGACCGGCCCGGTGCCGTTGTCATCGTCGTCGCCGCACCCCGCGGCAAGGACCAGGGCGAAGAGGGCGGCCGCGGTCGCCGGGGCGCGCCGGCGAAGGCAGTGGGACGTCATGGTCGGTCTCCTCGGTCGGTGTGGTGCCTGACGCTCAACGGCTGATGGTGCCCCAGACCCCGAGGGTGGAACCACCGCCTTCGGTGAGCCGCGACACGGGCAGCTCGACCACGATCGCGAGCACGTTGAAGCCCGTGATATAGTTCACCCCGGGATTGCGGAAGTAGAACGGCGGGTTCGGGTTCGCGGGGAGCGCGCAGGGCTCGGCCAGCGGGCCGGTCACCGGCTTCCGATCTGGGAGGATGCAGAACGCCGCCTCGAGATCCAGGAAGAACGGGTCGTCCCGGGGGCCGGCGAATACCTGGACCCCGTTGGCCGGGCCGAGCACGGTGTTGATCGGGCCCGCGACTTCCGGCGCCACGTCGGCCAGCGTGTTCATCATCGCCCCGGTCACCGGTGGCGCGACGGGCCCCCGCAGCTCGACGGCCTGGCCGGCCCCGCCGTCCCGGAAGGTGATCTGGAGCACCCGGTCCTCCACGGCGTCGCCGGTGTTGTCGATCTTGAACTGGTAGAGGAGATCAGGGTCGAAGCTGGCCCCCGGGGTCTGGGCCGGCGTGAGGAAGGCCCGCGTATTCATGACCAGCACGATCCGGTCCGGGCTGGAGCCGGGGAAGGCATAGACATCGGTCAGGTCCATCCTCGGGTTGAGCTCGACCTCGGGAATGTCCTGGTGGTCGGAGCCGAGCGCGATGCCCGCCGCGCCCAGGGCGCCGATGGCGGCCGAAGCGGCGACTGCGCGTCGGAAGGCGTGGGTGATCCTGCGCATGGCGACCTCCGTGTCGGTGGGATTCGGCGGGGCCGGCGTGGTGGCGGACGGCGCTCCTCCTTACCTACGTCCGATCGGCCGAACCGGATCTCCCGCATCCGATGCCAGGCGACATCCGTAGACCAGGTGGGGCCGGGAAACGGCTCGCAACGCACCGGGGCTTGGGACCCAAGGAGCCTGTGGGATGGAGCTGCGGCAGGGGCGATGCGCCCGCGCGGCGGCATGGATCATCACGGCGCTCGCGGTGCCGTGGGGGGGGTCGGACGCGACGCTCGCGGCCCAGCAGGACGGGGCGCCGTCCCGTCTCATCCGCGGCCGGGTGATCGGTGCCGCTGACGGCACGGCGCTCGAGGCCGCCGTGGTGCGGGCGCTCGCCCCCGCTGGCGCGACCGTCGCCACCGGTCCCGACGGCGGCTTCCGGTTGCGGCTCGGGCCGGGACCGGCCACCCTGGCGGCCGCGAGTATCGGCTTCGCCCCGGAGACCGTGACCGTGGCGCCGGGCCAGGACACCGTCACGATCCGGCTCGACGTCGCCCCGGTGGCCCTGGAGGAGATCACCCTCTCGGCCGAGCGAGCCTACTCCGCCGCCTCCTCGCGGGTGGTGCGCGCGCTCGATCTCCGGCTGAGGCCCCGCGAATCGGCCCAGGAACTGCTCCGGCTGCTGCCCGGCCTGGTGATCGCCCAGCACGCGGGGGGAGGCAAGGCGGAGCAGATCTTCCTCCGCGGGTTCGATGCCGACCACGGGACCGACGTGGCGATCTCGGTCGATGGCACGCCGGTGAACATCGTCTCGCACGCCCACGGCCAGGGCTACGCCGACCTGCACTTCCTCCTGCCCGAGGTGGTCGACCGGGTCGAATTCCGCAAGGGGCCGTACGACCCGCAAGACGGCGACCTCGCGACTGCCGGCGCGGTGGCGTTCCACACCCGGGCCCGGCTGGCGCGGAGCGAACTCGAGCTCCGGGGCGGCAGCTTCGGGACCGCGCACCTCCGGGTGCTCGCCCCGTTCGGCGGCGGCGTGGGACGTCCGGGGGGCTATCTGGGACTCGCTGGCCACGCAACCGATGGGCCGTTCGACGCCCCTCAGGGGTACCGACGGCTGGCCGGGTTTGGGAAATGGACCACCCCGCTCGGGCCGGAGCGGGAGCTGGTGGTCGCGTCCTCCGGCTTCGCGGCTCGCTGGAACGCGTCCGGACAGGTCCCGGAGCGGGCGGTGCGTGCGGGCACGATCTCCCGTTTCGGCGCGATCGACCCCTCGGAGGGCGGATCGACCGAGCGCTACGAGTTGAGCGCCGCGCTCCGCTCGGACCCCGGGGCCGCGCAGCGGTGGGAGCTGCGTGCCTACGGCGTTCGCTACCGGTTCCGGCTCTACTCGAACTTCACCTTCTTCCTGGCCGACACGCTGGACGGCGATGGGATCGAGCAGGTAGATGACCGGGTGCTCGCGGGCATCCAGGCCAGCCGGGTCACTCCCGGCGGCCTCGTCGGGGTCCGGGGATGGCGGGCCGTCGGCCTCGGGCTCCGCACCGATGCCGCCGACGTCGAGCTCCATCGCCAGGTCCGGCGGGCCCGCAGGACACCCGTGGCGCTGGCCGACCTGTCGCAGCAGCACGGGTTCGCTTGGTGGCGGGAGGAGCTCGAGCTTGCGTCGACCTTGCGGCTCATGCTCGGCATCCGGGGTGACGTCTTCCGATTCGATGTCAGCGACCGCATGGTCCGACCGGGCCGCTCCGCCGAGCGCTGGTACGGCCGACTGAGCCCGCGGGCGAGCGTGGCCCAGCAGCTGGGGGCCAGCACCACGCTGTTCGCCGCGGCGGGCGTGGGCTTCCATTCCAACGACGCCCGGGCGGCGGTGCGGGCCACCGGGCCCTCGGAGGCGCTCCCCCGGGCGGTGGGAGCCGAGGTCGGGGCCCGGCGCAGTTGGCGAGGTGGGAGCCTGGCCGCCGCGCTCTGGCTCCTGGACCTCGAGCGTGAGTTGGTCTACCAGGGAGACGAAGGCGGCACCGAAGCGAGCGGGCGCACCCGGCGGGTGGGGCTCGACCTCGAAGGCCGTTGGCGCCTGGCGCCTTGGCTCTGGCTCGACGCCGACCTGACCCTGGCCCGGGGCCGCTTCCGCGACGCGCCGCCGGGGCAGCACCGGATACCCCTCGCGCCGGCGATCACCTCGGCCGGCGGCCTGACCGTGCGGGACCTCGGCCGGCTGACTGCCGGCCTCCGCTACCGGTACGTGGGCACACGCCCGGCCGACGAGCGCGGCGAAGTGAGAGCACGGGGCTACTTCCTGGCGGAGCTGTTCGCCGGCTGGGGTGGCGAACGCTTCGGCCTCGTGGCCGCGGTTGACAACCTGTTCAACGCGACCTGGAACGAGGCCCAGTTCGCGACCACCTCGCGGCTTCGGGGGGAGGGGGCCCCGGTGACGGACTTGCACTTCACACCGGGAGCCCCCAGAGGGGTGCAGGTGGGCGTGGAGTACCGGCCGTGATGCCGGTGGGAGGGCACCGACCCGGGCCTTACTGGGCCACGGTGAACTGCTGCACCATGCCGTGCGCCAGGTGCGGCTTCCCGTCCTGCACGTCGGGCAGGAAGCAGACCAGGGCATACTCGCCCGGCGTGAAGTCGGCGCCGAACAGGGCGTGACGTCCGTTGGAGAGCGCCACCACGCCGCCCAGCAGCTCGGCCGGCGGCGGGCCCTGCTCCCCGCCCTCGATCCAGGCCAGGACGTCGTGCACCGTCTTCCCCGGGGCCAGCTTGAAGACCACCACCTCGTGCGGCTGCGGGCCGCGGTTCACCGCCTTGATCACCCGGTGCCCCGGGGTGATGGGCTGCGAGAACGAGAAGCTGTAATCGAAGAGCTCCAGCACCACGTCCGCCGCGGGCTCCGAGGCGCCGGCCCCGCTCGCGGGCACCACCTCGAACTCCCCGGCCATCCCCTTGGCGAAGTGCGGCACGCCGTCCTTGCTCGGGATGATGCAGATGGTGGCGTACCGCCCCGGGGCCAGGTCCTGGACCGAGTACGTGGTGTCGCCGGGGGCCACCGCGTTGGGCCCGCCGACGAAGACGGCCCACGCGGGGGGCATGCCCGGGGTCTTCATGGTCTCGAGCAGGTCGCCCACCCGCTTGTCTTCCTCCAGTCGCACCAACTGCACGTGGTGAAGCTCGGGCCCCTGGTTGACCAGCCGCACCGTCGTCACCCCGGCCTCGACCCGGGTGGGGCCGTCGAACCGGAAGTCGCTGGTGGTGAAGGTGACCGTCGGCATCGACGGCCGGGAGGGCGTCTGGCGCTCCGAGGCGCAGCCGGCGAGCGCCGCGGCGGCGGTGAGCGCGAAGAGAGGGATGTGCTTCATCGTCATGGGTCCTCGATCCTGTCGGTGCTGTCGGGAATGTTCGACGTCGTTCCGCCCGTGGCGAACCGCGTCGGCTGGAGGTGCGGACGGCCGGCCCCGCGTCACGGCGCCCACACCAGGTAACGCCGGGTGGCGGCGGGCCGCCCGGCGAGCGACGGGAGGGTGTCCTCGGACACCAGTGCGACCAGGGTGTCGACCTTGGGGGAGCCTGCCGTGGCCGAGCACCCGGCGGGGAGCGGTCCCGTCACGTAGATCGCGATGCCGCCGTCCTCGAGCTGCCAGTCGCTCCGGGTCCGCGGTGGCGCGCCCACCGCCACCGGCGGCACTCGATAGCCGAGACAGCGACCCGTCACCATCACCCGCCGCCCGACCAGCCTGCTCGACTGGATGAGCTCACGTACCGTCGCCGGCACGATCGAGTCGGGGGGGACCGCCCCGGAGCCGGCGGGGAGCGCCGGCCCCGGGCGGGGGCCGCAGGCGGCGGCTGCGGCCCCCACGGCCGCCGCGAGCAGCACGCGATGGACCGTCATCGCGCGAGCCCCCCC
>DATLZT010000212.1:0-12703 GCA_035573835.1 Gemmatimonadales bacterium
CCCGCCGTTCCGCGGGCGGGCGATGGCGGCCGAGGCGAGGCTCGCGCGCCTGCGGTGAGGGCGCGGGCCGGTCCGGGCGGTCACCAGCGCCAGAACCGCTCCGGACGGAAGCCGTCCAGCTCTTCCTCCGGGGTCTCGCCGTCCATGAGCTGGCGGAGCAGCACCCCGGTGATCCCGGCGAGGAGGATCCCGTTCCGCCCGTGGCCCGTGGCGTACCAGAGCCCTTCCACCAGCGGTTCCCGGCCGATGATCGGGAGCCCGTCGGGCGTCATCGGCCGGAGCCCGGCCCAGGTGCGGCAGACCTCGGCACCGGCCAGGGCGGGCACCAGCGCGCTCGCGGCGTTGAAGATGCGGGCGAGTCCCGCCGAGGTGACCTCGGCGGCGAATCCGGCGTGTTCCATCGTGCTCCCGGCGAGCGCCTCCCCGCCCCGAGCCACAACGTAGCACTGGCTGCCGAAGACGATCGCCGGCTCGACGTCCGCCGGCCACGGGAGCGCCAGCATCTGGCCGCGGATCGGCTCCACCGAGAGCGGCCGCGGCAGCCCGTCGATCCGTCCCGACCAGGCCCCCGCGGCGATCACCACCTGGTCGCCGACGTGACGCTCGGCCCCCAGCACGCCCACGATCCTGTCGCCCCGGCGGTCGAGCGCACGGATGGTGTCATGCACCACCACGGCGCCGGCTGCCCGGGCGTCGGCCAGGAGGGCGGCCACGAGACGCCCGGGATCCAGGACCCCCTCGCGCGGGGCCCAGAGCGCGCCGCGGGTGGGGCCCACCCAGCGCCACTCCGCACGGACCTCCGCCTCGTCGAGCCAGTCGCAGAGGTAGCCTTGCTGTCGCTGCCACCCTACCTTGGACCAGAGTTCGTCGGCTTCGGCTTCGGTGCCCGCCACCCGGAGGATGCCGCACTGGCGGAGCCCGATGTCGATTCCGGTCGACTCCCGGAGCGGTCCGGCGAGGTGGTGATAGAGTTCCCGGCCGGCCAGCCCGAGCTCGAGGAGAGGGTCGTCGGCCCGGGCCTCGATCTGGGGCGCGAGCATCCCGGCCGCGGCGCGCCACCCTTCGCCCTGCGCGGCGCCGCGCTCGACTACCAGCACGCGGCGACCGGTCCGGGCCAGCTCCCGGGCGCAGGCGGCGCCGACGGCCCCGCCGCCCACGATCACAACATCATGTGTGGCGGTCACTTATGAGCGGAATGAAACTTTCTGAAACGTGGCCCGTACGGCGGGTTGTCCGATCGAATGGGAGGAAAATAGCATGTTCCGCAGCCTCATCGGGTTCTCGATCCTGGCGGTGGTCGGGATCCTCGCGCTGAAGTTCTTCTTCATGCTGCTGGGCATCACGCTGGGACTCGTGGGGGCGCTGATCCGGCTCGCGATCATCGGTCTGATCATCTACTTCCTGATCAAGCTGATCAGTCCGGACACGGCCCGGGGCATCAAGGAGACGATCACGGGCAAGCCGGCCGTCTGATCGCGCCGCCTCCCTCCCATTCCAGCGCCCGAGGCCGCCGCGTCGGGCGCGCGCGTTTCGGGGTCAGCGCCCGATGGCGGGGGGCTCGGTTCCGCCATCGTCGAGCCGGTCCAGGACCGCCCAGACGAGGAGCGGGATCATGAGCTCATGATGTCCGGTGAGCTGGATCCCCATGCCGCCGGCAAGAGTGGGCCGCTCCACCACGTTGACCCGGGGTCGGTAGTGGCGCTGCATGTCGAAGTCGGCGGCGAGGAAATGGGTCGGCCGGCCGCCGTCGAGGTTGCGGCAGATCGTGAGCGCCTTGAGGAACACTTCGGGCATCACCACCGCGCTGCCCAGGTTGAGTACCACGCCGCCCTGGTGGAGCGACGGGAGCGAGCCGGCGAGGCGCCGGAAGTCGCGGTGACTCGTGGCACCGATGGCCGCGCCGTCGGCGGTGGGATGCTGGTGGATGATCTCGGCGCCGATCGCCGCGTGGACCGTGACCGGCACCTGGTGGCGGCGGCAGGCGAGGAGCAGCGAGGCGTCGGCGCCGCGGTTGCCCGGCCGACGCTCCAAGTGGAGGGCGAGCCCCTCGCCGAATCCCAACCCCTGCCGGGCCGCGTCGGCCACGGCCGCGTTCATCTCCGCACCGGTTTCCTCCGCCATGCCGAAGGTGCCGTCGGCCAGTCCGGCGGCCACATCCTCGCTGGTGCCGCCGAAGGCGGCGAGCTCGAAGTCGTGAATCGCCGCGGCGCCGTTCAGGGCCACGTGGGTCACCACCCGGCGGCGCACCAGCTCGCCGAGGAGCGGTCCCAGGCCGACCTTGATCACGTGGCCGCCCAGCAGGAGCACCACGCCCCGTCGGGCGCGGGCCGCGCCGGTGACCGCGTCCACCACCCGGCGCAGGTCGCGGGCGGCGAGGACGTCGGGGAGGCTCCCGAAGAAGGCGCGGAACGAGCGGTCGGTGCCGGGAAGGTCGGCGAGGAGGTCGGCGTCCACCTTGTTGCGGCGGACGGCGAGCGGGACGGTGCGGAGGCGGGAGAGATCGGCCTCGCGGTAGCTCACGACTGGGCGCCCCGCTCGCCGGCCCGGCCCAGCCGCATCTCCGTGAGCCGGAGGGTGATCGTGCCGAACGGGAAGCGGGTCCGGATCTGGACCGGGATCCGGAGGCTGTCGTCCGTCACCCAGAACCGGGCGTCGGAGCGCTCGGAGAGGATCCCCTTGGCGCGGATGACCGGGTGGAGCACCAGGCACTGCACCTTGCGGCCGTCGGGGAGCTCGATCCGCTCCCGCTTGAGCACCCGCACGGTGAGCGGGTTCCGCTCCTTCCGGAAGTAGCGGGCGTACCGGTACGTCTTGCCCACCTCGAACGGCGTCGTCCGGAGGAAGTAGAAGAACGCGGCGTCGTCGAGCGGCGCCGCCGGGGCCTCGTGGACGCGTTCCTGCCCCTCCTCCCGCGAGAATCCGCTGTCGGGGAAGATCTCGAAGTGGGTCTTCCTGACCTTGCCGTCCTCGTCGGCGTCCTTGTGGAAGCGGAGGGAGACGAAGTCCGCCACCCCGGTCCACGACTGGAGGACGGTGTTGATGTCGTAGCCGAGCACCCCGCCGGCCAGGGCGAAGCGGAAGACGAACGCCTCCCGTCCCCGCACGGTGTCGATGCCCACGATCGACATCGACGCGCTACCGAGGTTGATCATCCCCATCTTCACGCCGTACTCGAACGTCTCGCCCACGGCGAAGGGGTAGTCGGCCACGGTGCGGGACGGGGGAGGCGCCGGCGCGGGGGCCCTCGGCGCGGGGGCGCCCGCGGTCTGGAGGACGACCAGCGCGAGGAGGTTGCCGAGCGTCATGAGGCCGCCTCGGGGGCCTGGCGCGCCTGCGCCGGGGCCGGGGGTCTGGGCCGGGGGAGGTCGTCGAGCCGGCGCCGCTCCCGCCAGATCTGGCGAACGGCCCGCCACGGATCGATCCGGCTGGCACGGGGCCGGAGGTCGTGGCGTTCGAAGACGTCGACCGATTCCACCCGCCGGGCGAAGGGCGCGGTGCGGCCCAGCAGCTCGGCGTTGGCCACCCAGCCCTCGGCGGTCAGCAGCCGGCCGGAGCCCGACGGCAGGGCGGCCTTCAGGGTGGACAGCCGGACGGCGAGGAAGCCCGCCACCACGTCGCGCACGCCGGGGACCCGCACCCGCCGGCGGAGGAACGCCGAGGCGCCGCGCCGGAGCCACAGCACGCCCCTCGACGGTTGCCCCCGGATCGTGGGCTCCGCCACGACCAGGTCGGCCCCGCGCTCGATCCGCTTGACCAGCTCGGGCAGCGCCTCCGGCGGATGGGTGAAATCGGCCTGCATCAGGATGGCGCAGTCCCGCCGGGGACGGTCGGTCCGCTCGAGCGCGAGGCGCAGCAGTTCCTCGGCCGTCGCGGCGTAGCCGCGCCGGGCCTCGTGGTGGAGCAGGACGAGGGGCAGCACCTTGGCATAGGGCGCCAGGATCTCGGCGGTCGGGTCGCTCGAGGCGTCGTTGGCCACGAGCAGTTGGTATTCCCGCGGGAACCCGGCGAAGACCTGCCGGATCTTCCACAGCAAGGGGCCGATGGTGCCGGCCTCGTCGAAGGTCGGGATGCAGACGTAGATCATGCGCCGTCGAGGCCCTGAACGATCGAACGATACACCGATAGGGTCGCCGCTGCCATCCGGTCGTCGCCGAAGGCGAGCGCGCGGGCGCGCCCCGCCTCGGCCACCCGCCGGCGGCGCGTCGGGTCGGCGAGCAACGCCGCGATCGCCCCGGCCAGCGCGTCCGGGTCGTCCGGGGGCACCAGGACACCGGCATCCCCGTCGAGGAGCTCGGGGATGCCCCCCACCGCGCTGGCCACCACGGGCACGCCCAGCGCCATCGCCTCGAGGATCGTGGTGCCCAATCCCTCGGCGCGGGACGGGAATACGAAGAGGTCGGCGTCGGCGATGAGTCGGCCCGGGTCGGGGAGGTGCCCGAGGAGGTGCACCCGACCGGCGAGCCCCCGGGCGAGGACCTCGTCCTCGAGTGCGGGCCGCCCGGGGCCGTCGCCGGCGAGCGCCCAGTGGAGTTCGGGGGCGCGGGGCGCGAGGATCGCGGCGGCGGCCAGCAGCGTGTCGTGACCCTTCTCCGGCGTGAGCGCGGCCACGTTGGCGGCGAGGAGGCGGTGGGGCGCGAGGCCCAGGCGGGCCCGGACCCCGAGGGGCGCGGCGGCGCGGACCTCGTCGATGGGGATGGCCGAGTGCACCACCGCGACCCGATCGGGCGCGATCCCGTCCGCGAGGAGTCGCCGCCGCGTCGCCTCGGAGACCGCCACGATCCGGTCGGCGCGGGCCCAGAGGCCCCGACGCCGGAGGGGGAAGACGACACGGCGGCTGGCCACCCATCGGGCCCGGGTCCAGAGCGCCGCCAGTCCGGCCAGCGTCACCGCGTGGGCGTCATGGGCGTGGATGAGCTCGTCCGGGCCGATCCGGCGGCAGAGATGCAGCAGCGGACGGGGATCCAGGCCCGCCTCCCAGCGAACGCCTGCCACCTCGATCCCTTCGGCGCGGAGCCGGCGCTCGAGCTCGGAACCGGCCCGCGTGATCGCCCGCTGTCGCACCGCGCCCGTGCGCCGGAGCGCGCGCGCGAGGAGCCAGACTTGCCGCTCCCCGCCGCGCCACTCCCGTCCCGAGGCGAGGTGCACGACGCGGAGCGTCATGCCGGCGTCTGGGCCGAGAGCTCGGCCGATGCGGCCGCGAGCAGCGCGCGCAGCTCGGCGAGGCCGAACGGCTTGTGGAGGAAGGGGCGGCCCAGCCGCTCGAGGAACGAGAGCGTGTCGCCGCGGATCGTGTCGCCGGTGCTGAAGACCGTCCGCCGGGCCATGGCGGGGTTGCGCTCCGCCAGGAGCTGGTAGAACTCGCGGCCGCCCAGGCGGGGCATCCGGAGATCGGTGATGATGAGGTCGAGCCCGCCTGCGGCGGCACGCTCGAGGCCGGCCGCCCCGTCCGAGGCCACCTCGACGGTGTGGCCCCAGGCCTCGAGGGTGGCGCGCATGTAATGGAGGATGTGCGGCTCGTCGTCCACCACCAGGATGCGGAGTGGGAGGGCCGGGCGGAGCGCGGCGGGCGGGGGCGGCTCGGTCACCGGCTCGCCGTGCTGGGGAAGCTCCACGGTGAAGGTGGCCCCGTTACCCGCCATGGTCGACAGGGTGATCCGCCCGCCGTGCTCCTTCACGATGCCCTGGCTGATCGAGAGCCCGAGTCCGGTGCCGTGGCCCTCCGGCTTGGTGGTGAAGAACGGCTCGAAGACCCGGGCGGCGACCGCCTCCGGCATCCCCGGGCCGTCGTCGATTACGTCGACCGCCACCCCGTCGCCCTGTCGCCGGGCCCGCACGATGATCGTGCCCGGTCGGCCGGTCGAGTCGATCGCCTGCGAGGCGTTGTTGAGCAGGTTGACGAACACCTGCTGGATCTGGTTGGCGTCGAGCGAGACCTCGGGCAGGTCCGGCTCCACCTCGACCCGGACGTCCACCCGGTGCGCCATCAGTTGGTTGCGGAGGAGCGCCACGGTGGACTCGAGCAGCGGCCGGAGCGGGGTGGGCCGCCGGCGGTGCTCCTGCTTCCGGGCGAAGGTGAGCAGGTTGCGCACGATCTTGGCGGCGCGCTCGGCTTCCTGCTGGATCACCCGGACCGGTTCCCGGAGCCGCGGCGGCACGTCGGGCGATTCGGCCAGGAAGTCGGCGAAGCCGACCACCGAGGCGAGGGGATTGTTGAGGTCGTGGGCGATGCCGGCGATGAGCTGCCCCATCGCCGACATCTTCTCCGACTGGATGAGCTGGCTCTGGAGTCGGCGGCGCTCGGTCTGGTCGTCGAACACCAGCACCACCGCGCCGTCGGAGTCCACCGGGAAGCCGGTCACCGAAAAGGTGCGCTCGTGGGCCCGGAGCTCCACCTCCGGGGAGGCCCCGGCGCTTCGCAGCAGGCGTTCGAGGGCATCGGCCCAGGCCGGGGGCACCAGCGACAGCCAGAGCCGCCCCACGATGGCGGTGGGGGGGATCCGGACCAACTCGGCGAAGGCGCGGTTCACCCGCTGGATCCGGCCGGAGCGGTCCACGATACAGAGCGCCTGCGGGATCGCGTCCACGGTCGCGTCCCAGGAGCGCTTGCGGTGCTCGAGCAGGTCGACCAGCCGCGCATTCTCGAGCGCGACGCTGGTCTGGGCGACGGCGGCCTCCACGAAGGCCAGGTCGGGCGGGTGGAAGCTTCCCGCGGGGCCGACCATGACCAGGGCGCCGATCGGGCGGCCGGCGGCGCGGAACGGCACCCCGAGATAGGCCTCGGGTACGTCAGCCAAGGCGGGGAGTCGCGCCGCGGCCAGCAGATCCGGGAGATCGTCCCCGGCCAGGAGCGGGCCGCGCCGCATCGCCAGGTCGAGGAGGGGACGGTAGTGGTCGCCGGTGGCGCCCTCGGGGTACAGGATTTGCAAGCGATTGAGCTCGACATCCACCAGCGCCACGGCCACGGCGGTAGGGGCGACCTGTTGTTTCATCAAGCGGAGCAACAGGTCGACGATGGTCTGCGGGCGCAGCGCCCCCGAGAGCTCCTGGCCGTAGGCGGCGAGAACCCCCAGCAGCCGAACGAGGTGATCAGCCATGATTCTCGCGAATGTCCGCGGGCGGCTTGGCGCGCAGGATCTCCAACTGGTGCTGCTGCTCCTCAGTCGGGGATCGGCGCATCGGCGGTCCTATCTGGAACGGCGCCTGGCGGTCGAGGGGCCCGATGCGCTCCTCGACGCGCCGGAACTGCTGGAGCGCCTGCTCGCGGTCCGCACCATCCTGGTGCCGTCGGAGGCGCTCTTCTTCTACGTGCTCGTCCGCCACACCCTGGCTCGGGCCGGGATCGACGATCGCGACGTGGCCGACTACCTCGCGGCGCTCCTGCTCGAGTTCGGCCGCAAGGATCGGGCGTGGCGGGTGGATTGGGAGGACGACGAGCGGCACCGGTATCTCGTCGACATCCTGGCGGATCTCGAGGCGAGCGAGGGCGACCGCCGCTTCAAGGCGATGGTGCACCTCGGCAACTACGCCCTCTGGCTGGCCGGTCTGTTCCCGGATTATATCGCGGCCCGGCATCTCCGGAAAGGCGGCCCAGACGTCACCTACTACGACGCGCTGGGGCGGCGCGGCTACGCCCTGGCCTCGGACCACGAACTGGCCGATCGCTACGGCCTCGACGGGATCCTCCGCGCGGCGGCCGAGCGGTACCCCACCCTGCGCAGCGCGCTCAACGGCGTGAGCGACCGCGTGTTGTTCCCCGGCTCGACCGGTCCGGATCGGATGCTGCGGGATCTCGGGGTGCATTGAGCGCCGCCGCCCTCCTGGCCTCCTCCACCAACGCCGCGAACAGGCCCCCGTCGGGCGCCGCCGGATCGGCGTGGAACTCCTCCGGGTGCCACTGCACCGCGAGCAGCCAGGGACCGCCGTCACGCTCCTCCACCGCCTCGATCACGCCATCCTCGGCGAAGGCCGTCGCCTCGAGCGGGGGCGCGAGGTCCCGCACCGCCTGGTGGTGGAAGCTGTTGGTGACGAGCTCGGCGGCGCCCAGGGCACGGGCGGCCCGGCTCCCGGGGCGGATGCGGACCCGGTGCACCCGGGCCGTCCGGGGGGCGGCGGCGTCGTGCGGCCGGCCCGGCCGCTCGCTGGGCAGGTCCTGCCAGAGGGTGCCGCCCAGGGCGACATTCACCAGCTGGAGTCCACGGCAGATGGCGAGGACCGGGAGCCCGCGTCGGCGGGCCTCGGCGAAGATCGCGAGCTCGAAGGCGTCGCGAGCGCGGTCGACGGGGCCGAGCCGTGGGGACGGCGTCGCCCCGTACCAGGCGGGATCGAGGTCCTCGCCCCCGGTGAGCAGGAGGCCGTGCAGGCCGCCCAGCGCCGCGGGCGCCAGCTCCGGGCCGAGCAGGGGAGAGAGCACGAACGGCAGGCCGCCCGCCGAGAGCACCGCGCGGAGATAGGCGGCGTTGACGCCGGAGCGGTCGGCCCCGTCCACCCTGCGCACCACGCCCGTGACGCCGATGCGCGGGGTCGCGGGGGGCGTCGGCTCGATGGCAGGGCTCACGTGCGGGTGATCGAGTCGGGGAAGAGGGGGCAGCCGGGGGTCTCGACCGTGCTCGGATCGGTCTGGAGGCCCACCAGCGGAAGCGTGAGCGCGCCCACCGTCACGGTGCCCAGGACCGGGGCGCCGCGGATCTTCTCGCTCTCGTAGAGCACCACGCCCCGGGCACGGTCCTGTGCGTCCACCACCAGCACCCCGAACTGGGGTCGGACGTTCTGCGGCAGGGCCCCCTCGACCCCCACGACCAGCGAATCCCCGCTGCGCCCCGTCACGGCGGGGTAGGCCGGCCCGGCCACGAGGCGCACGGCGAGCCGTCCCGGCACGTCGTCCGGCGCGGCGTCCAGCGCCCGGCCCGGGGTGTTGAACTGTTCGAGGAGGAAGGTGTACCCGGCCAGGGCGCCGATCCCGCAGGGGGGGGCGCCGGAGCGCTCGCAAGCGGCGGCGAGGAGGACGAGGAGGAACGGCAAGCTGTGCCGGTACCGGCGCCGTGGCGTACGCGACATGGGGGGACCCTCGCGGCGGACGCCGAATAATAAGCGGCGCCCGCCGCGGGCGCCCGCCGCGGGCGTCCGCTGGCGCGCTTGACGCTCTCGCCGCGGCGGCCCTAACATTGGTCAGACCGGTCTCCCAGACAGCCGGAGCGAGGCTATGGCCATCTACGAATATCGCTGCACCGCGTGCGGACACGAGTTCGAGCGCGTCGAGTCGATCAGCCAGCACGCCAGCGGCGCCCGGGTCCAGTGCCCGGAGTGCCGCTCGAGCAAGGTGGAGCGGGTCTTCACGCCGTTCTACGCCAAGACGGTCCGGAAGTCCTGAGCGTGTTCGAGCGGCTGCGCGCGCGGCTCGAGGCGTTCCTGGCCGAGCGCACCCCACCGGACGATCCGCGCCGCCACGCCGCGCAGCTGCAGGAGGCCGTCGTCGAGGCCAAGCTCGGTCTCGACGCGATGCGGGACGCGCTGCTCGCCGTCGAGCGCGAGCTGGCGGCCGAGCGCCGCCACCTGGCGGACGCCGAGCGGCGGGGGCGGCTCGCGGCCGAGATCGACGATCGCGAGACCGTCGCCATCGCCGAGCGCTTCGTCGGCAAGCACCGGGCGCGGGTGGCCGTCCTCGAGCGGAAGGCGGCCGCCCAGCGGGACGAGCTGGCCCTGGCCGAGCGTGAGCTGGAGGAGATGAAGGCGGCGCTCCGCCAGGCGAAGCAGGGGCTCGGTCCGGGCGGCGTGGCGCCGAGCGTCGAGGCGGCGTGGCGTGACCTCCAGGCCGCCGGCGGGACCCGCCCCGAGGCCGACCCGGCCGACGACTTCCTCGCGCAGCGGCTCGATCGGGCCGCCCACGAGGCCGCGGTCGAGGCCCAGCTCGCCCACCTCAAGCGGAAGCTCGGCAAGGACCGCCAACCATGAGAGGCCATCGGTGAATCGAACGCTCCTCCCGGCGGGGCTCCTCCTCGCCGTGCTCGTCTCTCCCGTCTCCCGTTCCAACGCCCAACAACCCACCACCCCGCCGGCGCACTTCCGGAAGCTGGCCCACACCTACAGCATCGTGGCCTACGATTCGGCCACCGGGGATCTCGGCGTCGCGGTGCAGTCGAAGTTCCCCAACGTGGGCGGCATCGTGCCCTGGGCCAAGGCCGGGGTCGGCGCGGTCGCCACGCAAAGCCTGGCGAACACGGCCTACGGGGAGCGGGGGCTCGAGCTGCTGGAACAGGGGGCCACCGCCGAGGAGGCGCTCCGGATCGTGATGCGGGGCGACACCATGCTGGGTGACCGCCAGGTGGGACTGGTCGACGCCCGGGGGAACGCGGCGAGCTTCACCGGCGAGCGTACCTTCGACTGGGCCGGCGGGCGGGTCGGTGCGCCGGGACGGGCCGGCGGGATCGAGGGGGGCAAGGGCGCGGTCATCGTGGGAAAAAACTACGCGGCGCAAGGGAACATCATCGTCTCCGACCAGACCGTTCGGAACATGGCGGAGACCTTCGAGCGCACCCGGGGCACGCTCGCCGACCGGCTGGTGGCCGCGCTCAAGGCGGGCCAGGCGGGCGGTGGCGACAAGCGGGGGATGCAGTCGGCGGCGCTGCTGGTGGTCCGCAAGAACGCCGGCTACCTCGGCGCCAACGACCGCTTCATCGACATCCGGGTCTACGACGCCCCCGATCCGATCGCCGAGCTCGAGCGGCTGCTCGCGCTCCACAAGCTGCACTTCTTCCCCAGCGAGCCCGGCGACCTGATCCCGATCACGCCGGAACTCGTCCGGACGCTCGAACCGATCCTGCTGCGGGAGCCCCAGGGGCAGCCCACCAAGTGGCTCGAGCGTCCGCAGGGGTCGGCGACCCCCGCGTTCCTCGCCGCGCTCCGGGACTTCATGTACTGGGAGAACTACGACGTCCGGGTCCGGATGGACGGTCGGATCGACCGGGCCGTGCTGGCCGACATCCTGGCCAAGCGGGGCAGGAAGTAGGGGAGCGGCGCGGACGGGACGGGGTACCGGGATCGACACACCACCACCTACGGGACGGGACATGGCCAACCGATTCGACGCGACCGCCGGGACGGCCACGGCGGTGGTCGACCAGCAACGCGCCGGCGCCGAGGCGGCGCCCCGCCTCGCGGCTGACCGCAGGTTCTTCGGGCATCCGCGCGGCCTCGCCACGCTGTTCTTCACCGAGCTGTGGGAGCGCTTCAGCTACTACGGGATGCGGGCCATCCTCATCCTCTTCATGACCACCTCGGCGGCCCAGGGGGGGCTCGGCTTCGACGTGTCGCGGGCCGGGGCGATCTACGGCACCTACGTCAGCCTGGTCTACCTGCTCTCGCTCCCGGGCGGCTGGCTGGCCGACCGGTTCCTGGGCCAGCGGCGGGCGGTGCTCTACGGCGGGATCATCATCATGCTGGGCCACGTCTGCCTGGCCTTGCCGTCGCTCACCACCTTCTTCCTCGGACTCGGGCTCATCGTGGTGGGCACGGGGCTCCTCAAGCCCAACGTGAGCGCCATGGTGGGACAGCTCTACGCCCCGGACGACACCCGGCGGGACGCCGCGTTCTCGATTTTCTACATGGGGATCAACCTCGGCGCCTTCATCGCTCCGCTGATCGTAGGGTGGGTGGCGCAGAGCGAGGCCTTCCGCGGCACCGTCGCCGGCCTCGGGCTCACGCCGAGCAGCGCCTGGCACTTCGGCTTCGGGCTCGCGGCGCTCGGCATGCTGGTCGGGATCGTGCAATACCTGCAGGGGTGGAAGCATCTCGGCGACGCGGGGCTCCACCCCAACGTGCCCGACGACCCGGCCCGGCGCGCTGCGGACCGCCGGACCCTACGCCTGGGCGCCGGGGCGACGATCGTCGTCGCGCTGCTGCTCGGGGCGCTCCACTCGAGCGGCGTCATGCCGCTCACCCCCGAGGGCGTCGCCAACGCGCTGGGGGCGGTCCTCCTCGTCACCACCGTGGTGGTGCTCGCCTACCTCGTCGGCGTCGCCCCCGCGAGCGGCGCCGAACGGCGTGGCCTCCTCATCGTGACACTGCTCGTCCTCGCCTCGGTGGTCTTCTGGTCGGTGTTCGAGCAGGCCGGCTCGACGCTCAACCTCTTCGCCGAGCGGGATACCCGGACCGAGCTCCTGGGCTTCGATTTCCCGGCGAGCTGGCTCCAGTCGGTCAACGCGATGTTCCTGATCCTGCTCGCCCCGGTCTTCGCCTGGATCTGGATCCGGCTGGGGCGGCGCGACCCCTCGAGCCCGGCCAAGTTCAGCCTCGGGCTGGTCTTCGTCGGACTCGGCTTCGTGCTGTTGGTGCCCCCGGCCAGGGACGCGATGGCCGGCGAGAAGGCGAGCCCCCTCTGGCTGGTGGGGACCTATCTCTGTCACACCATCGGCGAGCTGCTGCTGAGCCCGGTGGGTCTGAGCGCCATGACCAAGCTCGCGCCGGCCCGGCTCATCGGGTTCGTGATGGGGGTGTGGTTCCTCTCGATCTCGGTGGGGAACTACGTCGGCGGCCGGGTCGCCGGACTCTACGAGTCGTTCTCGCTTCCCACGCTCTTCGGGGTGGTCGGCGGCGTCGCGGTCGGGGCGGGGCTCCTGATGGCGCTCATGGTGAAGCCGGCGGCCCGCATCGCCGGGAGCACCGATTAGTCGCGCGTGCCGGGGGCGCGCGGCCGGGGCCGCCCGGGCCC
>DATLZT010000213.1:0-10419 GCA_035573835.1 Gemmatimonadales bacterium
GTCCGCGGCCGCCCGCGCGACGCCGGCCCGGCGGCCACGAACGGCATCGCGAAGGCACGGGGAGCCGAGGGCGGCTCGAGGGCGATGATCCGGGTGGGGCGCGGGGGCGGCTCGGGCAGCCGCCCCCGGACGTGGACGAGCAGGAGCAGACTGTGGAGGGCGAGGCTCACCACCACCGCCGTCCACGGCCAGCGCCGGGCGCGCGGCAGCCTGAGCTCAGGCGGGCGCCGCAATCTCCCCTCCGCGGGCGGCCGCGAGCACCTGACCCAGCCGAGCCACCGCCTCCCGCAGCCGCTCGCCGCCCACGGTGAGCGCGATCCGGAAAAACCCCTCGCCCCCCGGGCCGAAGCCGCTCCCGGGGAGGACCACCACGCCGGTCTCCTCCAGCGCGCGCCGGGCGAACGCAGCGGAGGGGAGCCCCGGCGGGAGCGCCACCCAGAGGTACATCGCCCCCTTGGGCACCTCGAGCTGGAATCCCGCCGCGCGGAGCGCCGCGACGCCGGCGTCCCGCCGGCGCTGGAGCTCCTCCCGGATCGGCGGCACGATGCGCTCCGCCTCGGCCAGGGTGGCCGCCCCCGCCTTCTGCACCGCCAGGAACGGACCGGTGTCGACGTAGCTCTTCACCCGGGTGAGCGCCGCGATGAGCTCCCGCCGGCCGGCCGCCCACCCCAGCCGCCAGCCGGTCATCGAGAAGCTCTTGGAGAGCGAGTGGAACTCCACCGCCACCTCGCGCGCGCCCGGCACCTCGAAGATGCTCGGCGCCACGTAGCCGTCGTAGGTGAGCTCGCAGTACGGGTTGTCGTAGGCCAGGACGATGCCGTATCGGCGGCAGGTGGCCACGGTGCGCTCGAGATACTCGAGCGGCGCCACCGCCGCCGTCGGGTTGTTGGGATAGTTCAGGAACACCAGCCTGGTGCGGCGGAGCGTCTCCGCCGGGAGCCGGTCCAGCTCGACCAGGAAGTCGGTCCGCGGGGTGAGCGGCGCGATGAGCGGCTCGCCGCCGGCGAGGATCGTCCCGCCGAGGTAGGCCTGGTATCCCGGCTCGGGAACCACCGCCACGTCGCCCGGATTCATCACCGCGAACGGGAGGTGCGCCAGCCCCTCCTTGCTCCCGATGAGCGGGACCAGCTCGGTCACCGGATCGAATGTCACCCCGAAGCGGCGGGCCATCCAGTCGGACGCGGCGCGGCGGAACTCCGGCAGCCCCTGCTGGAAGCCGTACTTGCTGTAGGCGATGTCCGCCACCGCCTCCCGCAGGGCACGGATCGCCACCTCGGGGGGCGGGAAGTCGGCGTCCCCCGCGCCCAGATCGATGACGTCGACGCCCCGCTCGATCAGGCGTCGCTTGATGGCGGGGACCTCCGCCAGGGGGTAGCCGGGAAGGGCGCGCTCACGGTCGCTGGTCGTGATCGTCATGACGCTCGGGGATTGAGTGCTCGGGACTCCGCCACCACGGGATTGCGCAACACCCCGACGCCGGGGATCTCCACCTCGACCACGTCGCCGGGTGCGAGCGGGCCGGTGCCCGCCGGGGTGCCGGTGGCGATGAGATCGCCCGGCTCGAGGGTCATGATCCCGGCGATGTAGCGGACCAGCTCGGGAATCGGGAAGACCATGTCGCTCGCCGGCGCCCGCTGCCGCACCGCGCCGTTCACCCGCCCGATGACTTCGAGCCGGCGCCAGTCGAGCCCGTCCACCACCGACGGACCGGCGGGACAGAAGGTGTCGAATCCCTTGGCCCGGCCCCACTGCCCGTCGACCTTCTGGAGGTCCCGCGCGGTCACGTCGTTCACGCATACGAAGCCGCGGATCCCCCGCTCCGCCTCCTCGAGGGAAACGTTCCGGAGCCGGCGGCCGATCACCACGCCGATCTCCGCCTCGAACTCGACCCGGCCGGACACTGCCGGGAGCACGATCGGCTCCCCCGGGCCCACCAGCGAGCTGGGCGGCTTGAGGAAGAGCATCGGCTGCGCCGGAACCTCGTTGCCCAGTTCCCTGGCGTGGGCCGCGTAGTTGCGACCCACCGCGATGATCTTCGAGGGCGCGAGCCGGATCATACCGCCGCCCCGATCCCGTGCCGCGCGAAGAAGTCCTCCACCTTCGTCCGCACCTGGGCCCAGCTTCCCACCACCCGCTCGGCCCGCGGCAAGCCGCTGAGGATCAGCGGACCGTAGCGTTTGGTGACGACCCGCTTGTCCAGCAGCACCACCACGCCCACGTCGCTCCGGGAGCGGATCAGCCGCCCGAAGCCCTGTTTCAGCTTGAGCGCCGCGTGGGGGAGCAGGTAGCCCATGAAGCCGTCCTCGCCCTGTTCCTGGAGCCGCTCGATGCGGGCCGCCGTGATCGGCACCGTGGGGACCTTGAAAGGTAGCTTCCCGAGCACCAGGGTGCGCAGCGCGCGGCCGGGTACGTCCACCCCCTCCCAGAACGAGTCGGTGCCGAGCAGGATGGCGTTGCCGGCCTCGCGGAAGCGCCGGAGGAGCACGTCCCGCGAGGCCTCGCCCTGCACCAGGAGCGGCCAGCGGCCGCGCAGGATGTGCCGCAGGGTCTCCGCGGCCCGGCGGAGCGCCGCGTAGCTGGTGAAGAGCACGAACATCCCCCCATCCGAGGCGTAGGCGAGATCGCTCACCACCTGCACCAGCGCCGAGGAGTGTCCCAGCTCGTCGTCCCGTGGCTCGGGCAGGTCGGTCGGGATGCCGAAGAGGCACTGCGAGGGGAAGTCGAACGGCGAGGGGAGCATCTCCCGCACGCTGACCCGGGAGCGCTCGCCGTCGAGGCCGAGCCGGGACTCGAGGAAGGTGAACTCGCCCCCGGCCGCGAGGGTCGCGCTGGTGAGCACCACCGTCTCGACCCGGTCGAAGAGGAGTTCGCGCAGCACCGGCGCCAGGTCGAGGGGGACGGCGGCGAGCGAGAGCTGGTCCCCCCGGGCGCCCTTCCGCTCCATCCACCGCACCGTGGGCGGGCCGCCGGGCGCCGGCCGGAGGGTCCGGTTGAGCCCGTCGCAGACGGCTTCGAGCCGGCGGATCACGCCGCGCATCTCCTGCACCAACTGGGCCCGCCGCTCACTCTCCTCGCTCTGGTGCAGTCGGTCGGCCACCGTCTCCACCTGCTCCCGCAGGCCGTTGAACGCGCCCAGGGTGGCGTCCAGCTCGGCCGAGAGCCCGGCGGCCCAGATCTCGTCGGCGGCGAAGTCGTCGGTGAGGCGCAGCACGCCCCCCTCGACCGGCTCGAGCCGCGCGAGGAGCCGCTGGAAGAGCTGCTCGCTCGCCCGCCGGGCCTCGAGCACGCCCGGCGCCAGGCGCTGGCGGATCAGGTCGATGCTCGCCCGGCTCAGGAGGTCGTCGCGCCGGGCCAGCTCCTGCATCAGGCTCGGCACCAGGCCCCGACCGTTCCGCTCGAACCGGCCCAGGAGCCGGCGCACCCCCCGGTTCGAGACCTGCACCCCCAGGTGGTGCGCCGCCACGTCCTCCAGGTGGTGCGCCTCGTCGAGGACGAGCCGCTTGTAGGGCGGGAGCACCGCCGCGTCCTGCCAGTTCTCCTGCGCCTGGCGGACCGCCAGGTCGGCCGCGAGGAGGTGGTGATTCACCACGACCACGTCCGCCTCGGCGGCGCGGCGGCGCGCGGCGAAGAGGAAGCACTTCTCGAAGTGGGGACACTTGAGCCTGGGGCAGAGGTCGGGCTCCGCGCTCACCTCGTCCCACACCTCTGGGCTGGGCGGCACCGGGAGATCGCTCAGGGTGCCGTCGGCGGTGCGCCCCGCCCAGCTCGCGAGGTTGAGCAGCTCGTCGATCTTCTCCGGCTCGAGCAGCGAGCGTTGGGCCGCGACCGCGCCGTGCAGCCGGGCGAGGCAGACGTAGTTCCGCCAGCCCTTGAGGAGGGCGAAGGTGGGGACGTAGTCCTCGTCCCGGAGGGCCTCCCGGAGGAGCGGCAGGTCCTTCCCCACCAACTGCTCCTGGAGGTTGATGGTGTTGGTGCTCACCACCGTCCGCTCGCCGTTGGCGCGGGCCCAGGCGAGCGCCGGCACCAGGTAGGCGAAGGACTTGCCCACCCCGGTGCCTGCCTCGAGCAGGAGCACGCCGCCCTCGTTGTAGCCGTCGGCGATGTGGGCCGCCATGTCGCGCTGGCTGGGGCGGTCCTCGTAGTGCCCCAGGTGCCGCGCGACGGGGCCGTGCTCGCCCAGGAGCGCCGCCGTCTCCAGGGCGTCGAGCCGGGCGGGCGGCCGGCGCCGCGGCACCTCGACCACGACATAGAGCTCGGTGGCATCGTTGTTGACGATGCCGAACCCGATCCCGCCGTCGTGGAGCCGGGCGGCCACGCGCAGGTCGGCGGCCGAGGGCTCCAGCACGCCGCTCGGGTGGTTGTGGAGGAACATCTCCCCCCGCTCGGCCACACCGGGCAGCGCCAGGACCATGTCCACCGTGCCCCGCGCCACCGCGCGGACCCCGGTGATCGTCCCCTGCGCGTCCACCTGGGCGACGAACGACACCTCCCGGCCGCCCGCGGCCGCGATCTCTTCCGCGAGCTGTCGCCGCGCCAGCGGCGCGATGCGGGTTCCCGCCCCTGCCTTCACTCCCATGCCTGCCCCATCGACCTCGACTCCGGGTGACGCCTGACGATACCGCCCGGGAGCGGCGGCGCAATCATCGACCGAGCGCGGACACCTATCCGGGGGCGGAGGCGCCCGCGCCGGTCCGCGTCGCGGCGTGCATCGGCGGGGTATCGACGTGCAGGGCCGAAAGATAACAGCGTCGGGCGGCTAGGTCTTGAGCTCCTTCTTCTTGGCCGCGGGGAAGAGCACGTTGTTCAGGATCAGCCGATACCCCGGCGAGTGGGGGTGCAGCGAGAGGTCGGTGGGCGGATCGCCGATCTGGTGCTGGGGATCCTCCGGATCGTGCCCGCCCAGGAACGTCCAGGTGCCTTGGCCCCGCTCCCCGTGGATGTACTTCACCCAGGGGGCGCCCGGCTCCTCCGCCAGCACCGTGACCCCCGGCTTGAGCGTGCGCCGGGTGAACGACGTGGTGAGTCCGTAGAAATCGGGGATCACCGCCCGATGGTTCTGCACCAGCATCGCGGGCACCGGGTCGATCTTGGCGCTGAAGTTGAACAGGGTGAAGGAGCCGAGCGGCTGCCGGCGCTCGGGGGCGTTCACCTGGTGGCCGTCGATGTCGGAGAATTGGGAGACGGTGGGCCGGAGCTCGAGCCGGGCGTCCCGGAACGCGAGGGCACGGCTCCAATCCATCTTGTTCGAGGCGTTGGGGTCCATCGGCGACTCGTCGGCGTAGACCGCCGCGATGTCCACCCCGTCGCTGGCCAGCGCGAGGTCCAGCGTTTCGGTCGCGGTGCACATCGCGAAGAGGAACCCGCCGCGCTCCACGTAGGCCGCGATCGCCTGGGCCACCGCCCGCTTCTCCGCCGGCACCGACGGGAACCCGAGCTTCCGGGCCATCCGCTGGTTGCGGTCCACCATCTCCATCAGCCAGGGCGCCCCGGCGTAGTTCAGGAAGAACTTCGAATATTGCCCGGTGAAGTCCTCGTGGTGGAGGTGCAGCCAGTCGTAGTCGGCGAGCCCCTGCCGGAGCACCTCCTCGTCCCACACCTTGCCGAACTCGATCCCGGCGTACTGGAGCGCCATGGTCACCGCGTCGTCCCAGGGGGCCGCGTTGGGCGGGGCGTACACCGCGACCTTCGGCGCCTTCTCCAGGGGGATCGCGTCCATGTTGGAGGCGGCGATCTCCCCCCGGATCTCGGTCACCCGCCCGTCGTCCATCGGCTCGACGGTCACCCCGGCCAGCGCCGCGTCCCGCCGGGTGGCGGCGTCGGCCGGCATCAGGAACGAACCGTGCCGGTAGTTGAGCAGCCACTCCGCCCGCCCGCCTCGCTGGAGCAACCGATAGGTGACGCCGTACGCCTTGAGGTGGTCCGACTGGGCGTCGTCCATGGGCACGAGGAACCAGGAGGCCCTCCGCCGCAGGTGCGGCCCCATGACCCGCGTCACCGGGGAGGCGGCAAGGAGCGCCGCCCCGCTCCGCCGGATGAACTCCCGACGCCTCATGTGCGCGGCACCGCCCCCCGGGCCACGTCGAGCAGCCGGCGCGCCTGGGGCACCAGGGCGCTCTGCGGGTGCTCGAGGACCAGGTGCTCGAGGACCTCCACCGCCTCCTCCCGTCGATCGAGGGAGATCAACAGCCGCCCGAGCTCCAGCTCCGCCGCCGCCGCGGTGGCAGGGGCCCGCTCGATGGCCGCCGACCGCAACAGTCGCTCGGCGTCGACGTTCCGCCGACGCGCCGCCTCCATCCGGCCGGCCATCAGCCTGAGCTCGGCGCCCCCGGCCACGGGATCGAGCTCGCCGGCCACCCGTTCCAGCCCGGCGACGGCCGCCGCGGTGTCGCCCCGCTCGGCGGCGAGCAGCGCCTCGCCCAGCTCGGGGAGACTGTCGGCCTCGATGGTCTGGAGCGTCGCCAGCAGCATCGCCCGCTCGGTCGCCTCCTCTCGCGAGCCGGCGAACGGCCCCGCGGCCTGCCACTGTCGCCGCGCGCCCGCCAGGTCGCCCCGATAGAGCCGGATTCGTCCCTGGAGGGCGAGGCCGTCCACGCTGCTGTCCCGCGCCACCGCCTGCGCGGCGCGGTCGAGACGGCCCTGCCGGATCCAGCCCCGGGCGATCCGCCGCGCCAGCGCGTCCCGCTCATCGGCCGGGATCGTGCCCGCCGCCGCGGCGAGCCGCCGCTCCGCCTCCTCCGGCTTGCCCTCCTCGAGGAGCAGGCTCACCAACGCCGCCGCGGCGCTCGCGGCCCCGGAGCCGCCGGCCCGATCGTCGGCCACGCCGGCCAACATCCGCCGGGCGGCGTCCCGGTCTCCCGACTCCGAGTAGAGGTGGGCCGCCTCCACCCGCTGCCGCGAGGCCTGCGCCTCGGGACTCCGCTCCGCCAGCGCCTCGAGCGCCATTGCCTGGGCCCGCATCGCCTCGCGGGTCCCCACCCCCCGGAGCGACTCGATGAAGCGGTGCAACGCCTCCCGATCCTCGCTCGGGCCGGTTCCCAGCGTCGAGCGCAGCAGCCGGAAGCCGCCCACGGCGTCGCCCCAGCGCACGCTGAGCTCGGCGGCGAGCCGCCGCGCCTCCCGCGATCCGTCCCGCTCGAGCAACCGGAGCAGCTCCGGTCGGATCCGGCTCGGCGCCCCCTGCAGCGCCCCCACGGCGGACGGCTGGTATCCCGGGAGCTTGCGGATCGCCGCGACCCATTCCCGGAGCGCCGTGGGATAGTCCTCTTCGAGCAGCGCGAGCTGGGCCAGCTCCGCCGCGAGCGCCTCGGGACGCGCCAGTCGCTCCCGACCCAGCAGATAGACCTGCTTGGCCCCCGGGCGGTCGTGCGGGAGCAGGGCGGCCCCCCATTCGCGGTACGGCAGCTCGTCCCGTGGGCTCACCTGCACCCACCGCTCCGCGAGTCGCCGGAGGCTGTCGGGCTCCCCGGCCGCCGCCCATGCCCGGATGCCGGCCGCATACACCGGCGCGAGTGACGGCGCGGCGGGCACCGGTGCCGCCGCGAGCGCGGCTCGCACCGCCGGAATGATCTCCGGCAGCCGGTTGAGCGGCACGAGCGATCGCTCGAGCCCGAGGATCGCCGAGACCTCGGACGGCCGCCTCGCCAACACCGCCCGATACGCGTCCACCGCCGCCACGTAGTCGCCCCGGCGCTCCAGGTCGAAAGCGCGGGTGAGGGGGTCCTGCTGCGCCAGCCCGGGCGACGCCCCGACGCTCGCGCCGCAGACCGCGATCGAGAGCGCGGCAAGCCGCGCCACCCCCCGCCGTCTCACCGCTCCTCCCCGCCCCGCCCGGCGGGGGTCTCCGCCAGGCGCCGGAAGTACTCGACCACCAGGCGGCGCTCCTCGGCGGTGAAGTGCTGCAGCTGTTCCCACGACGGCATCCGGAGCCGACCGCCGTCGCCGCCGAGCCGGGCCCGGAGCTCGGGCGGCAGGCGGACGCTGTCGTCGGTCGCGGTGGTGCTCCGGCGCTCCTGCTTCTCGTCCTCCTCCCGGCCCTGCAGCGTGCGGCCGGCGTCCAGCATCCGCCGGAAGAGCCGCTCCTGCCGCTCCACCATCTGGCGGTCCAGCCGCCCCGCTTCCATCCGCCGGGCCAGATCCCGCGCCTCCTCGGCCATCTGCCCCGCCCCGCTCATCTGGCCCCCGCCGCGCAGCTTCTCGAGCTCCTGCGCGATCGCCCGCTGGCGACCGGCGAGCTGCTGGAGCTGCGCCCGGACGGCCGCCGGATTGCCGGCCATCGGCAGCAGGCCGCCCGCCTGGCCGTTCACGCCTTCCTGCTGCTGTGCCAGCCGGCTCATCCGCTCCAGCGCCTCCGCCAGCCCCGAGCCGGAGCCCGAGCCCGACAGCTCGTCGCGATTGCGGAGCATCTGGTAGGCCGCGGCGTTGAGCGCGTCCACCGCCTGTCCCGCCTGCTCCGCCGCCTCGCGGGGACTGGGCATGGCCGACGAGACCGCCTCCCGGGCCCGCCGCATCTGCTGCTGCGCCATGGCCAGCGCGGCGCCGATCTGGGGCGAGACCAGGGCGTTCTTCCCCGCGGCCTCGCGGAGCCGCTCGAGCAGCCGGGTCACCCCCTCGTCCACCGCCGCCTGCTCGGTGCGTCCGCCCGCCACATCCCCGCGTCGGAAGGCCTCCTCCACCGAGAGCTGCCGCTCGGCGAGTCGGCTGGTTTCGCTCAGGGCCTGGTCCATCGCCTCCGTCACCTCGCTCCGCCATTCCTGCTGCAGCTCCTGGCGCTGCCGCTCGAGCTGATCACCCAGCGGTTGGAGGTTCTGGGCCGCGCGCTGGCCCTGTTCGCGCGCGCTCCGCCGCTGCCCTCGCTGGATCGACTGGGCGGCCTGGCGCATCTGCTGGGCGGCCTGCTCCGCGCGCGCCGCCGCGGCCCGGAGCGGTTCCTTCCGACCGTCCGGCTCGAGTTCCTCCCCCAGGCGTTGCAGCGCCGCCGCGAGCGAGTCGGCCCGGGCGGCGAGCTCCCGCTCCTGGGCCGCGAGCCGGGTCGAATCCGCCGCCGGCGCCTGCTGGTTCCATTCCGCCTGCTGCCGCGCGAGATCGCGCGATTCGGCGGTCAGGTTGGCCAGGTCCCCCTCGATCGCCGCGCGGCGGAACAGCTCCTTGCTGCGCTCCAGCGCCTCCCGCAGCTCCTTCTGGGCCTTGGCCAGCCCCTCCAGCGCGTCCCGGGTTCGCTCGGCATCGAGCTCCTCGAGCGCCCGTTGGAGCTCGGCCAACCGCTCCCTGAGCTCGGGGGGAATGGCCCGGTCGAGCTGGCGCCGGATCTCCTCCAGCTGCCGCTGCCAGTCCGGATCGTTGACGCCGGCCGCCTCCGCGCTCCGCTGGAGCGCCTCGATGGCCTCCGTGAGCGCTTCCGCCTGGCGCAGCATCTCCTCCTGGGTCTGCGCCACCGCCTCGGCCCGCTTCGCGGCTTCGAACGCGAGCGGCTCCTCGCCCCGCCCGCCGCGCCGCTCGCGCTCCCCGCCCCGCGGACGCTCCCGGGCGAGATCTTCCGTCTGCCGTTCGAGCCGCCGGCTCTCCCCGGCGATCGAGTCGAGCCGGGCGCCCACGGACGCGGTCGCCTCGCGGGCCGCGGCGCGCACCTCGCTCAGGGTGGGCAGCCGGAGCACGAACTCGCGCGAGCGGCCCACGTTGGGCCGCGGCGCGTTGTCGCTCGCGCGGACCACGTACCGGACCGTGTCGCCGGGGAGGAGGCCGCGCCGGCGGAGGTCCAGCTCGAAGGTGAGGACCGCGCGATCGGGGCGGCCAGCGGGCACCGGCACCGACTCGACCCGGACCGGATCGGCGAAGCCGAGCCGGCTGATCCGCCGGCTCTCCACGGCCACCCGCTCGACGCCGTGGTCGTCCCGCACGTCGATGACTAGGGGCAGCCGGAGCGAGAGTGGCGCCGTGGTGTCGACTCCGGGGACCGGGACCTCCACGCGGGGCGCGCTGTCCGGCACGACGCGGATCGGCAGCACCACGCTGTCGCCGCCCACCACGGCGCCGTCGGCGGCGACGGCCTCGAGTCGGAAGCTGCCCGAGACCCGGGGCGTGAGGACGCCGGAGAACCGCGTCGCCGCCACCTCCATCGGCGCGAACGTGGTGCCGGCGCGCCACGCCGCCGTTCGGAGCGGCGCCGTGGCCTCGCCCCGGATCTCGAGCCGGGTACCGGCCGGGAGGAAGAGGGTGTCGCCCGCGGTCGAGAGCGGCTCGTCGTCGAGGCCGAGGTACCGCGGGTAGCGGGCGGTGATGGACAGCGCCCCGATGAGGACCGGGAGCCGGACCGCGACGCGGAGGGTGTCGGAGGATCGGCCGCCGCTGGTGAGGCGGGCGAAGAGATCGGCCTGGAGCGGGCCCACGACCCGCGTCGCCCGCCCGGCGGAGTCGAGCCTCACC
>DATLZT010000214.1:0-3432 GCA_035573835.1 Gemmatimonadales bacterium
GGCCATCAGGCCACCCCCGCTCCCCGGCCCGCCCCGATGAGGTCGATCGACTGGTCGCCGGTCACCCGGCTGCTCGACTCCGCCGTCGCCGCCGAAGCCGCCCCGGGCGCGGTGCTCGGCGTGAGCGTCCGGGGGCATCGGTTCTTCCACGGCACCGGACGCCTCGGGCTCGGCGACCCCACGCGTCCCGACTCCGCGACCGTCTACGACCTGGCCTCGCTCACCAAGGTGGTGGGCCTCACCACCGCGGTCATGCTGGCGGTCGAGGAGGGTCGGATCGATCTCGACGCGCCGGTGAGCCGGTACCTCACCGGCTACGTCGGCGGCGGGCGCGACGCCGTCACCCTGCGCCACCTCCTCACCCACTCCGCCGGGCTTCCGGCGTGGAAGCCGCTCTACCGGGAGGCCGCGGACCGCGAGGAGCTCTTCCGGCTGATCCGGGAGACGCCGCTCGACACCGTCCCCGGCGCCCGCACGGCCTACTCCGACCTCGGCGTCATCCTGCTCACCGAGGTGCTGGAGACGGTGCACGCCGAGCGGATCGACGCGCTCCTCGCCCGCCGGGTGTTCGGGCCGCTCGGGCTCGGCTCGGTTCGCTATCTCCCGCCCGACGACTGGCGCCCCCGGGTCGCGCCCACCGAGCTCGATCCCTGGCGGGGACGGCTCCTCCGGGGCGAGGTGCACGACGAGAACGCGGCCCGCATGGACGGCGTCTCGGGCCACGCCGGGCTCTTCGGGAACGCCCGCGACCTCCTGGCGTTCGGCGAGTGGCTGCTCGGCCGGTGGCACGACCGGCAGGCCCGGAGCGGCGCCGGCGACGATGCCGCCGCCCCGCCCGGTAGCGCCCCGCCGCGCGTTGCCGCCGCGCTCGTCCGCGAATTCACCCGCCGGCAGGAGCTGCCGCCGGGCTCCTCCCGCGCGCTCGGCTGGGACACCCCGTCGCCGGGGAGCAGCGCCGGCACCCGGCTCGCCCCGTCGAGCTTCGGGCACACCGGCTTCACCGGCACGTCGCTCTGGATCGATCCCGAGCGGGAGCTGGTGATCGTCCTCCTCTCGAACCGCGTCCACCCGACCCGCGAGAATCCGCGATGGGGTCCGGTGCGGGCGCGGGTGGCCGACCTGGTGGTGGAAACCTTGGACCGGGATTCCCGATGACCCTCGAGCTCAGCGATTGGCTCCTCGTCGCCGCGTACTTCGTGGCGTCCGCCCTGATCGGCCTCGCCTACACCCGCAAGGCGGGCGGCTCCCTGGCCGATTACTTCGTCTCGGGGCGCTCGCTCCCCTGGTGGTTGGCCGGCACGTCGATGGTGGCGACGACCTTCGCCGCCGATACCCCCCTCGCCGTGGCAGGGCTGGTGGCGAAGTACGGCGTCGCGGGGAACTGGCTCTGGTGGAACCTCGCCTTCTCCGGGATCCTCACCGTGTTCTTCTTCGCCCGGCTCTGGCGCCGGGCGGGGGTGCTCACCGACGTGGAGCTGGCCGAGCTCCGGTACGGCGGCCGTCCGGCGGCGGTCCTGCGCGGGTTCCGGGCGCTGTACCTCGCCCTGCCCATCAACCTGATCATCATGGGGTGGGTCACCCGGGCGATGGTGACCATCCTCCAGATCACGCTCGACGTCGATCCCTGGAAGGCCGCGATCGCGCTCTTCGGCATCACCGCGGTCTACAGCATGCTCTCCGGCCTCTGGGGGGTGATCGTCACCGACGCCTTCCAGTTCGTCGTCGCGATGGGCGGGTCGATCGTCCTCGCGGTGCTGGCGGTCGACGCCGTGGGCGGGCTGGAGTCGTTCACCACCCAGGTCGCGGCCCGGTTCGGCTCGCACGAGGCGGCCTTCGGCATCCTCCCCCCGGTGGGCGAGGCGTGGCTCCCCCTCTCGACGCTGGTCGTCTTCCTCGCGGTGCAGTGGTGGGCCACCTGGTACCCCGGGGCCGAGCCGGGCGGCGGGGGCTACGTGGCCCAGCGGATCCTCTCGGCCAGGGACGAACGGCACGGGCTGCTCGCCACCCTCTGGTTCAACATCGCCCATTACGCGCTCCGCCCCTGGCCGTGGATCCTGGTCGGGTTCGTCGGCGCGCTCTGGTATCCCGACCTCCCCAACCCCGAGCACGGCTACGTCCGCGTGATGGTCGATGTGTTGCCGTCCCCCCTGAAGGGGCTCCTCCTCGCCGCCTTCGCCGCGGCGTACATGAGCACCATCAGCACCCACCTCAACTGGGGCGCCTCCTACCTGGTGAACGACGTCTATCTCCGCTTCATCCGGCCGAGCGCAAGCCCGCGGGCGCAGGTGCTGGCCTCGCGGGTCGCCACCGGGATCCTGATGGTGCTCTCGCTGCTGGTCATGAACTACCTCTCGAGCGTGGAGCGGGGCTGGACGATCCTGATCGGGCTCGGCGCCGGCACCGGACTGGTGCTGATCCTCCGGTGGTACTGGTGGCGAATCAACGCCTGGTCCGAGATCAGCGCGATGGCGGCGTCGTCGGTCACCGCGGCGGTGCTCTGGAGCCTGGGCGTCGACTCGGGGAACACCGCCTCCCCCGACTTCGCGCGCGCGATGCTCGTGACCGTCGGCGTCAGCACCGCGGTCTGGCTGACGGTCACCCTGGTCACCCCGCCCGAGAGCGACGCCACGCTGGAGCGCTTCTACCGGCAGGTCCGTCCCGGCGGGCCCGGATGGCGGCCGGTCTCGCGCCGGCTGGGCTTCGGGAACGAACCGATCCCCGGCGGCGCGCTCTCCTGGGTGAACTGGGTGGCCGGCGTGATCGCAGTCTATGCCGCGGTCTTCGCGGTGGGGGCCCTGCTCACCGGGTCGCCGCTCCGCGGCGGGCTCCACGCCGGGGCGGCGCTCGGCGCTTTCTCCTTGATCCAGCGCAACTTACGTCGCGACAAGGGCCTCCTCCGGCACGTTGACTAAGCCCTCGCGGGGGGATAGCTTTGACCTTCAAGTATCGGCGTCTCCCCGTACCCGCGCCGCGTCCCGGCGGCTCTGCGGAAGGAGTTCACGAATGAGCAGCACCGAGCAGCAGCTGGCGACCGGTCTCTCGATCCATCTCTCGACCAAGGCCGCCGAAGAGGTCCGGAAGTTCATGGCGCAGGAGCAGGTGCCGGCCGAGAGCGCCGGGCTCCGGGTGAGCGTGCTCCCCGGCGGGTGCTCCGGCTTCAAGTACAGCCTGAACATCGAGGAGCGGGCGCTCGACGACGACCTGGTGCTGGAGAGCGAGGGCGTGCGGATCTTCGTCGACGGCTTCAGCGCCCAGTACCTGAACGGCGTGAGCATCGACTACGTCTCGTCGATGCAGGGCTCCGGCTTCACGTTCCACAACCCGAACGCCACCGGCGGCTGCGGCTGCGGCAGCAGCTTCACCGCCTGATCGCGGTCGGCCGCCCGGCCGGACGACTGCCGCGCCGCGCGCCCAGGGGCGGGTCGCTGACCC
>DATLZT010000215.1:0-12552 GCA_035573835.1 Gemmatimonadales bacterium
CGGTGGCGGCGCGAGCGTCCCGGTGCCGGCCGGGGCGCCCTCGGCGGCGCCCGCCGACACGACCCCCTGACCGATGCGCGCCGGACGCTATCGCCTCCTCGTCGTGCTCCTGGTGCTGCTGGGGCTCCACTTCTACCTCCGCCCCCGCCTCTGGAGCGAGCACCTGGCCGCCGCAGCGCCGGATTTCCTGTTGGTGGCGCTCATGCTCTTCGCGATCCGCGCCCGGCCGGGCAACGCCGCGCTGGCGGGGTTCGTCATCGGGCTGATCGGGGATGCGCTGGTGCCGGCGCGCTTCGGCTCGAGCGCGCTGGCGCACACCGTGGTGGGTTATCTTGCGGCGTGGGGCCGGGCGGTCTTCTTCGCGGACAACGTGGTGGTGAACGGGGCCCTGATCGCGGTGGGGCTCTGGCTCCGCAACCTCATCGTGCTCCTGGCGGGCGGCACCGGGAGCGACGAGCTCGTCGCGTCGCTCGCGCTCTGGTCGCCCGCCCAGGCCCTGATCACGGCCCTGGGCGGGGTCGCGGTGCTGGTCGTGTTCCGTAGCTGGCTCGACATCAGGCTCGAGGAATGAACGAGTTCCGCTCCCACAAGGTGCTGGAGCGCGCCAACGCGGCCCGCTGGACGCTGGTGGCCGCGTTCGTCGTCCTCGCGGGGGCCTTCTTCCGCACCCAGATCCTCCAACACGAGAAGTACCGGCTCAAGGCGGAGACCAACCGGCTCCGGCCGGTGCCGCTCACCCCGCCCCGGGGGCACATCTTCGACCGGCACGGGCGGATCATCGCCGAGACGGTGCCGGGCTACTCGGTGAAGCTGCTCGCCGCCTCGGCGGACTCGCTGCGGGCGGTGCTGGAGCGCTTCCGCCGGATCGTCCCGCTGGACGACGAGGCGGTCGACGCGGTGGTCCGCCGCTACCGCCAGGCGACGTTCCAGCCGGCGCTGGTGCTGGGCGACGCCTCCTTCGAGACCGTCTCGCGGCTGCAGGAGCACTCGGCGCTGCTGCCGGGGCTCGTGATCCAGACCGAGCCGAAGCGCCACTACCCCGCCGGGAAGGCGGTGGCGCACCTGGTGGGCTACGTCGGCGAGGTGACCGAGAGCGACCTCAAGTCCCCCCGCTACGCCGGGCTCGGGCTCGGCACGCTGGTGGGCAAGGCGGGCCTGGAACAGCAGTACGACAGCGCCCTCCGGGGGACCGCCGGCCTCCGCTACATCGAGGTGAACGCGTTGGGCCGGATGGTCCGTGAGGAGGGGGCGGCGCCGCCGCTCCCGCCGGTGCCGGGCCGTCCCCTCCGGACCACCATCGACCTCGAGCTGCAACGGTTCATCGACAGCATCTGGCCGGTCGGCGTCCGCGGCGCGATGGTGGCGCTCTCCACCACCGGCGAGGTGCTGGCCCTCTACTCGGCCCCGACCTACGATCCCAACGTCTTCATCGGCGGCATCCCCGCCGCCGAGTGGCGGGCCCTCAACACCGACGAGGCGCGCCCGCTGCTCAACCGCGCCGTCCAGGTCCGCTACCCGCCGGCGTCCACGTTCAAGCTCGCCACCGCGATCATGGGGCTCCGCCGGGGGCTGGTCGACTTCGACACCCGGATGCCCATCCCCTGCCGGGGGGGGATGCAGTTCGGCAACCGCTACTTCCGCTGCTGGAAGCGCGAGGGACACGGGGACGTGGATCTCACCGCCGCGGTGGCGAAGAGCTGCGACGTCTACTTCTACCAGCTCGGGCTCCGGATCGGGCTCAAGGGCATCCTGGACGACGGGATCCAGATGGGCTTCGGCGAGCGGGCCGGGATCGACCTGGTCAACGAGGTGAAGCCGATCTACCCGGCGTCGACGGACTACTACGACAAGCGCTACGGGCCGCGGGGGTGGAGCAACGCCGTCATCCTGAACCTCTCGATCGGCCAGGGGGAGAACACCCAGACGCTCCTCAACATGGTGCGCTTCTACCAGGCGCTCGCGGGCGACGGCAAGGCGCTCACCCCGCGGGTGGTGCCGGGCGAACCGACCCGGTCGCGCGACCTGGGCCTCACCGCCGCCCAGATCGCCGGGCTCCGGGAGGCGCTGATCGCGGTGGTGGAGCGGGGCACGGCCGGGGCCACCCGGAGCGCCGATCTCCGGACGGCGGGGAAGACCGGCACGGCGCAGAACCCCCATGGCAAGGACCACGGGTGGTATGTGGGCTTCGCCCCCGCCGACCGCCCGCGGATCGTGGTGGGGGCGATCATGGAGTTCGCCGAGCACGGCTCGACCGTGGCGCCCTACGTGGTGCGGGTGATGCGCCGCCACCTGCTGGGCCCCGAGCCCCCGGGGGAGCGAGGGCGGGTGCGGATCGACGTGCCGCGGGATTCGGCGCCGCCGCCGCTCGAGATCCCCATCGATTCGCCGCCCCCCGCCCCGGCGCCCACCGTATCCGCCGCCGGGCCGGTGCCGCGATGAGGTGGAGCGGTCCCGACCGCCCGTTGCTCGCGGTGGTCGTCGCCCTCTCGGTCTTCGGGCTCTGCGTGCTCTACTCCGCGGGGCAGACCGACGTCCCGACCCAGGCGGCGGGGGTCTGGCAGAAGCAGCTGGTCTGGATGGTGGCGGGCGTGCTGGCCGGGTGGGCGGCGTTCAAGACCTCGCTCCGCGTCCTCGAGTGGATGGCCCCGGGGATCTACGGCGTCGGCATCGCCCTGCTGCTGCTCACGCTCGCGATCGGCTCGGGGCGGGGGACGGCCGCGAGCAGCAAGAGCTGGATCATCGTCGGCGGCGTGGCGCTGGGGCAGCCGGCGGAGCTCGCCAAGCTCGCCACCGTGTTGATGCTGGCGCGCTATCTCTCGAGCCGGCGGGAGGCGCCCCAGTCGCTCTGGGAGCTGATCCCCGCCTGCCTCCTCGCCGGGCTACCGTTCCTCCTGGTGCTCAAGCAGCCGGACCTGGGGAGCGCCATCGTCTTCATCGGCATCCTCTTCGCGATGCTCTTCTGGGCCGGGGTGCGGCCCCGGCTCCTGTTCCTGCTGGCCTCGCCGGTCGTGAGCCTCCTCCTGGCCTTCAACACGTTCACCTGGGCGGCGTGGTTCTTCGCCATGATCTGCATCGTGGTGATCTGGCGGCGCTACGTCTACGAGTCGATCGCGGTGTTGGGGGTGAACTTCCTCATGGGGGCGATCGCGATGCCGCTCTGGCGTCAGCTCGCCCCGTACCAGCAGAACCGGCTGCTCACGTTCCTGAACCCCGAGGTCGACCCCCGCGCCGCCGGCTACCACGCGATCCAGTCCAAGGTGGCGATCGGCTCCGGCGGGTGGCTGGGGAACGGGTTCACCGAGGGCCCCCAGAAGCGGCTCGCCTTCCTCCCGGCCCAGCACACCGACTTCGTCTTCTCGGTGGTGGGCGAGGAGCTCGGCTTCGTGGGGGTCCTGGCGGCGCTGGCCCTCTTCTTCGCCCTCTTCGGGGTGCTGCTCCGGATCGCCCGCCGCGCGGCGGACCCGTTCAGCAGCCTGATGGTCTTCGGCATCCTCGGGCTGCTCTTCACCCACGTCTTCGAGAACGTCGGGATGACGGTCAACCTGATGCCGATCACCGGGATCCCGCTGCCCTTCTTCTCCTACGGGGGCTCGTTCCTGCTCAGCACCTCGCTGGCCGTCGGGCTGGCGCTCAAGGCCGCGGCGGACGCCAGGACGGCCGGCTATGCTGATGTGTAGCAACGACTTACGCCGGCGCCCTGGCGCGGCCGCCGGGAAGCGTCCAGATTAGATGGATCGACTGGAGCTCCCGGACACCGTCCCTTCCACCCCCAGCGCCTATGGCGGTCATGGCATGGTTCAAGAAAGAGCGGAAGCCTCGCACCTCTGAACGCAGGCGGCTCGAGATCCCGGCCGACGCGTGGGAGAAGTGCGACGAGTGCGGGCACATCGATCTCCGGGTCAAGTTCGAGAAGGCGCTCAACGTCTGCCCCGAGTGCGGTCACCACCGGCGCTGCTCGGCGCAGGACTACATCGAGCTGCTCACCGACGAGGGGAGCTGGCGGCCGCTTTACCAGAACCTGCGCTCGGTGGACGCGCTCGGCTTCGAGAACTACGCCGAGCGGCTCGCGGCGGCCCGGCGCAAGGCGGGCGACGGCGACGCGGTGCTCACCGGCGCCGCCAAGCTGGACGGACGGCCGATCAACCTCGGCGTCATGAACTTCGAGTTCATGGGCGGCTCGATGGGCTCGGTGGTGGGCGAGAAGATCGCCCGGCTGGCGCGGCGCTCGGCGGACAAGCGGATCCCGCTCGTCCTGGTCTGCACCTCGGGCGGGGCCCGCATGCAGGAGGGGGCGCTCTCCCTCATGCAGATGGCCAAGACCTCGGCCATGATCGCCCAGCTCCACCGGCTCGCCGTCCCGTACATCTCCATCCTCACCAACCCCACGACCGGCGGCGTCTCGGCGTCCTTCGCGATGCAGGGCGACGTCATCCTGGCGGAGCCGGGGGCCGTGATCGGGTTCGCCGGCCAGCGCGTGATCAAGCAGACCATCGGCCAGGACCTCCCGGAGGGCTTCCAGACCGCGGAGTTCCTGCTGGAGCACGGGCAGATCGACGAGGTGGTGCCCCGGGCCTCGCTCCGGGAGACGACCGCCCGGCTGCTCCGGCACATGCAGGGGAAGCGGGTCGAAGAGCCGGTCGAGATCGCCGGCTGACGGAGCGGCGCCCGGTCTCCCGGCGCCGGTCCCGCGGGGGCAACGTACGCGTTGCCCCTGTCGCGTTCCCGGACCATCCTCGCCATCGCCGATGCCGCTGACCTACGCCGACGCGCTGGATTTCCTCTTCCCGCGGACCACCGCGATCAAGTTCGGGCTGGACACGACCCGGGCGCTGCTGCGGCACCTCGGCGAGCCGCAGCGCCACTTCGCCTGCGTGCACGTGGGCGGCACCAACGGGAAGGGCAGCGTGTCGACGCTGGTGGCCGAGGCGCTGGCCGAGGCGGGGTGGCGGGTCGGCCTCTACACCTCACCCCATCTGGTCTCGTTCCAGGAGCGGATCCGGGTGGACGGCGTCCCCATCGGCGAGCGGGCCGTGGCCATGTGGACCGAGGAGCTCAGGCCGCTGGTGATCGAGCTGGGGGCCACGTTCTTCGAGGCGACCACCGCCATCGCCTTCGCCGATTTCGCGGCCCGCGGCGTGGAGGTGGCCGTGGTCGAGGTCGGTCTCGGGGGGCGGCTCGACAGCACCAACGTGGTGGAGCCCCTCGCGAGCGCGGTCACCAAGATCGAGCGGGACCACATGAAATACCTCGGCAACACCCTGGAGCGGATCGCGGTCGAGAAGGCCGGGATCGCCAAGCCCGGGGTGCCGTTCGTGGTGGGGGAGACCCGTCCCCGGCTGGTCGAGGTCCTGCGCCGCGAGGCCACCAGGATCGCGCACGAGGCCGGGACCACGGCGGACGTCAGGGTGGTGCCCGCGAACGACCGATGGACCGGCCCGCTCGCCCTGCACGGAGCGCACCAGCGGCGGAACGCGGCGGTGGCCCGGGCGCTCCTCGAGGCGCTGCCGCCGCCGTACCGACCGGGCGAGACCGCGATCGCCCGGGGGTTCGCGCGGGCCAGGATCCCGGGGCGGTTCGACCGCCGGGGCAAGTGGCTGTTCGACGTGGCCCACAATCCCGACGGGATGCGCGCCCTGGTGGCGGCGCTCCGGGCGGCCGAGCTCCCGCGGCCGATCCACGCCCTGGTCTCGATCCTGGGCGACAAGGAGTGGCCGGCGATGCTGGTGACGCTCGACGCCGCGATCGACCGGGGGGTGCTGACCATCGCCCCCACCGCGGCGGGGCGCCGCTGGGACACCGCCTGGCTCACCCGCTGGCTGCGGGAGCCGCACCGGCCGCCGGCGCGGGCCGCGTGGTCCCTGGTGCCGGACTTCGCCGAGGCGCTCGGGGCGGTGCAGGAGGGCGCCGGCACCGTCCTCGTGACGGGCTCCTTCCACACGGTGGGGGACGTGATGCGGGCGCTGGGGATGGAGGTGGCGTAGCGGCCCGGCGGCGGATCGACCGACGCGCCGGCCCCTGGCACCCCGCCCCCGGCGCCTCTATCTTGCCCCCCATGCAAGCCAAAGCCCTGCCGGGATTTCGCGACTTCTACCCCGAGGATTTCGCGTTCCGCTCGTACGTCTTCGAGACCTGGCGGGCGGTGGCGACCCGGTACGGCTTCGAGGAGTACGACGGGCCCCCGCTCGAGCCGCTCGAGCTCTACACCGAGAAGAGCGGGGAGGAGATCGTCGGCCAGCTCTACAACTTCCGCGACAAGGGCGAGCGGGACGTGGCGCTCCGACCGGAGATGACGCCCACGCTGGCCCGGATGGTCGCGGCGCGGGCCAACGGGCTCAAGAAGCCGATCCGCTGGTTCTCGATCCCCCAGCTCTTCCGGTACGAGCGGCAGCAGCGGGGGCGCCTTCGAGAGCACTTCCAGCTCAACTGCGACCTGATCGGCGAGCCGGGGCCGCTGGGGGACGCGGAGATCATCGCGCTCGCGATCGACGTGATGCGGGCGTTCGGGCTCACCGAGCGCGACGTGCGGGTGCGGCTCTCGGACCGGCGGCTGCTCCACGGCGTGTTCCGGGCGATCGGGATTCCCGATGGGGCGGCACCGCTCGCGTCGCAGCTGCTCGACAAGCTGGGCCGGGCCGAGTACGGGGCGCGGCGGCAGGCGCTGGAGGCGGCGGGGGTGGGTCCGGAGGTGATCGGCCGGCTCGAGTCGCTGGCCGGGATCCGCGGCTTCGACGATCTCGAACGGTGTTTCCCCGCGGCCGCCGAAGCGGCCCGGCCGCTGGGGGAGACGCTCCGGGCGCTCGACGCCATGGGCCTCGCCGGGTTCGTCGACCTCGACCTCACCATCGTCCGCGGGCTCGCCTACTACACCGGGACGGTCTTCGAGCTCTTCGACGCGGGCCGGACGCTGCGCGCCATCTGCGGCGGCGGACGGTACGACAACCTGCTCCAGGCGCTGGGCGGGGTGGATCTCCCCGCGCTGGGCTTCGGGATGGGGGACGTGGTCCTCGGGGAGCTGCTCCGGGCGCGGGGCCTCGCGCCGGGGCATCGGCCGAGCGTCGACGTCTTCCTGGCGGCGATCACCGACGCCGACCAGCCCCACGTGCTCGCGCTGGCCCACGCGCTCCGGGATGCGGGGATCCGGACCGAGTACGCCCTCCGGGTGCAGCCGGTGGGGAAGCAGCTCAAGCTGGCCGACGCGCGGAACGCCCGGCTGGCGATCGTCATCGGCCCCGACGACCGGGCGGCGGGCACGGTGGCGCTCAAGGATCTCCGGACCCAGGACCAGCGCCCGGTGGGAGCGGCCGACGTGGTGGCGGAGATCCGGCGGCTGCTCGGCGGGGACCGCGCGCCCGGCGCCTCCAACCCCAACTCCTGAACCCATGGCAGACGAGAAAGCCCTGACGCCGCGCGCCGAGGACTTCAGCGCGTGGTACAACGAGGTGATCATGCGCGCCGAGCTGGCCGACTACAGCCCGGTCCGCGGCTGCATGGTCATCCGGCCCAACGGGTACGCCATCTGGGAGCAGATGCAGCGCGCGCTGGACCAGATGTTCAAGGACACCGGGCACCAGAACGCGTACTTCCCGCTGTTCATCCCCCAGAGCTTCCTGGCGCGGGAGGCGGAGCACGTCGAGGGGTTCGCGCCGGAGACGGCGGTGGTGACCCACGGCGGCGGCAAGGCGCTGGAGGAGCCGCTGGTCGTGCGGCCCACGTCGGAGACGATCATCTACTCGATGTACGCCAAGTGGATCCAGAGCTACCGCGACCTGCCGGTGCTGATCAACCAGTGGGCCAACGTGGTGCGCTGGGAGCTGCGGACCCGGCTCTTCCTCCGGACCGCCGAGTTCCTCTGGCAGGAGGGGCATACCGCGCACGCCACCGAGGCGGAGGCGGAGGCGGAGGCGCGGCAGATGCTCGGGATCTACCGCCGCTTCGCCGAGGAGTGGATGGCGATGCCGGTGATCACCGGCCGGAAGAGCGACAGCGAGAAGTTCGCCGGCGCGCTCCGGACCTACGCCATCGAGGCCCTGATGCAGGACAACCGGGCGCTGCAGGCCGGGACGAGCCACAACCTGGGCCAGAACTTCGCCCGGGCGTTCGACGTCCGGTTCCAGACCGCGGCCGGCGACCTCGACTACGTCTGGAACACGTCGTGGGGCGTCTCGACCCGCCTGATCGGGGCGCTGATCATGACCCACGGCGACGACGTGGGGCTGGTGACGCCGCCCCGGCTGGCGCAGTACCAGGTCGTCATCGTCCCGATCTACCGGAGCGACGGGGAGCGCGCCGCGGTGCTGGAGGCGGCCGAGCGGGTGCTCCGGGAGCTCAAGGCGGCGGGAATCCGGGCCCACCTCGACGCGCGGGACGGGATGAAGCCGGGGGCCAAGTACTACGAGTGGGAGGGGCGGGGCGTCCCGCTCCGCTTGGAGATCGGCCCGCGGGACGTGGCGGGGGGGACGGTGATGCTGGCGCGGCGCACCGGGGGGAAGAAGGAGTCGCTGCCGATGGCGGGGCTCGCGCCCCGGCTCCAGGACGCGATGGAGCGGATGCAGCGGGACCTCCTCGAGGCGGCGCGGGCGCGGCGCGAGGCCAACAGCCTCCGCGGCGCCACCCGGGAGCGGTTCCTCGAGTTCATCGAGCGGCCCGGCGGGTTCGTCTACGCCGGCTGGTGCGGCGCGCGCGCCTGCGAGGACGAGATCAAGGCCCAGACCAAGGCCACGATCCGGGTGCTACCCGACGAGGAGTTCCGCTCCCCGACGGCGCCGGAGCGGTGCATGTGGTGCGGACGACCTGCGGTGACGGAGGCGGTATGGGCCAAGGCGTACTGAGCGCCCACCCCCGCACGTCGGGCACGGCCGACGCCCGGCGCACGGCGGCGCTCTTCGCCGATGCGGGCCTCGACCGGCGCGGCGGGGCGCTTTACCTCGGCGAGGTCCGGTTGGGCGCGATCGCCGACGCGGTGGGCACGCCGACCTACGTCTACCACGCCGACGTGATCCGCCGCCAGTACCGGGCCCTGGACGAGGCGCTCGCCCCGGTGCCGCACCGCATCGCCTACGCGGTGAAGGCCAACGCCAACCTCGGCGTACTGCGGCTGCTGCGCGATCTCGGCGCCGGCGCCGACATCGTCTCGGGAGGCGAGCTGCGGCGGGCGCTCGCGGCCGGGTTCGATCCCGAGCGCATCGTCTTCAGCGGGGTGGGGAAGACCGATGCCGAGCTGGACGCGGCAGTGCAGGCGGGGATCGGCCATATCCATCTTGAGTCGGCCGCCGAGCTCGAGGCGCTGGGCCGGATCGTGGCGCGGCGGGGACGGGCGATGCGGGTCGGCATCCGGGTGAATCCCGACGTGACGGCGGAGACCCACCCGTACATCGCCACCGGGCAGGGCGGGATCAAGTTCGGGGTTCCCTTCGACCAGGCGCTCCCGCTCGCCCGCGCCATCGGCGCCCATCCGCTCCTCAGGCTCGACACCATCGCGATGCACATCGGCAGCCAGTTGCTCGACGCGCGCCCCTATCGGGAGGGGCTCGAGCGGCTGCTGGGCCTCCTGCGCGACATGCGCGCCGCCGGGATCGACTCGATCCGCACGCTGGACCTCGGGGGCGGCCTGGGGATCCGCTACCGTGACGAAGTGCCGCTCGCCCCGGCGGCGCTGGCGGCGGTGATCCTGCCGCTGGTCGCCGGGAGCGGGCTCACCTTGGTGCTCGAGCCGGGGCGGTATCTGGTGGGGAGCGCGGGCATCCTCCTCACCGAGGTGCTCTCCCGCAAGCACTCCGGCGGCAAGGAACTGGTGATCGTCGACGCCGGGATGAACGACCTGGTCCGGCCCAGCCACTACATGGCCTTCCACGAGATCGTGGAGCTGGAGGCGAAGGGGCGCCCCGCCGGCCTGGTCGACGTCGTGGGCCCGGTGTGCGAGACCGGCGACTTCCTGGCGCTGGACCGCGAGCTGCCCGGACTGGAGCGGGGGGACCGGCTCGCGGTGCTCGGCGCCGGCGCTTACGGGTTCGTCATGGCCTCGAACTACAACACCCGGCCGCGCCCCGCCGAGGTGATCGTGGACGGCGGCGCCTGGTGGGTCGCCCGGGCGCGGGAGCCGCTCGAGTCGCTCTGGGCGGGCGAGCGGACGGAGCGGGACGATCGAGGGCGGGGCTAGCGTCCGCCCTCATACGTCGACCTGGAGAGCGAGGACCGCGTGGCCACGGCACAGGACCGGATCCTGATCATCGACTTCGGATCCCAGTACACCCAGCTCATCGCGCGGCGGGTGCGGGAGTCGCACGTCTACAGCGAGATCCACCCGCCTGCGCGCGGCGTCGACTGGATCCGCGCCTGGGGCCCGAAGGGGATCATCCTCTCGGGCGGCCCGAAGTCGGTCTACGGGGAGAACGTCCCCACCGCCGATCCCGCCCTCCTGGACCTCGGCATCCCGGTGCTTGGCGTCTGCTACGGGATGCAGCTCATCGCCCACCTGTCGGGCGGCACGGTGCAGCGGGCCGACCGCCGGGAGTACGGGCGGGCGCTGGTCGCGGTCCGGGGCGGCCGGTTGTTCCGCGGCTTCGACCCCGGCGAGGAGACGCCGGTGTGGATGAGCCACGGCGACCACGTGGACGTGGCCCCGCCCGGGTTCCGGGTGGTGGCCGCGAGCGAGAACTCCCCGATCGCGGCGATCGAGCACGAGGCCAAGCCGGTCTTCGGGGTCCAGTTCCACCCCGAGGTGGCCCACACGCCGCGGGGCGGCGAGATCCTCAACAACTTCCTTTTCGACGTCTGCGGCTGCACCCCGGACTGGACCCCCGGCCATTTCATCGAGAGCGAAATCGCGCGGATCCGGGCCACGGTGGGACCCCGGCAGCGGGTGATCTGCGGCCTCTCGGGCGGCGTGGACTCGTCGGTGGCCGCGGCGCTGGTGCACCGGGCGGTGGGCGATCGGCTCACCTGCATCTTCGTCGACCACGGCCTGCTCCGGCTCCACGAGCGGGAGCAGGTGGAGCAGACCTTCCGCCGGAATCTCGGCATCGACCTCCGGGTGGTGGACGCGACCGATCGGTTCCTGGCCCAACTCGCCGGGGTGACCGATCCCGAGCTGAAGCGGAAGCGGATCGGCCACACCTTCATCGACGTCTTCGAGGCGGAGGCCCGCTCGGTGGGGGACGACGTCGGGTTCCTGGTGCAGGGTACGCTCTACCCGGACGTGATCGAGTCGCTCTCCCCGCGGGGCGGCCCCTCGGTGACGATCAAGACCCACCACAACGTGGGCGGCCTGCCGGAGCGGCTGCCGTTCAAGCTGATCGAGCCGCTCAGGGAGCTGTTCAAGGACGAGGTGCGACAAGTCGGTCGCGAGCTCGGGCTCCCCGAGGAGATGGTCGGCCGCCACCCCTTCCCGGGACCGGGCCTCGCCATCCGGGTGATCGGGGAGGTGACCCGCGCCAGCCTCGACATCCTCCGCAAGGCGGATCACATCTACCTCGAGGAGATCCGGGCCGCCGGGCTCTATGACGAGATCTGGCAGGCGTTCGCGGTGCTGCTGCCGATCCGGTCGGTGGGAGTGCTGGGGGACGAGCGGAGCTACGACCAGGTGGTGGCGCTCCGGGCGGTGACGAGCCGGGACGGGATGACCGCCGACTGGTATCCCTTCCCGCCCGAGGTGCTGGCCCGCATCTCGAACCGGATCGCCAACGAGGTGGACGGGGTGAACCGAGTGGTCTACGACGTGAGCTCGAAGCCCCCGGCGACGATCGAGTGGGAGTGAGGCGGCCGGCCGCCGTTCACTAGACGCCGCGCTCGTCGAAGAGCGCCAGCAGCTCGCCCGGGGTGCGGAGCCCCATGAGCCGCTGGTTGACGTCGGCGTCCTTGGCGAATTGCGCGATCCGGCCCAGGACCGGGAGGTATTGGTTCGAGACCTCGAGCGGAGGGGCCACGATCAGGAAGAAGTGGAACACGGGTTTCCCGTCCATCGCCTCCCACTCCACCCCCGCCAGGTGCCGGCCGAACGCCAGCCGGAGCCGATCCACCACCAGCGAGCGCCCGTGCGGGATGGCGATGCCGTGCCCCACGCCGGTGGAGCCGAGCGCCTCGCGCCGCTGGAGCACCCGGTGGAGCGTGGCCGCCGAGCGCTCGTCGACTCTGAGGAGCGCCACCAGCTCCTGGAGGATGGCGTCCTTGGTCTCGCCCGCGAGCGAGAGGGCGATCGCGTCCTCGGCGAGGAAGTCGCGGAGCCGCATCGGATGCTCCCGTCAGGGGTGGTCCGGTGTAGGTCGTCGGGCCCGAGGGCCCGGGAACGTAATCCGCGCCCGCGACGGGTGTCAATGAACCGGGGTGGGAGCGGGCGAGCGCGCCGAGCGCCACCGCGAGCCGGAGACGGGTGCCGGTGGAGCTCTCCGGTGGCATCTCCACGAAGCGTGGCCGGAGAGCGAGGTCGCCGGCCCCGAGATGCAGCCGAGGCCAGAGCGGGATCGCGGGCCCGGCGGCCGCGCCGAGCGGGAGGGCCACGGCCCGGACCCGGTTGCCGCGGGGGGATGATCCGCACCGGATCGTTGCGGCGGGCGACGG
>DATLZT010000216.1:0-6490 GCA_035573835.1 Gemmatimonadales bacterium
CCGGCGCGTCAGTCGCGCGCGCCGGTGAGCTCGCTGTGGGCCCCGACGCTGGCCGAGCCGCTGAAGCCGCTGATCACGGCGGCGTCGCCGATCATCGATTGCGCGAGCCGCGAGCCGGTGATGGTCGCCTTGGCGCCGACGAGGCTGTGCACGACGGTGCTGTCGGCGATCCGGGCGCCGGCCTCGATCGACACGTTGGGCCCGATGGTGCTCCGCTCGATCACCACGCCGTCCTCGATGTAGACCGGGTCGTGGATGGTGACCCCGGGGTAGTCGCGCCGGCGGGCCGCCCCCTTCCGGAGGAGAATCTCGTTGGTCTCCAGCAGGGTGTCGAGCTTGCCGCAGTCGTACCACCCCCCGACCTCGGCGGTGAGGATCCGCTTCCCGTGGTCGATCATCCACTGGAAGGCGTCCGTCAGATAATACTCCCCCTTGTTCGGTGGGGCCGCCAGGGTGTGGTCGATTCCCTTCCAGAGGCTCGCCACGTCGCGGATGTAATAGAGGCCGATGTTGGCGAGCTTGGAGACCGGCTCGGAGGGCTTCTCCACGATGCGCGTCATGTAGCCCCGCGCGTCGGTCACCACCACCCCGAAGCGCTGGTAGTCCTCCACCTCCTTGGCCCAGATGATCCCGTCGGCGTCGGTCCGCGTGATCAGGGTGAGATCGGCCTCGAAGACGGTGTCGACGAAGATGATGAGCACCGGACCGGTGACGTACGGGCGCGCCAGGTTCACCGCGCCGGCGGTCCCGTCCTGCACCTTCTGCTCGATGAACCGGGAGGGGATCGGATAGCGCGCCCGGGCGTAGGCCTCGACCTGCTCCTTGAGGTGCCCGGTGATGAAGATGAGCTCCGACACGTCGAGCCCGGCGAGGGTGTCCATCACCCAATCCATCACCGGCCGGCCGGCCACCTTGAGGAGCGGCTTGGGGACGAGGTGGGTATGGGGCCGGAGCCGGGTGCCCTTCCCCGCGAGCGGGATGATCACTTGCATGCCGCTAGTTCCTCCCGTAGCGATCCTGGAGCCGGACGAGGTCGTCGAGCTCGGGGGTGGACGCCTCCAGCACGTCGGTGTCGACCACCGCCTCGATCTGGTGGACCAGCTTGGGCGGGATGTGGACGCTCTCCCCCTCGCGCAACCGCCGCTCGACCAGCTCCTCGCCGGGCCGGGTCCGGAGGATCACCTCCCCCCGGAGCACGTGCATCGTCTCGTCCTTCCGGTTGTGGTACTGCAGGCTGAGCACGTGGCCCGCCTTCACGTGGAGGATCTTGCCCACGTAGCGATCGGTGCGGGCCCAGACCAGCTCGTACCCCCACGGCTTGTCCACCCGATACGGGATCTCCGGCATCATTCCTTTCCTTGGTGTCCGAGGACGAACGACGAGGGGGAGGTGATGCAGGCCCGGACGCAGGCGCCGCACCCGACGCACCCCTCGGCGCGGAGCACGGGGTGTCCCAGCTCGTCGATCACCAGCGCCCGCTCCCCCCGGGGGCAGGCCGAGGCGCACACGCCGCACGCGAGACCGTCGTAGGTGACGCACCGCTCCGGCACGAACTCGAGCGCCGCGAGCCGGTACCCTTCCCAGCCGGCGGCCGGCGGCGTGAGCGCCCCGGTCGGGCAGGCACGGGCGCACGGCATGTCGGGACAGACGGTGCACGGCTGGAGCGCGGGGTCGAGATACGGCGTCCCCGCCGCCAGGCCCCCGTCGGCCGGGACGGTCCGGATGGCGCGCGGGGGACACGCCTCGGCGCACCCGCCGCAGCGGGTGCAGGCGGCGAGGAACGCCATCTCGGGCAGCGCACCGGGCGGGCGGAGATGGCGTCGCGGAGCCACCCGCTCCTCCGCCCGCTCGAGCAGTCGGGCGAGCCACTTGTCGGCAGTGGTGCGGAGGAGGGCGCGACGATCGGCCGGCGGGCTCACCCCCCAAAGATAAGCCGGCGGCGACTACCAGGCATTCTGGAAGGCGAACACCCAGCGCGGCTCGAACCGGTCGTCGCCGGGCTCCCCGCCCGCCGCCAGCGCCGGCCGGCTCACCCAGAGCGGGAAGTCGAACCGGGTGACGAGCTCGGTCTGCCCGATCCGGTGCGCCGCCCTGAGGCCCAGCCCCGCGTCGCCCAGGAAGCGGATCGGCTCCGCCGCGAGCCCCCGGGCGCCCCCGCCCACCGAGTGGGCGAAGTCGCCGAAGGCGGCCACCGCCACCCGGCGGAAGAGCCCGCTCCGGGGCCGGGTGAGGAGCGACCGCTCGAGCTCGAGGCCGAGCGCCGCGATCCCCGTGGCCGAGAGCCGGGGATCGGCGCCCCGCACCCCGGCGCCTCCCGGCATGTGGTAGTGGACGTCGTCGGTGACGAAGAGCGCGCCGCGGGAGCGGAGGAACGGGTTGTGGAGCTGCTCCAGCGGATCGGCCCCCGCGAAGTAGATCTGGCGCTGCTTGGCCGCCTCGTGCTTCCCGCCGGCGACGCCGGCGAATCCGCGGGCCGCGAGGCCGAACCCGCCGCCCAGCGAGCGCCGGGCCGTCGCCTCGACCATGGCGCGCCCGTAGAAGGGATCGACCGCCCGCCCCGCCGCGACGGCCAGCCCCTCGCCGGCGTACGCGAGCCCCCCGCCCACCAGGGCGCGGAGGCCGAGGTCCCAGGGTCCCTTCCGGTCCTGCACGCCGACCTGCGCCTGCACCTCGGCGGTGCCCACCGGCTCGTAGTATCCGCGATCCAGGTAGCGGAAATCCTCGGGATGCACCCAGAGGAACGACGCACCCAGCCGGCGGAGCGGGCCGAAGCCGAGATGGGCCCGTCGTGCCCACTCCACCGCGGCGCGGGCGCCGAAGCGCCCCTCGACCCGGAACGCCTCGAAGGTCTGCGACAGGTTGGGCGCGCGCAGCCAGACCGGGTTCCGCGCCCGGAGGACGAAGTCGAGCTTCTTCACGCCCCCGTCCGGGACCCCGTCCCCCTCGTCGGCGCCCCATCCGGTGCCGTAGGAGACGAGCGCCACGTTCTGCTCGAACCGGCCGAGGTAGTCGTCGCGGCTCCGGATGCCGAGGGTGACACCGCCGGCGTCGTTGTACCAGAGGGTGGGATGGAGCCCCACCGTGAGCCGGTCGCGGCGGGAGCGGGTGGAGAAATAGGGGTGGAGGTAGAACTCGGTGCCGGGGGGTGGCACCAGCGAGCGGGGCGGGTTGAGCCCGAATCGCTTCCGGTTGTTGAGCATGTTCGAGTCGTGGGTGCGGCCCCGCGGGTCGAGCACCACCCGTTCGGGCTCGCTCGCCGTCGCGGCCGTCACCCACTCGCGCTCCGCCAGCCCGGCCGAGCGGACCACCGCCGTGTCCCGCTCGCCCACCACCATCACCTCGACCGGGATCCGGCCCGGCGCCTTGCGCACCACCTCGACCCGGGTGAGCCAGCCGCTGCCGCGGCGCGCCTTCTCCAGCCGCCCCACCGAGTAGTCGTAGAGGTCGGTCGAGTGGAGCCACTGCCCGAAGAGCGTCGAGAGATCCCGCCCCGAGACCTCCTCCGCCACCGCGCGGAACGCCTCCTCGTCGACGTGCTTGAGCTTCCAGCGGTCGTAGTAGGTGCGGAGGATCCGCCGCATGACCTCGTCGCCCACGACGTAGCGGAGCTGGTGGAAGAACAGCTCGCCGCGGACGTAGATCATCAGGTTATAGGTGGTGAAATCCCGGTAGGCCTCGCTCACGAGGCTGGTGGGCTCGGAGTAGCCGTCCAGGTCGAGGCCGAGGATGAACGACTCGTCCTCGCGATAGGTGTCGGGCCCGCCCTGCGTCTCGAAGAACCAGGATGTCTGGAAGCTGGTGAAGCCCTCGTCGAGCCACCCCTCGCGCCACTCGTTGTTGGCCAGGATCCCCATGACGTAGTTGTGCCCCAGCTCGTGCACGATGAGCCCCTGGTCGGCCGAGCCGTTGTGCATCATCATGGGGAACTCGGTGCCGCCCCCCTCGATCCGGTGGACGGTGGTGATCTGGGGCCAGGGATAGGGGCCGAAGAGGTCCTCGAGCCAGGCCAGCGCCCGCGCGGTACGCTCCACCGCGACGCCGTTGCCCCAGGTCCGCTCGTCGCCCGGCTGGTAGAGCACGTGGATCGCGACGCCGCCGTGCTCGCCGCCCTCGTAGCGGTAGTCGGGGTCGAGCGACAGGGCGAAGTGATGCACGTCCTCGGCGTACCAGACGATCGTCTTGCGGCCGGGCGTCTGCGGGGCGGGCCGGGCGCCGTTGGTCGCCGCGCCGCCGACCGGGCGGATGCCGCAGGGGCGGGCGGGGTCGAGCAGCCGCTCCGCGCCGGGGTAGTGGTCCCGCCGGTAGACCACCGGGCGGTCGGGCCTCCGGTTGGCGGCGGCCCACCCCGGATCGCCGCAGAGCGGCACGCCGGTGGCGCCCACCACCTGGTCGGCGGGCAGGTCCAGCTCCACCAGGAAGGTGCCGAACTCGCCGTAGAACTCCCCCGCGGGGTAGAGCGGATGCTCGTTCCAGCCGTGGCGGTCGTAGGTCACGACCCGGGGATACCACTGCGCGAAATCGAAATGGCGGCCCCGGCGTCCCTGGCGCCGCGGGAGCGTCGACGGCCGGGCGTCCCACGCCAGCTCCGCCACCAGCGAGTCGCCGGGCGGGAGCGGGCGGGGAAGCACGAAGCGGACGATCGTGCTGTCGGGGGCGAAGGGATAGATCGGCTCCACCCGTTCCCCCATGATCCGCACGTCCCGCACGTGGTTGAAGGCGAAGTCGGGGTCCGCCAGGTCGTTGAACCGCCGGCGCCCCTCCGCCGAATCCGCGTCGGCCCAGCGGGAGCCGGGCCGGAAGGCGTTGAGGTAGAGGTGCAGCGCGAAGGTCGTGAGGGTGTCGGGGGAGTGGTTGACGTACGCGATCCGCTGCGTCCCCGCGAGCACGCCGGTGGGCTCGTCGAGTCGGGCGCGGATCTCGTACGCCACCCGCTGCTGCCAGTACCGGGTGACGGGGGGACGGGAGGGGGCCTGCGCCTGGGCCGCCGGCTGCGCCACGGCGAGCAGGAGTGCGAGGGGCGTGGGAATCATGGCCAAGAAACTATCCCGGCCCGGCGGAGGCCGCCAACCCGGCGCGGCCCGCCGACGGGGAGCCGGGAGGGGACGAAAAAGGCGCCCCGCAGGGCGCCTCCCGGGCCGCTCGACCGCGAGCCGGCCGACGACCGTCCGCTCAGCGGCGCAGGAGCTGCCGCCGGAGCGTCGCCATCCGGCGGCGGACCGAGCCGTCGTAGATCCGGTCGCCCACCCGCACCACCATCCCGCCCAGGATCGCGGGGTCCTGGTGGAAGACCGGGATCACTTCCTTGCCGAACGCGCGGCTCAGCCCCTCCGCGATCCGGCGCTGGAGGTCGGGGTCCGGCGCCCGCGCCACCACCACCGCGGCGCGCACCCGGCCCAGCTTCTCGTCCAGCAGCTCGCGGTAGGCCGCCGCGATGTCGCGGAGCAGCGCCTGGCGGCCCCGCTTCACCACCGCCTGCACGAAACGCACGAACTCGCGGGGGACGTCGGCCAGGGCGTTCTCGATCAGGCGGAGCTTCGCCGCCTTCGGCACCCGGGGCGACATCAGCACCGCGTCGACCCCGGGCGCGGTGGCGACGGCGTCGGCGAAGGCCTCGAGCAGCTCGCCGTACCGGGCCGCCTGCCCGCTCCGGTCGGCGACCTCGAGCAGCGCCTCGGCGTAGGTCCGGGCGACGGTGACCGGTCTCAATGCTGGGCCTCCAGCGAGCTCAGGTAGCTCACCACGAGCTTGCGGTCCGCCTCGCCGTCGAGCCGCTGGCCGATGAGCTTGGCGGCGGCCGCGAGCGAGAGGTCCACCGCCTCGCGCCGGAGCTCCTGCACCGCCCGCTCGCGCTCGACGGCGATCTCCTTCCGGGTCCGCTCCAGCAGCTCCTCCTGCTCCTTCCGCGCCTGCTCGAGGATCGCGGCCCGCTCCTTCTCCGCCAGCGCCCGGGCCTGGGCGATCAGCGCCTGGGCCTCGGTCCGCGCGTCGGCCACCAGCTTGCGGTGCTCCTCCAGCAGCCGGGCCGACTCGGCCCGGTTGCGCTCGGCCGCGGCCAACTGCTCCTCCAGCGCCCGCTCCCGCGCCTCCACCGCCCCGAGGATCTGGGGCCAGGCGAACTTGCGGAGGATGGACAGCAGCAGCAGGAAGACGACGATGGTCCAGAACATCAGGCCGCCCTCGACCGTGAGGGGGCCCCCGCCGCCGTGCTCCCCCTGAGCCGCGGGAAGCGGCGTCGCCAGCGCGAGCGCGAACGGGACCAGCCAGAGCGACTTCGTCATGCGTGATCTCCACGGGCCGGCGCCGTCCGGCCGTCCGGCGGGCCATCGCCCGCCGGGCGACCGGGCCGGGCCACCGGCGCTAGTACGTGATCTTGCCCTGCATCAGGAACGCGATGACCGCGACGAACAGCGCCACGCCCTCGATCAGCGCGGCCGCGATGATCATCGCCGTCTGGATCCGGGCGCTGTTCTCCGGCTGCCGGGCCATCCCC
>DATLZT010000217.1:0-8528 GCA_035573835.1 Gemmatimonadales bacterium
CGGCGAGGGCCGGGCTCGACACGGCCGCTCCCGCGGCCGAGCGGCCCCGGGCCCGTTCGACGAAGCCCGAGCGGACGAGGAGCCGACGCGGCGACACCGCGGGCGCGGCCGGCGTCGGTGCGGCGCGCGACACCGCGGCGCGGCCCGATACGACCGCCGATACCGCGGTGGCCGGTGATACCTTGGCGTTCCGCACCCCGCCCGCCGACATCGGCATGGCCGCGGATACGTCGGTGCCTCCGGATACGGCCCGCGCCCAAGACACGACGGCAGTGGGCGGCCGGGTCGCCGATACCGCCCTCGCGGGCGACACGATCGCTGCGCCTGCCGACTCGCTCGCCGACTCGCTCCACGTCCAGGCCGACTCCCTCCGGCTCGGCGCCGCCGACTCGGTCCAGCGCGCCGGACAGGCGCTCGGCGCCGTGACGGAACCGGTCGACTCGCTGGCCGACACGCTCAACGTCCAGCGCGACTCGCTCCGCCTCGGCGAGGCGCAGGGGGCCGACACGACGCTTGGCTACCGGGAAGGCGTGGACACGGCGGCGGCCGATACGGCCGTCCCCGACACGGGCGTCGCCGACGCCGCGGTGGCGGACACCGCCCGGCCGGACACGGCCTTCGCCGACCCGACGATGGCCGATCCGGCGCGTGCCGATACGGTGGGAGCCGAGGCGCGGATCGGCGCCGAGGCACGGGTGGAGGCCGGGCCGGGCGACAGCGCCGGCGTCCAGGTCGAGCCCGACACCGCACGCCCCGACGTGCGGGCCCAGGTGCCCGAGGCGGAAGCGCCGGAGCCGGAGGTGCCCGACGCCGCGGCGGTGGAGACCCCGGCTGCCGCGGCCGCGGCGCCGATCGCCACCGGAGCGGCGGTGATCGTCGAGCGCGAGGGGGTGAGTTGCGTCGTGGCCGTCCGCGAGGGCGTCGCCGACGACGCGGTCGGCGGCGACCGGGCGGGTACCGGCGAGCTGAGCGACCAGGCGCTCATCGCATCGAGCCCCGCGTCGCTCAATCCCTGCGGCACCGGCACGATGACCCTGCCCAAGATCATGGCCTCGACGGAGTGACGGCCGGGCGCCGCCGCAGGAGCACGAAGCCCCTGACGTCCGTGACGTCAGGGGCTTCGGTCGGAGCGGGCGAGCCGGCCGCGGCCGTCGGCTACCGCAGCATCCACTTCGCGATGGTCTGGAGCTGCATGTTGCTCGTCCCCTCGTAGATCGTGCCGATCTTCGCGTCGCGGTAGAACTTCTCCGCCGGGTACTCCTTCGAGTACCCGTAGCCGCCGAAGAGCTCGAGGCACTTCGAGGTGGTCCGGTCGGCCACCTGCGAGCTGAAGAGCTTCGCCATCGCGGCCTCCTGCGTGAACGGCCGCCCCGCGTCCTTGAGCCGCGCGGCGTTGTAGACCATGAGCCGCGCCGCCTCGACCTCGGTGGCCATCTGCGCCAGCTGGAACTGCACCCCTTGGAACTCGGCGATCGCCTTGCCGAACTGGCGCCGCTCCTTGACGTAGGCGGTGGCGGCCTCGAGCGCGCCGCGCGCCACGCCGATCATCTGCGCCCCGATCCCGATCCGCCCCTCGTTGAGCGTCTCGATGGCGATCTTGTAGCCCAGGCCGACCGGCCCGAGGACGTTCGCCTCCGGCACCTTGCACCCTTCGAGGATGAGTTCGGTGGTGCTGGAGGCCCGGATGCCGAGCTTGTTCTCCTTCTTCCCCACCGCGAACCCCTCGAACCCGCGCTCCACGATGAACGCCGTGATCCCCTTGTAGCCCTTGGCGAAGTCGGCGTTGGCGAAGACGACGTAGAATCCCGCCTCGGCGCCGTTGGTGATCCAGAACTTGCGGCCGGTGAGCTCCCAGTGGTCTCCCTTGCGCTCCGCCTTGGTGGCCAGCGCGAAGGCGTCGCTCCCGCTCCCGGGCTCCGAGAGCGCGAAGGCGCCGAGGAGCCCGCTGGCGAGGCGCGGGAGGTAGCGGGCGCGCTGCTCCTCGTTGGCCCAGCGCAGGACGCAGTTGTTGACCAGGGTGTTGTGGACGTCGACGTAGATGGCGGCCGAGGCGTCGACCCGGGCCAGCTCCTCGATGGCCAGCGTGGCGAGGAAGAAGCTGCCACCCGCCCCGCCGAACCGCTCGGGGATCTCGATCCCCATGACGCCCATCTCGAAAAACTTCCCGATGAGGTCCTTGCGGAACTCGCCCCGCTCGTCCATCTCCATGACGTGGGGGCGGATCTCGGTCTCGGCGAACTCCCGGACGCTGGACCGGAAGAGCTCCTCCTCCTCCGACAGCACCGTGAGCGGGTGGGAGGCGATCGCGGTGTCGGGCGTGGCGGTCATGGCACGGGCCTCGGCGGTTCGGGTTCGACCGCCGGGATTATACCCGCGGCGCCGCCCCCGTTCTAGGGGCGGGCGGCGGACGGCGCGGCCACCTCCGCCGAGGCCGCCCCGGCGACCACCTCGAGGGCCACCGGCACCCGGCCGAGCGGTGCCGAGACCTGCACCCCCTGGACCCGGTCCCGTACCGCGGCCAGCATCTCCCGCGCGATGCGCACCCCTTCCGCCAGCGCCTCCTCCCGGCCCCGCGCGCTCGCCTCCCGCATCCGGGCCAGCACCTCGTCCGGCACCGTGACCCCCGGCACCTCGTTGGCGAGGAACTCGGCATTCCGGAGCGAGACCAGGGGCCAGATCCCCGCGACGATGGGGATCCGGAACCCCGCCACCCGCCCGAGGAACCGGTCGAGCTGCCGCAGGTCGAAGACCGGCTGGGTGACGGCGAACTCGGCCCCGGCGTCCACCTTCCAGGCGAACCGGCTGAGCTCGCGGTCCAGGTCGGGGGCGGCCGGGTTCACCCCCACCCCGATCACGAACCGGGTCGGCGCCCCGATCTCGTTGGCCCCCGGGTCGAGCCCGTGGTTCAGCCGGTTCACCAGGTTGGTGAGCCCGATGCTGTCGATGTCGAAGACCGCCGTGGCGTCGGGGTAGGGGCCCATCTTCGGCGGGTCGCCGGTCACGATCAGGAGATTGCGGAGCCCCGCCGCCGCGGCGCCCAGGAGGTCCGAGAGCATCCCCAGCAGGTTCCGGTCCCGGCAGGCGTAGTGGACCACCGTCTCGAGCCCCACCTCGCGCTCGATCATGAGCCCGGAGAGGAGCGCGCCCATCCGGCTCTGGGCCCGGGGGCCGTCGGGGACGTTCACCGCGTCCACCCCGGCCGCCTTGAGCTGCCGGCACTGCTCGAACATGGGGCCCGGATCGGCTCCCTTGGGCGGGACGATCTCCACCGTGGTGACGAACTTCCCGGCCGCGAGCTTGGCCCCGAGCGCGGAACGCTCGGCGAGGGGCACCGGCTCGACCCCCTTCGCCGCGGGCGGCGCCGCCGCCAGGACGTGCGGGTGTCGGGGCGAGACGCTCTGGACGAACTTCACGATCTCCCGGATGTGGTCCGGCGTGGTCCCGCAGCAGCCGCCCACGAACCGCGCCCCCGCCTCCACCATCCGACGGGCGTAGCTCGCCATGTACTCGGGCGAGGCCATGTAGATCTTCCGGTCCCCGACCTCCCGGGGGAGCCCCGCGTTGGGCTGGGCCGAGAGGGGGAGCGCCACCACCCGGGCCAGCTTCTCGATCGCCTCCAGCACCCCGTGGGGTCCCACCGAGCAGTTCACCCCGATCACGTCGACGCCCATCGCGGCCAGCTCGGGGCCGAACGTCTCCGGATCGGTGCCGAAGTAGGTCTTCCCGTCGGTGCCGATCGTCATCTGCGCGATGATCGGGAGCTCCGAGAGGCTCCGCACCGCGGCCACCGCCGCGCCCAGCTCGGAGACGTCGCTGAACGTCTCGAGGATGAAGCCGTCGACCCCCCCGTCGAGCAGCCCCCGGACCTGCCGCGCGAAGGCGTCCCGCGCCTCCTCCACCGCCATCTCGCCGTACGGCTCGATCCGCCGGCCCAGCGGCCCGATCGCGCCGATCACCGCCGCGCGGCTCCCGGCGGCCTCCCGCGCCAGCCGCGCCGCCGCGGCGTTGATCCGCTCGGTCTCCTCGGCCAGCCCGTAGGTGGCGAGCTTGAGCGGATTGGCGCCGAAGGTGTTCGTCTCCAGCAGCTCGGCGCCCGCCTTCACGTAGTCCCGGTGGATGCCCCGCACCAGGTCCGCCTGCCGGAGGCTCAGCTCGTCGTAGCAGACGTTGAGGAAGACCCCCCGGGCGTAGAGCATCGTCCCCATCGCCCCGTCGAAGACGTGGACCCGGCCATCGGCGATGAGTTCACGCAGCGTCGGCATGGCGCACCTCAGCGCTCGTAGGCGAGATGGGCCGCGAGCCACCGCTCCACCTCGCGGACGTCCATCCCCTTCCGTCGGGCATAGTCCTCCACCTGGTCACGATCGATCTTCCCCACGCCGAAGTAGTGCGCCGCCGGGTGCCAGAGATACCAGCCGCTCACCGAGGCGGGCGGCAGCATGGCGCAGCTCTCGGTGAGGCGGATCCCCGCGGCCCGCTCGGCGTCGAGCAGCGCGAAGAGCGTGCGCTTCTCGGTGTGGTCGGGGCAGGCGGGATAGCCGGGCGCCGGCCGGATCCCCTGGTACCGCTCCCGGATGAGGGCGTCGTTGTCCAGCGCCTCCTCCCGGGCGTATCCCCAGAGCTCCTTGCGCACCCGCTCGTGCAGCCGCTCGGCGAACGCCTCGGCCAGCCGGTCGGCCAGCGCCTTCGCCAAGATCGCGCCGTAGTCGTCGTGGCTCCGCTCGAAGCCGGCTACCAGCTCGTCGAGCCCGTGCCCCGCCGTCACCGCGAAGGCGCCCACGTAGTCGAGCACCCCGCCCTCCCTGGGCGCCACGAAGTCGGCCAGCGCGAGGTGGGGCCGCCCGGCGGGCCGCGGCATCTGTTGCCGCAACGTGTGCGCCACGGCGAGCACCCGGCTCCGGCGCTCGTCCGCGTAGAGCTCGATGTCGTCGCCCACCGCGTTGGCGGGGAAGAGGCCCACCACGCCGCGCGCGGTGAGGAGTCGCTCCCGCACCATCCGGTCGAGCAGCGCCTGGGCGTCGCGGAAGAGCGCCGTCGCCGCGGGCCCGGTGCCCGGGTCGGAGAGGATCGCCGGGTAGCGCCCCTTGAGCTCCCAAGCCTGGAAAAACGGGGTCCAGTCGATCCGCTCGACCAACTCCTCGAGCGGGTAGTCGTCGAATCGGCGCACCCCGGTGAAGCAGGGCGGGGGCGGCGGGGTCGCCCGCCAGTCCAGCACGAGCCGGTTCCGCCTCGCGTCCTCGAGCGAGGGCCGCCGTTCCCCGACGCCGCGGTCCTCCCGGGCCTCCCGGATGGCGGCGTACTCGCGGCGAACCCCGGCCACGAACCGGTCCCGGAGTCCGGGGCTGAGCAGGTTCCCGGCCACGCCCACGGCCCGGGACGCGTCGGGCACGTGCACCACGGGACCCCGGTAGCGGGGCGCGATCTTCACCGCGGTGTGCACCCGCGACGTGGTGGCGCCGCCGATGAGGAGGGGGATGGTGAACCCCTCGCGCTCCATCTCGGAGGCCACGAAGCTCATTTCCTCGAGCGAGGGGGTGATGAGCCCGCTCAGCCCGACGAGGTCCACCCCCTCGCGCCGCGCGGTCTCCAGGATCCGGGCGCTCGGCACCATCACGCCGAGGTCGATCACCTCGTAGTTGTTGCACTGGAGGACCACGCCCACGATGTTCTTGCCGATGTCGTGCACGTCCCCCTTCACCGTGGCGAGCAGCACCTTCCCCTTGGCACCGTCCCCCGCGTTGGCCGCCTTCTCCGCCTCGAGGAAGGGGACCAGGTACGCCACCGCCTTCTTCATCACCCGGGCGCTCTTCACCACCTGGGGGAGGAACATCTTGCCGGCGCCGAAGAGGTCGCCCACGATGTTCATCCCCTTCATCAGCGGACCCTCGATCACCGCGATGGGCCGGCCCAGCAGCCGGCGCGCCTCCTCGGTGTCCTCCACCACGTAGTCGGCGATTCCCTCGACCAGCGCGTGCACCAGCCGGTCCTCGACCGGCGCGCTCCGCCAGGCGAGGTCCCGGGTGCGGGTCGTGGCCCGGCCCTTCACCCGGTCGGCGATCTCCAGCAGCCGCTCGGTGGCGTCCGGGCGGCGGTTGAGGACCACGTCCTCCACCCGCGCCCGGAGCTCCGGCTCGATGTCCTCGTAGATGGCGAGCTGGCCCGGGTTCACGATCCCCAGGTCCATCCCGGCCTGGATCGCGTGGTAGAGGAACACCGAGTGGATCGCCTCCCGCACCGGCTCGTTGCCGCGGAAGGCGAACGAGACGTTGCTCACCCCGCCGCTCACCAGCGCGTGCGGGAGGGTGGCCTTGATCCGCCGGACCGCCTCGATGTACTCGACGGCGTAGTTGGCGTGCTCCTCGATCCCGGTGGCGATGGCGAAGATGTTCGGGTCGAAGATGATGTCCTCGGGGGGGAAGCCCACCCGCTCGGTGAGGAGCCGGTAGGCCCGGGCGCAGACCTCCACCTTGCGGTCGGCGGTGTCGGCCTGGCCCCGCTCGTCGAAGGCCATCACGATCACCGCCGCCCCGTAGCGGCGCACCAGGCGGGCGTGCTCGAGGAACGCCTCCTCGCCCTCCTTCAGGCTGATCGAGTTGACCACGCCCTTCCCCTGGAGGCACTTGAGTCCCGCCTCGATCACCTCCCAGCGCGAGGAGTCGATCATCACCGGGACCCGGCTGATGGCCGGCTCCGAGGCGATGAGCCGGAGGAAGGTGGTCATCGCGGCGACCGCGTCCAACATGGCCTCGTCCATGTTGACGTCGATCATCTGGGCCCCGTTCGCCACCTGCTGGCGCGCCACCTCGAGCGCCGCCTCGTACTTCCCCTCGAGCACCAGCCGGGCGAAGCGACGGGACCCGGTGACGTTGGTCCGCTCCCCCACGTTCACGAAGAGCGTGTCCCGCCCGATGTTGAGCGGCTCGAGCCCGCTCAGTCGGCAGCGACGCTCGACCGTGGGCGGCACCCGGGGGGGCACCCCCCGCACCGCCTCGGCGATCGCGGCGATGTGGGCCGGCGTGGTGCCGCAACAGCCGCCCACCACGTTCACCAGCCCGCTCCGGGCGAACTCCCCCAGCACCGCCGCCGTGGTCTCCGGCGTCTCGTCGTAGCCCCCGAACTCGTTGGGCAGCCCGGCGTTGGGGTAGGCGCTCAGGAAGACCGGCGCCACCCGGCCCAGCTCCTGCACGTAGGGCCGGAGCGCCGCCGCCCCCAGGGCGCAGTTGAGCCCCGCGCACAGCGGCCGGGCGTGGGCCACCGAGTTCCAGAACGCCTCGACCGTCTGGCCCGAGAGGGTGCGGCCGCTCGCGTCGGTGATGGTGCCGGAGATCATCACCGGGAGCCGGATCCCGGTCCGCTCGAAGACCGTCTCGACGGCGAAGATCGCCGCCTTGGCGTTCAGCGTGTCGAAGATGGTCTCGATCAGGAGGAGGTCGGCCCCGCCGTCGATGAGTCCCCGCACCGCCTCGGCATAGGCCGCCACCAGCTCGTCGAAGGTCACGTTCCGCGCGCCGGGATCGTTCACGTCGGGCGAGATCGACGCGGTGCGGTTGGTGGGCCCGATCGCCCCGGCCACGAAGCGGGGCCGGTCCGGCTCCCGGGCCTCGAACTCGTCGGCCGTCCGCCGCGCCAGCGCCGCGGCGGCCCGGTTGAGCTCGTACGCCAACGCCGACAGCCCGTAGTCCGCCAGCGAGACGGCGTTCGAGTTGAAGGTGTTGGTCTCGACGATGTCGGCCCCGGCCTCGAGGTACGCCCGGTGGATCGCCCCGACCACGTCGGGCCGGGTAAGGACGAGGAGATCGTTGTTCCCCTTGAGGTCGGTGGGCCAGTCGGCGAAGCGCTCCCCCCGGTAGTCCCGCTCCTCCAGCCGGTAGGACTGGATCATCGTCCCCATCGCGCCGTCCAGCACCAGGATCCGCTGCCGGAGGAGGGGCTCGAGCCGCGCCAGACGGGCTTCGCGAGCGGGCACGGGGTCGGCGGAGCGGGTCGCCGCGGCCGGGTCGCCGCCGGGCGGGTCGCCGGCGGGCGGGGGAGGATCCTGGAGCGAAGCGGTACGTGGGGTGCCCATCCGTCCTGTCCCTAAACGCGAGCCCCGGAGCTAAAACGGCTCCGGGGCGGGCGTTTTAGCAGCTTGTTTAACGTGGCCGCAAGCAGCGCAAATCACCACGGATTCGATTGTCCCCGCTCCAAGTCTAACGCTCTCCCGGGGCCCGGCCAAGGGGCGCGGCGCTCCCGGAGCTCGACGAGCGTCGCCGGCCCACCCGACCATCGCGCGCTCCCGCAGGCTTCAGTGGGCGCGGGGCGAACCCGGACGGCCGAGTGACGCCGCCCGGCGTGAGGGGGTTGAGTTGATACGGGCGGGCCAGGCCGAACCACCGGACGGGGAGGGCAACGTGGGACGCAGATCGGTCGTCGTGACGCCGCCGCTGATCGTGCCGCTCTTGGCGCCATTGTTGTTGCCGGGCTGCGGCTCGGGCGCGGATCCCAACCCGACCAGCGACACCCGGCCCCCGTCCGCCGTGGCGGTCGCC
>DATLZT010000218.1:0-5562 GCA_035573835.1 Gemmatimonadales bacterium
CACGTCCTGCCCCGAGCCCAGCCGCTCCCCCACCGCCACGTCGACCCGGTCGACCACCCCCTCGAACGGTGCCGTGATCGTCGCGCGCTCCCGCGCGAGCCGCGCCTTCTCGAGCCGCACCTTGGCCGCATTGAGCCCCGAGCGCACCAACGCGTTGCGCCGCCGCTCCTCCGAAGGGGGCTCGCCGGTCACCAGCGAGTCGACCAGGTAGTCGACATAGCGGACCTGCGCCTCCTCCACCGCCGCCTGGGCCTCCTGCACCTCGAGGTCGAAGGGGCGGGGATCCAGCCGCACCAGCGCCTGGCCCCGCCGCACGCGGTCACCCGGGCGAACCAGCACCGCCTCCACGGTGCCGGCCGCCTCGACCTTGAGCCGCGCCACCGCCTCCGAGCGGACCTGGCCGGTGGTCGTGACGGTGAGGACCAGATCCCCCCGGCGGACCCGCTGGCCCACCACCGGGAGCGCGAGGCTCGGCTCCTCTGGGGCCGGGGCGTCGCCGACCGCGGCGCCGGCGGGCCGCTCGCGGTTCCCGTCGTCCGCGGCGGCGTCTCCCTTCTTGCAGGCGGCACCCAGGCCCGCGACGAACGACAGGACGGCGAGGAGCGAGGCTCTCATCGGCGGCGATCCACGGTCCGGTTTCAGGTTGGCAATCGGCGGCTCCGGGAGTGTAAGGATGCGCCAGGGGGCGCGGGAGACGCAGCGGGAGGCGGGGCCCCAGGATCGGCCCGCATCGAGCCGACCCCCCGATGACCCCCCTTCGGTGCCAATCGATGCAGCCTCCGGCCAGCCTGACCAGCTCTGGGAATGGGATCCGAGGACGCGAGGGTCGCGCAACGCTCGGCATGCTTCTCCATCGCCCATGCGAGCCCTCGATTCTTCGCTCCCGATCGATTGGCGCCCAGCAACCGTTTCACCAGTCGATATCGACCCGCGGGATCCATCCCCTCGGCCAATGCCTGTTGGCACGAAGCCCGACCGTGGCGCTCCGCCTCCTCCAACCGGAGGAGCGCACGCATCCGAGCAGCGAGCTCCGTCAGCGGAGGCACGCCACATCGTGCGACCGCCCGAGCGAGGGCGTCACGGCTACCATGACCCAGCCCCCTCGCAAGGAGCGCCGCAGGCGGCAGTACGCCCTGCCTGGCGGCAATCGCTTCGATGATCCTGCGGCAAGTCGGCGAGGTCCGCGCGGTCCGACCTGACATCGCGGCGACGACGGCCCCCAGGCGCTTCGCCCCGGCAGGGCCCGCCTCGACTTCGACCGGGCAGCCGGGGCTTTGACAAGGATGGCTCCTACACCCGCATTTCCCGGCCGGGTTCCGTCGAGGGGGCGCCAACGGTCATCGCGCCTCATGCCAGGCATCGGTACAGCCGGCGGCATGGTCGACCGCGAAGCCGGCGCCGTGTCCCCGGGGCACCGTCCCTCGGTTCGCTACCGCAGTGTCCGGCCCGGGCCCCGCAAGATGAAGCCAAGTCGGCGCGGGCACTCCGTTCGGGCCGCTGCGGCAGGTGCGTTGCAGCTCCCGGGAGCAGCCGGCGCCCCTCCGTTGGCCGCACCGATCCCTGCTGGAAAGCAGATCGTGAACGGCCGGGGCCCGAACCCCCGAATTGCGATGCGCGAGATTCCGCGCCTCGGCAGCCTGGACGGTCCCCGTGCTGCACGTCGTCACGCGCGAGCGACCGGTGAAGCGGGCCCTCTTGGACGAATGGATACCCGGGCCGGACGTGGGCGGGTTTGGAGGAAGCCTCCATGGCGGCAGCGCGGACGTTCTCGATGGCACGATCGTCTACGCCCTCAAGAGCCCCGTACCGATTCGTCACCTTGACGGTCGACGGGCGGGTGCGCTCTCTCTGCATCGGCAAGCGGCATCGGACCGCGCCGCCGGAAGGGGTTGTTCACCGGGAGGACAATGGACGATCGCAGCGGCGGTTCGGTGCGCATGAGCTACGGTCGCCACCGCACGGTCGAGGCTTGCCGGAGTCGCGTGATGTCCGGCAGTGTCCACATCGCCCCGGACGGCGCTCCGATCGCAGTGGATGGAGCACGCGGCCGCGTGGCAGGCAAGCGAAACGAAGTCGTGGTCCGAGGAGGAAGGGTGCTCGCAGCCGGATCACTTGGAACACCCGTCTGGGAGGTCCACCGGGCCGGCTACTCCGTGCTCCGCGACTGCCGTGGCCTCGTGGACGGCCGCTGCTTGAGCCCCCCACTCGCCCAGTGACTGGGAGAAGATGGAGTAGTGCGACTCCAGCCGCTGGCACTGCTTCGGCAGATCACGGGCGATGCCGTCAAGTTCCTGCTGCCGCTCCGCGATCCGCAACTCTGGGCGTGCGTTCGTCCCGCGACCACTAATGGACCCGGCCCCCGCCGCGCTCCTCGGGAGCCACCCGCTCCGCCCACGGCCCCCGCGCCAGGTACACCGTCCCCCGCCACGGCCCCACCACCTCAGAGCTCCGGGGAAGCACCACCCGCCCGATCACCCGCCCCCGCTCGTCCCGGATCTCGTAGGTGGGAACCGTGGTCCCCTGCGCCAACATCACCATCGCTCACCCCACGGACTTGGCAACCGCCTTGCGGCCATCGCGTACCTATCGCTCTCCGCCCGATGAGATGGCCGAACGGCGCAAAGGGTTGCGTCACCGCCGATACCGCTCGAGCCACTGGAGGTCGTCCTCATCGGTCCGGGCCACGTAGACCGTGCCCTTCCCGAAGCCCACCACCCGACTCGAGGGACGGAGCGTCACCGTGCCGATCTTGGTGCCCTTCCGATCGAAGACGTCGTAGGTGGGGATCTTGTCCCCCGCGCGCCGGGTCCGGAGCACCCAGAGCTGCCCCTCGGGTGTCAGGAAGATCCCCTGGTCCACGAACGGCGGCTTCACCTCGGGCCAGGTGACCCCCTCGGTGAAATCCATCGGCGGCGGGGGCGCCGCGCGGCCGCCGCCCTCGACCCGGACCACCGGCCGCGCCGACCGCATCCCCTCGGCCCATTCCTTCTTGTCCGCCTCGGTCACCTTGATCGGCTCGTGGCGGTACGCCGGCCCCACCATGCGCCGCCCGTCGGGCTCCCACCACTCCACGTGGTAATCCCCTACCCGCACCACCGCGATCCGCCCGTCCGGGGCCACCGCCCAGCCGTCTTGTGGCGCGAACGGCTGGGCCCGGATCATCACCATCCGTTGGTTCCGCCCACCCTCCGCCTTCACGTTCATCGAGGGGATCTTCACCTGCCCCAGCGTGTCCACCCTCCTCGTGCCCGGGTCCCAGCGGAGGATCGGCGCCGAGTCGACCTGGCCCAGTCGGCTCAGGTCCTGGTCCGGCCCACCCCGGAAAGGGGGGGCCTGGAAGTAGATCCGCCCCTTGCCGTCGATCCGCGGGTTCATGATCCCGGGCCCCGACCCCTGGGGAAAGCTCACCGTCTCGCCCGCCTTGCCGTCCGGCCCGATCTTGAGGAATCGCCGGTTCGCGGGGTCGTGGAGATAGGTCCAGTCCCCCGGGAGCGGCAGGAGCGTCCCGGCGTAGGCGAACTCCCCGGGGCCCTGGCCGGTGCGACCGACGGGACGCGCGGTGCCGCTCCGGAAGTCGAGGAGGCTCAACGTGTTCTCGCGCAGGTCCGAGACCAGTACCCGGCCGTCCGAGAGCTCCCGGACCGCGGTGACCACGGTGAACGGCTCGACGAACTCGGCCTCCGGGGTCGTGAGCCGGAGATCGAGCGGCTTGCCGTCGCGGGTCTGCCCCACCGCCGGCGTGGCCACGGCGGCGGCGAGCGCGAGCACTCCACGGATTCGGGTCGGGAACACGGGGCCTCCTGGATCGATGGGTGGGCCTGCGCCGGGGAATGATGCTCCCTCGCCCCGAACCGTCGCGCCCGGCGCAACCCTTTCCCGGCGTCCGTTGTCCCATGGGCGTCGACCGGGACGAACCCCGAGCTCCGGAGCCAGGTGGACCAGCCAGCCCTGATCGCCCGCGTCCTCGAGGGCGACCCCGTCGCCGAGCGCGCGCTCTACGAGGCGCACGTGGACCGCGTCTACCGCCTGGCTTACCGCCTGGCTGGGGATCCGGACCTGGCGCAGGACTTCACCCAGGAGACCTTCATCCGGGTCTTCGACCGGCTGAAGGAGTTCCGGGGCGAGGCGGCGCTCTCGACCTGGATCACCTCGGTGGCGCTCTCGGTGGCCTTCAACGGGCTCCGGAAGGCGAAGCGGTTCCGGCAGCGGGAGGTGGCGCTGGAGCAGGCGGCGCCGGTGACCGGCGGATCCCGGCGGGCCGAGCCCGACCTCAAGGAGCGGCTGGCCCGGGCGATCGACGCCCTCCCCGAGGGCTATCGGGCGGTGTTCCTCATGCACGACGTCGAGGGCTACACCCACGAGGAGATCGGCGCCGCGCTCGGGGTGCGGAGCGGGACCTCCAAGGCGCAGCTCTCCCGGGCGCGCGCCAAGCTCAGGGAAGCGCTGGCGGATTTCGCGGGAGAATGGCGGGCGTGATGAACGACCAGCACGACGATCGGTTCGACGAGTGGCTGGCGCGGGAGGCGGCGGGCTACAACCGGCCGCCCGAGCCGCCGCGGGAGGAGATGTGGCGCCGGATCGAGGCCGCGCGCCGGTCGAGGGCCCCGCGGTCCGCTCCCGGCGGGGGCGACGTCCTGCCGTTCCGCCGGCCGGGGGGGCATCCGCTCCGCCCCGCCGCCGTGGGCTGGGGGGTCGGGATCGCGGCGGTGCTCGCGCTGGGGATCGGGATCGGCCGGATGCTCCCGCGCGGGGCCGATTCGACCCGGGTGCCGGTCGCGACCGATCCCTCCACCCCGCTCGACCGCCGGGGCGATGCCGCGCCGAGCCGGGCGCTCGCGGTGGAGACGGTGCGGCACCTGGCGCGGGCCGAGATGCTCCTCACCGCGGTGCGCACCGGCCCGCGCGACGCGCAGTTCAGCGCGGCGGCCCGCGACCTCCTCGCCACCACCCGGCTGCTGCTCGACTCCCGGGCCGTGACCGACCCGCGTACCCGCGCGCTGCTGGAGGACCTCGAGCTGGTGCTGGCGCAGATCGCGCCGGCGGACGGGGCCGACGATCTCGATCTGGTCGTCGAGGCGCTGGAGGAGCGCGACATGATGCCGCGGCTCCGCACGGTGATTCCCGCCGGCCCCATGGCCGGCCTGCAAGGAGAGCTCTGATGCGTCGGATGCAACTGCTGATCGTCGCCCTGCTGGTCGTGCCGGGTGTGGTGCCGGGCGCGGCCCCGGCCCAGGCCCCGGGACACGCCGCCGCGCCGGGACTCCCGGTGCCGATGCGGGAGCGCATGGAGGCGGTGCGCGCGCGGCGCTCGTTGCTCGGCGCCCGGGGGGAGCTGGTCCCGACCCGGCTCGACGCGCAGGCCGCACCTCACGAGCTCCGGCGGTTGGCCGGGGCGCCCCGCGCGCCGGTGCCGACCATGGCCGGGCGGCGGTTCGCCACCACGGCCCCCGAGCCGTGGGCGACCCGGGATCCGGCCGACTCCCTCTACCGCGCGGCGCGCGAGGCCTTGAACCGCGGGAGCTATCGTCAGGCGGCCGATCTCTTCCGGCAGCTCCGCGAGCG
>DATLZT010000219.1:0-21413 GCA_035573835.1 Gemmatimonadales bacterium
GGCGGAGCGGGCGCGGGTGGCGGACGAGCGCGCCACCGCGGCCCGCCGGGTGGATCGGCCCCTGCTGGTCCGCTACGACAAGCTCAAGCGTGCCAAGGCGAGCCGCGTGGTGGTGCCGCTCAACGGGTCGGCCTGCGGCGCCTGTTTCACCAACGTGCCGCTCAGTCGCCGGGGACGGATCCGCTCCGGGCTCCTGGTCGACGGGTGCGAGGCCTGCGGCGTGATTCTGTACGCCGCCGAGCAGGCCGGGTGACGCCCGGCCGACGAGCCGGTGCTAGCCTGACCCCATGGTGACCTCTACCGCGCCCCGCCTCCGGTGGACCGTGGTGCCGCCGCCTTCCGCCGAGGCGGTCGATCGGCTCGTGGCCGGCCTCTCGATCCCGCGCTCCCTGGCCGCGCTCCTGGTCCAGCGGGGGCACGGCACGCCGGAGGCGGCCCGTCGCTTCCTCCGGCCCCAGCTCGCCGAGCTGGGCGATCCCCACGCGCTCGCGGGCATGGGGGAGGCGGTCGACGCGATCGCCCGGGCGGTGCGCGAGGGGCGCACCATCCTGGTGCACGGCGACTACGACGTGGACGGCCAGTGCGCCACCGCGCTCCTCACGCGTGCGCTTCGCGCCGCCGGCGCCCGCGTCACCCCGTTCCTCCCCCACCGGCTCCGCGACGGCTACGACTTCGGTCCGGCGGGTCTCGCCGCGGCGCGGGAGGCCGGCGCCTCGCTCATCGTCACCTGCGATTGCGGGATCACCGCGGTCGACGCGGTCCGGACGGCGCGGGCGGCGGGCATCGACGTGGTCGTCACCGACCACCACCTCCCCGGGCCCGAGCTCCCACCGGCGGTGGCGGTGGTGAACCCCCAACGCCCCGACGACCGCTCCGACGCCAGGTTCCTCTGCGGCACCGGCGTCGCCTTCAAGCTGGTGCAGGCGCTGGTGCCCGTGCTCGGACTCCCCGCCAATCTCCCCTATCACTTCCTCGACCTGGTGGCGCTCGCCACCGTGGCCGACATCGTCCCCCTGGTGGGGGAGAACCGCGTCCTGGTCCGCCACGGGCTCCGCCTGCTGGGCGAGAGCCGGTGGCCGGGACTCCGCGCGCTGGCGCGGGCGAGCGGACTCGCCGGGAAGGAGATCCGCGCCGGGCAGGTGGGCTTCATCTTGGGCCCCCGCCTCAACGCCGCCGGTCGCCTGGGCGACGCGTCGGACGGGCTGCGCCTGCTGCTGGCCGATCGGGACGACGAGGCCGACCGGCTCGCCGCGCGGCTCGAGACCCTCAACGCCCAGCGCCAGGCGCTGGACCAGCGGATCCTGGACGACGCGATCCGTCAGGTGGAGCGGCAGCTCGATCCCGACCGGCACCGCGGCCTGGTCCTCGCCGCCGACGACTGGCACCCGGGTGTGGTCGGGATCGTGGCCTCGCGGGTGGTCGAGCGCTACGGCCGGCCGGCCGTGCTCATCGCCTTCGACGGCGAGATCGGCAAGGGCTCGGGCCGAAGCGTCTCGCGGTTCGATCTCCACGCCGCGCTCGCGAGCTGCGCCGACCTGCTCGAGCGCTTCGGGGGCCACCCGATGGCCGCCGGCGTCACCATCCGCCGGGCACGGCTGGAGGAGTTCCGGGAGCGGTTCGCTGCGGTGGCGCGGGAGCGGCTCCCCCTCGAGGCGCTGGGCCCCGAGCAGCGGGTGGACTTGGTCCTCGAGCTGGACGAGGTGAGCGAGGAGCTGGAGCGGCTTTGCCGCCACCTCGAGCCCTGCGGCATGGGGAATCCGGCGCCCGTCTTCGGGGTGCGGGGCACCCGCCTCGCCGCGGCGCGGCGAGTGGGCAGCGGCCACCTCAAGGGGATCCTCGAGACCGATCGGGGCCGGTTGGAAGCGATCGGCTTCCAGTGGGCTGACCGGGTCCCCGAGGCGCTGGCCGCCGGCGCCGCGTCGCGGGAGGCGCCGCCTCGGTTCGACGCCGCGTTCCGGCTCGAATGCAACGAGTGGCAGGGCCAGACGACGCTCCAGGCGCGGCTCGTGGCGCTCACCCCGGCGGCGTTGGCCGGGAGCTCGGCCCCCGGGGAGCGGGGGTGAGGATCATCGCCGGGACGCACCGCGGGCGCCGGCTCGCCGTGCCCCGCGATCCCCGGGTGCGCCCCACCGCGGACCGGGTGCGCGAGGCCTGGATGAGCATCCTGGGCGAGGCGATCCCGGGCGCCCGGGTGCTGGACCTCTTCGCGGGGAGTGGCGCGCTCGGGCTCGAGGCGCTCTCCCGCGGCGCCGCCTCGGCCGACTTCGTCGAGCTGGGCCCGCCCTCGCTCGCGGCGCTCCGGGAGAACATCCGCGCCCTGGGGCTCGAGGCGCGGGCCGTGGTCCACCGCGCCGACGCGATGCGGTTCGCCGAGCGGCTCCCGCCCGGCGCCTTCGACATCGCCTTCGCCGATCCGCCGTACACCGTCGACTTCGCCGGCCGGCTGGTGGAGCGCTTCCGCCGGACGCCGTTCGCCCGCATCCTCTCGGTCGAGCACCCCGCGACCCTGCCCCTGCCGGGCGACGACGCCCGGCGTTACGGCGACACCGTCCTCACCTTCTGCTACGCGCCATGACCCGGATCGCGATCTATCCCGGCTCGTTCGACCCCCCGACCCGGGGGCACGAGGACCTGATGCGGCGGAGCCTCGCGCTGGCCGACCGCGTGATCGTCGCGGTGGCGGTGAACGCGGCCAAGCAGCCGCTCTTCACCGTGGAGGAGCGGCTGGAGATGCTCCGGGCCTGCGTGGGCGACGAGCCCCGGATCGTGCTGGAGAGCTTCACCGGCCTCCTCGCCGACTTCGCCCGGCGGGTGAACGCGACGATGGTGGTGCGCGGTCTCCGGGCGGTGAGCGACTTCGAGTACGAGTTCCAGATGGCGCTCATGAACCGGCGGCTCCACCCGGCGCTCGAGACCGTCTTCCTGGTGCCGGCGGTGGACCTCACCTACCTGAGCTCCAGCCTGATCCGCGAGGTGGCCCGGTACGGCGGGGACGTGACCGGCCTGGTGCATCCCGCGGTGGCGGACGCGCTCCGCCGCAAGTTCGGCCGATGAGCGCGTTCCGTCGCGGGCTGCTGGAGCGCGCCGCGGCCCGGAAGATCCGCGTGGTGCTCCCCGAGGGGGACGACCCCCGGGTCGTGGCGGCGGCGGAGCGGCTCGAGCGGGAGGGCATCGCCCGCCCGATCCTGCTCGGTGGCGACGGGATCGTCCCGGCCAAGGACCCGAGGCTGGGCAAGATCGCCCAGCATCTCCGGGCCCGGCGGCCCGACGCGGTGCGCGACGGCATCCACGCCCTCGACCTGGCCGAGGATCCGGTGCGCTTCGGTGCCGGGCTGGTGGCCCTGGGGGAGGCCGACGCCTGCGTGGCCGGCGCCAACCTCCCGACCGGGGACGTGATCCGCGCCGCGCTGTGGGCCATCGGCACCGCGCCGGGGGTGGAGCTGGTGAGCTCGGCGTTCTACATGGTGATGCCGGACGACACCGTCCTCACCTACGCCGACTGCGCCGTGGTGCCCGATCCCACCCCCAAGCAGCTCGCGCAGATCGCCCTCGCCGCGGCCCGCGACCGCCAGCGCCTGGTGGGGGACGCGCCCCGGGTGGCGTTCCTCTCCTACAGTACCAAGGGGAGCGCCCGCGGGCCGCGGGTCGAGAAGGTGCGGAGCGCGGCCGCGCTCTTCCGCGAACTCGCCCCCAGCGTGCCCGGCGACGGCGAGCTCCAGGTCGACGCGGCGCTCGTGCCCGAGGTGGCGCTCCGGAAGGCGCCCGGCTCGTCGGTGGCGGGGCGGGCCAACGTGCTGATCTTCCCCGACCTCGACGCCGGCAACATCGGCTACAAGCTGACCCAGCGCCTCGGGGGCGCGGCCGCGCTCGGCCCCCTGCTGCAGGGCCTGGCTCGCCCGATGGCCGATCTGTCGCGGGGCGCGACGGTCGATGATATTGTCGAAGTGGCGGCCATGGTCGCCTTGCAGACGGAGCCTACCACCTATTGACGGAGGGACGGGATGGGTGTCTCGACGGTGAAGGACCCGAACGGCGTGCTGGTCATTCACGTGGACGGACAGCTCATCGTCGGCAACCGCCACGAGCTCAAGGCCGTGGTGCAGGAGGCGCTGGACCGCGGCGAGCGGAAGATCCTGGTCGACTTCTCCCATACCGGCTACATCGACTCCTCGGGGCTGGGGGCCCTGGTCTCGATCTCCAAGAAGGTCCGGGAGCAGGGCGGGGAGCTCCGGTTGGCGGGGCTCAACGAGGACCTCCGGTCGCTCTTCGAGCTCACCAAGCTCGACACCCTCTTCGCGATCGCCGACACCCCGGCCCAGGCGCTGGCCAATTTCTGACCGTGGCCTCCCCGCTCCGCCTCTGCGTCCGGCGCGCGCCGGTGACGGGCCCCGCGGGCCTGCTGGTCGAAGTGTCGCTCCGGGTGCCGAGCGACCTCGGCTGCGTGGAGGAAACGGTCGACCTGGTCACCCGCCACTGCCTGGCCGGCGAGGCGCCGTCGAGCCGGCTCCGGTTCCGGCTCCGGGTGGTCCTCGCCGAGGCGCTCGCCAACGCCATCATCGCGGGGAACGGGGAGGATCCGTCCAAGTGGGTCGAGCTCCGGGCCGAGCTCACCGATGAGCTCGTCCGGATCCACGTGACCGACCAGGGACCGGGGTTCGACCACACCGCCATCCCGGCCCCGATCCGGCCCGAGGACCTCGAGTGCTGCAGCGGCCGCGGACTCTTCCTCATCCGGCAACTGGCCGACGAGGTCCGCTTCAACGAGAAGGGGAATTCGATCTGCATGACGCTCCGCCGCCGCTAGCCCGTTTCGACCCCGTCCTCGACGGCCTCGGCCGGCTGGCGAACTGCCGCGTCCGACTGTGGCGCTTCGACGGCCGCGGCCTCCGGCTCGCCGCCGGGCCCGACCCCGGCTGGCGCCCCGAGCCGCCCCAGGGAGCGGGGCTCGTGTCCACGCCCGGCGGCGCCGCTTGGCTCGCCCCCATCCCGAAAGCCGCCGGCTACTGGCTCGAGATCGAGGGCGATCCCGCCGGAGTCGAGGCGCGGGCCCAGGCCATGCTCCCGATCCTCCAGGCCCTCCTGGTGGGCGAGCGGGAGGCGGGGCAGCTCACCGAGGAGCTGGCCAACCGGTACGAGGAGATCGACCTCCTCTACGCCATCAGCGAGATCCTGGGCCAGACGATCCGGCTCGACGAGGCCGCCCGCACCATCGTCCGCGAGGTGAGCACCGTGGTGGGCGCCCGCCGGGCGTCGATCATGGTCTACGACGAGTCCACCGGCCGCCTCCGCACCGTCGCGGCGCGCGGGTTCTCGCCCGACGGCGGGGCCGACGTCGCGGTGGACGACGAGTGCTCGGTGGCGGCCCGGGTCTTCCGCGAGCGGCGCATCATCAGCCACGACGGGAACCGGGAGGACGGCGTCGCGGGAAGCTGCCCCGACGGTCGCAACTACCGCGGTCGCGCCTTCCTCAGCGTGCCGATCTGCTATGCCGCTCCCGGCGCGCCGGCGCGATGCGTCGGCGTCATCAACCTCACCGACCGGCTCGGCGGGGATGCCTTCACCGCCGGGGACCGCAAGCTCGTCGCCGCCATCGCCAACCAGATCGGCGCCGCCATCGAGAACGCGCGCCTGGTGGCGCGCGACCTGCGACAGCAGCGCCTCCGCCGCGAGCTCGAGCTGGCCCACGACCTCCAGCTGAAGCTCCTTCCCCGGCCGGGTGTCCTCCGGGGGCTCGCCGACGTCGCCGCGCGGTTCCGGCCCGCCGAGACCGTCGGGGGCGACTTCTACACCTTCACCCGCCTCGCCGGCGGATGCGTCGGGGTGATGCTGGGCGACGTCTCGTCCCACGGCTTCGCCGCCGCGCTGGTGATGGCGCTGGTGATGTCCGCCGCCGGCATCCACGCCGCCGCGGCGGGCGACCACCCCGAGGAGGCGCTCCGCGCCCTGCTCCAGAGCGTGGGAGAGGAGCTGGAGAAGACCGAGATGTACTTCAGCGTCTTCTACGGCGTGCTCGATCCCGCGGCGCGGCGCCTCTCCTACGCCAACGCGGGACATCCCCACGCCTTCCGGGTCCCGCTCGAGGGCGAGCCCGAGCTGCTGGTGCCCACCGCGCCCCCGCTCGGCCTCGCCGGCATCGACGGGCTCGAGCGGAGGGAGGTGAGCTGGGAGCCGGGACGCGACCTCCTCTGCCTCTGGACCGACGGGCTGGTCGACGCCCGCAGCGCCCAGGGCGAGTCGTTCGGCCAGGCCCGGCTGCTCGACACGATCCGGGCCCACCGGGGCGAGCCGGCGGAGCGGATCGTGGAGGCCGTCCTGGCCGAGGCGGACGCGTTCTCTCCCCGGCCGGCCGACGATCGGACGCTCGTCGTCTTGCGCGTCTGAGCCGACCCCGCCCCGGGATGCCCCGCCCCAAGAAACGACTCGGCCAGCATTTCCTCTTCGACCCCAGTATCCTGGGCCGCATCGCGGACGCCCTCGATCCGGCCCCGGACGAAACGGTGCTCGAGATCGGGCCGGGGCGGGGCACGCTCACCGCGGTGCTCCGGCCCCGGGTGGGCCGGCTCGTCGTCCTGGAGAAGGATCGTCTGCTCGTGCCCGGGCTCCGGGAGCGGTTCCCCGACGTCACCGTGGTCGAAGGCGACGCGCTCGAGGCCGATTGGCACGCGCTGGCGCGAGCGGGGGCCAAGGGAACGGCCGAGGGGGCGGCGGGAGCCGGCGGGTTCAGCGTGATCGGCAACATCCCGTACAACATCACCACGCCGCTCATCGACAAGGCGCTGGTGCCGCCGCGGCCCCGACGCGTCGTGTTCCTGGTGCAGCTCGAGGTGGCCGATCGGGTCGCGGCCGGGCCGGGGAGTCCCGCCTACGGTGCGCTGGGCGTGGGGGTGCAGGCGGTGGCGCGGGTGGAGCGGCTGTTCACCGTGCCGGCGGGCGCCTTCTCCCCGCCGCCCCGGGTGGACTCGGCGGTGCTTCGGCTCTCGCCCCTCGAGCGGCCGCTCGTTCCCGACGAGTTCGCGCGGTCGTTCCGCCAGCTCGTGGTAGGGGTATTCGGCTTCCGCCGCAAACAGCTCCTGCGCGGGATCCGCGAGCTCACCGGGTGGCCGGCGGACCGCGCAGCGGCGGCGCTGGCGGCGGCCGGCCTCGAGGGAACCACGCGTCCGGAGCAGCTCCCGCCGGAGGCGTTCCGCCGGCTGCATCAAGCGCTCGTTGACGGGGGGTGGCGCGCGGGCTAGGTTTGTGAAATATTTCACATAGGCCCATGCGCAAGATCGCCGATTCCACCGTTCGCCGACTCTCGCTCTATCTCAGGTTCCTCGAGGAGTTCGAGGAGCAGGGGATCGAGACCGTGAGCTCCGAGGCGTTGGCGGCGCGGGGGGGCACCACCTCGGCCCAGGTGCGGAAGGACCTCTCGTTCTTCGGTTCCTTCGGCAAGCGAGGCCTGGGCTATTCCGTGCCGGAGCTTGCCGGCCGCCTCAGGGAGATCCTGGGGCTCAAGCGCCGTTATCGGGTGGCGCTCATCGGGGCGGGCAAGATCGGGAGTGCGCTCATCCAGTACCGCGGCTTCCGCCAGCGCGGGTTCGACATCGTCGTCATCTTCGACAACGATCCGGCCAAGATCGGGCGGCGGTGGGACGGCCTCGTGGTGCGGGACATCGCCGAGTTGGAGCAGGTGCTCGCCAGGGAGCCGGTGGAGATCGCGGTGCTGGTGACCCCGGCCGAGGCGGCCCAGGGGGTGGCGGACCGGCTGGTGCGGCTCGGCGTCAAGGCGATCCTCAACTTCGCCCCGATCCAGCTCTCGGTGCCGCCCGACGTCGAGGTGAAGACGGTCAATCTCGCCCTCGAGCTCGAGACGCTGAGCTTCGCGCTGGCCAACCGCTGACCGGGGCCGCACCGACCGCCGCGCCGGCTCACTTCTCCGGGATCGGCGCCCGCCTTAGCTTCCCCCCATGTCGTCGGTTCGCGTCACCTCCGAGATCGGTCCCCTGCGCTCGGTGCTGGTCCACACGCCCGGCCTGGAGCTCGAGGCGGTGACGCCCGGCACCCGGGAGGACTTCCTCTACGACGACATCATCGACCTGGAGATCGCCCAGCGCGAGCATCACCGCTTCGTGGCGGTGCTGGAGCGTTTCGCGGTGGTCCACCAGGTGAGCGATCTCCTGGCCGAGGTGCTGGCCCGCCCCGAGGCGCGGGAGTTCCTGGTCACCAAGACGATGGACGTGGTCCCGTCCGACCTCCTGGCGCGGCGGCTCACCGCGCTGCCGCCCCCCGACATCGTCCGCATGGTCATCGAGGGGACGGAGGAGGAGAGCGGGCCGATCGCCCGGGCGCTGAACGAGGTGGGGTTCGTGCTCCCGCCGCTCCCCAACCTCTTCTTCCCCCGGGACATCGGGGTGGTCCTGGGGGAGCACGTGCTGGTCGGCTCGATGCGGTACGGGGTCCGCTGGACCGAGGAGCTCATCGTCAAGACGCTCTTCACGTTCCACCCCGCGCTCGCCAATGCCGGCATCCTGTACGACGGCTCCGAGGAGCGGCGGAGCAACTACACCATCGAAGGGGGCGACATCCACCCCCTCCGCCCCGACCTGGTGGTCGTGGGGTTCAGCGAGCGGTCCTCCCCGGCCGCGCTCGACCTGCTCTGCGACCTGCTCTTCGCCCGCGGCGCGGTCACCGACGTGCTGGTGGTGGTCATGCCGACCCGACCCACCGCGATCCACCTGGACATGATCTTCACCCAGATCGATCGCGACCTCTGCCTGGTGCACCCGCCGTCGTTCCTCGGGCCCGAGCGGCTCCCGGTGCTGCACCGGCGCAAGGGCGCGCACGGCGTGCGGGAGCTGAGCGACTTCTTCACCGGCCTCCGCGAGCTCGGCCTCCCGCTCGAACCGGTGCTCGGCGGCGGTGTCCACCGGAACGTCCAGGAGCGGGAACAGTGGGCCTCGGCGTGCAACGTGCTGGCGCTCCGGCCCGGCGTGGTGGTGGGCTACCAGCGCAACGAGGCCACCCTCTGCGAGCTCCAGAAGGCGGGATTCCGGATCGTGCCGGCGGTGGAGCTCCTCACCTTCGACGAGCGGGCCGACGGGCGCGCGCGGACGGTGGTGACGATCGAGGGGAACGAGCTGGTCCGCGGGGGCGGCGGGCCCCGCTGCATGACCCTGCCGCTCCGGCGGGACGATCCATGATCGGGCTCTCGCCCCATCCCGACCGGCCGCTGGTGGACCGCGCGGTGGGCTTCCTGCAGGCGGGGCCCCAGTCGGCCGCGACGCTCACCCGGGCGGTGTTCGGCCTCGACCGGGCCCCCGACGCGATCGCCGAGCGGCTCGCCGCGGCGCTGCTGGGTGCCGACCCGCGGGTCCGCCAGCTCGACGACGGCCGCTGGGCATTGGTGCCCGCGACGCAGGGCGCGCCCCGCCTCGCCCAGTGCGCCTTCGCCGTGGTCGACGTGGAGACCACCGGCACCCGGGCCCGGGGCGACGACCGGATCACCGAGATCGCGGTGGTGGTGGTATGCGACGGCCGGACGGAGCTGGCCTTCGAGTCGCTGATCAACCCGGGCCGGTCGATCCCGCCCTGGGTGAGCCGCCTCACCGGGATCACCGACGCCCTGGTGCGCCACGCCCCCCGGTTCGAGGAGGTCATCGACCGGGTCCTGGCGGTGCTGGCCGGGCGGGTGTTCGTGGCCCACAACGCCGGCTTCGACTGGGCCTTCGTGAGCGCGGAGGTGCGGCGCGCCCGCGAGCTCGCCCTGGTGGGGCCGCGGCTCTGTACCGTGCAGCTCGCCCGGCGCCTGGTGACGGGCATCCGCTCCCGCGGACTCGACGCGCTGACCCACTACTTCGGGCTCGAGAACCCGGCCCGCCACCGGGCCGCGGGCGACGCGCTGGTGACGGCCCAGGTCCTGCTCCGGCTCCTCGCGCTGGCGGAGGAGCGGGGCGCCCGCACCCTGGAGGACCTCGCGGCCCTTCGGTCGCCGCCCCGCCCCCGCCCGAGCCAGGGGGTGAACCCCGTGGCGGAAGTGGACCTGGAAGACTGCTGATCGACGATCCCCCGTATCGATCCCCGACACGATCCATGGCTCTCGTCCACAGCTTCAGCGTCGGATCCCTCCGTTGCCACACCCTCGAGGGCGGCCGCCAGCGGCTCGACGGCGGCGCGATGTTCGGCGTGGTGCCCAAGCCGCTCTGGGAGAAGCGGATCGCGCCCGACGAGCGGAACCGGATCCCCCTCGCCATGCGCTGCCTCCTGGTGGAACACCCCGACGGTCCGGTGCTGATCGACACCGCGGTGGGCAACAAGGAGGATCCCAAGTTCCAGGACATCTACGGGATCGAGAACGCGGGGCGGGTGGGGCCGACCCAGCTGGAGGACGCGCTGGCGGAGGCCGGCTTCCGGCCCGGGGACGTGCGGTGGGTGATCAACACCCATCTCCACTTCGACCATGCCGGCGGCAACACCACGGTCGATCCCGCCGAGCGCACCCTGGGCGGCGGGCTGGCGGCGCGGCCCACGTTCCCCAACGCCACCTACGTCGTGCAGCGGGGCGAGCTGGAGTTCGCCCGGCGCACCAACGAGCGGACCCGGGCGAGCTACCTGCCGCACAACTTCGAGCCGATCGCCCAGGCGGGGCGGTGGCGGGTGGTGGAGGGCGACGTGACGATCCTCCCCGGCATCGCGGTGCGCCTCACGCCCGGCCACGTCCCGTTCCACCAGGTCGTGGTGGTGCGCGACGGGGGCGAGGCGGCCGCCTTCCTGGGTGACCTGGTGCCGACCTCGGCCCATCTCCCGCTCCCCTGGATCATGGGGTACGACCTCGAGCCGCTCCGCACCCTGGAGAGCCGGCGGACACTCTACCGGGACGCGGTCGAGGGGGGGTGGCTGGTGGTGTTCGAGCACGACCCGGCGGTGGCGTGGGGTCGGCTGGTGGCGCGGGACCGCGGGGTGGCGGTGGAGGAGTGCCGGGTGGTGGAGGCGGGGAGCGAGCGGTGATTGACATCGTGGCGGGCGGCGTCTAGCTTTTCACCACTTCAAGCGGGGTGGAGTGCCCGGGCTCGTGCCCGCGGGTGCCGCCCCCACCCCAAGCCTGCAGCGAGCGCGACTGCAGCGCGCCCGGGTCCGAGACTCGAAGTCGGCCGCGGCGAGCGGCGCCCCCGGAGGCGCCCGGCCTGGTAGCATCGCCGGCGGCGTTCGTTGACGGACATCCGGTCATGCGTGGATGTCCGTTTTTTCGTTTGGCACGACACCGGAGGGAGCCGCACTGTCGACCTACGAGCGTGAAAAGCGTGTCCGGGTCAACCGGATGATTCGCATCAGCCCGGTCCGGGTGATCGGACCTGGCGGCGAGCAGTTGGGCGTGCTGCCAATCGAGGAGGCCCTCGCGGCGGCGCAGGAGCGCGGCCTCGACCTGGTCGAGGTGGCCCCCATGGCCCGCCCCCCCGTGGTCAAGATCATGGACTACGGGAAGTACAAGTTCGAGGAGGCCAAGGCGGCCCGGGCCGCCAAGAAGAAGCAGCACGTCATTCACCTGAAGGAAGTGAAGTTCCGGCCCGGGATCGACGATCACGACTTCGAGTTCAAGACCCGGCACACCCGGGAGTTCCTGCAGGACGGCAACAAGGTCAAGGTGACCATGATGTACCGGGGCCGTCAGATGGCCCACATCGAGCTGGGCAAGGCGGTGCTCGATCGAGTCGCGGCGGCGGTGGCCGATGTCGGCAAGATCGAGCAGGAGGCCAAGCTCGAAGGCCGGAACATGACGATGGTGCTGGCGCCCAAGTGAGCCGGCCACGACCGCGAGGGGAGGGAGTCCGATGCCCAAGATGAAGACGAAGCGCGCGGCCGTGAAGCGCTTCACCAGGACGGGGACGGGGAAGCTGAAGCGCTTCCACGCCAACCACAGCCACATCCTCACCAAGAAGTCCCGCAAGCGGAAGAACCGCCTCAAGAAGGGCGACCTGGTGAGCAAGGCGGATTTCCCGCGCGTCAACCGGCTGCTCCAGGCCTAAGGGGGAGACACCATGCCTCGGGTCAAGAACGGCGTCGCCCACCACGCCCGGAAGAAGAAGTACATGGCGGCCGCCAAGGGGGCGCGCGGCGGCCGCAGCAAGCTCTACAAGGCGGCCAAGGAGACGGTCGAGCGGGGGCTGCGGTACGCCTACCGCGACCGCCGCAAGAAGAAGAGCGACTTCCGTCAACTCTGGATCACCCGGATCAACGCCGCCGCGCGGCTGCAGGGGCTGAGCTACAACCGGCTCATGTTCGGCCTCAAGAAGGCCGGGGTCGAGATCAACCGGAAGGTCCTCGCCGACCTCGCCGTGCGGGACGCCGACGCGTTCGCCCGCATCGCCGAGCTGGCGAAGAGCGCCCGGTAAGCCGGAGCCGCGCCGCCCCCGGCCGGGGCGGGCACCGAGTCACCTCCGTGGGGTCGCTCGCCGTCGGCGGTCGGCCCCACTGACGTATCGCGATGCATCCACACACGCCGATGGCTGACCAGGACGGCGTGGCCGCGCTCGAGCGGGCCATCGCCGAGGCGAGCGAGTTCCTCGCCCGCATTCCCGCCCTCGACGCCCGCGAGCTCGAGGCCGGGTTCGTCCGCGTGCTCGGCCGGAAGGGCGGGGTGCTGACCGGCGCGCTCAAGGCGCTGCCCTCGCTCCCGGCCGACCTCCGACGGGAGCTGGGCGCCCGGGCCAATCGCCTTCGGGTGGAGATCGAGGCGGCCCACGAGGCCCGCCGCGAGGCGCTCCGCCGGGATGCCGAGCGGCGGGCGGCGGCGGGGCTCGACCTCACCATGCCCGGCCGGGAGCGCTGGGTGGGGGCGGCGCATCCGGTCACCCGGGTGGTCGACGAGATCTGCGAGATCTTCCGCGAGCTCGGTTTCACCCGCGCCATCGGGCCCGAGGCCGAGAGCGAGTGGTACAACTTCGGCGCGCTCAACTTCCCGGCCGACCACCCCGCGATGGACATGCACGACACGCTGTACCTCGCGACGCCCGAGGAACCCGGACCGCGGGGCGGGCGGATCCTCATGCGCACCCACACCTCGCCGGTGCAGATCCGCACCATGCTGGAGCAGGCGCCGCCGATCCGGGTGGTGATCCCGGGCTGGGTCTACCGCAAGGACACGTTCGACCCCTCCCACGCGCCGGTCTTCTCCCAGATCGAGGGCTTGGTGGTGGACGAGGGGGTGTCGTTCGTCGACCTCAAGGCCACGCTGGTGCACTTCGCCCGGCGCTTCTTCGGCGCCGGGACCGGGGTGCGCTTCCGGCCCTCGTACTTCCCGTTCACCGAGCCCTCGGCCGAGATGGACGTCCAGTGCGCGCTCTGCCGGGGCGCCGGCTGCCCGGCCTGCAAGGGGACCGGGTGGATGGAGATCCTCGGCTGCGGCATGGTGCACCCCGCGCTCTACCAGGCGTGCGGACTCGACGCCGAGCGCTACACCGGGTTCGCCTTCGGCATGGGCCCCCACCGGATCGCGATGCTGCGCTACGGCGTCCCCGACATCCGCATGCTCTACGAGGGCGACATGCGGTTCCTCCGCCAACTGGCGTGAGCGCCGCGCCCCCGCCGACGCATCCCGTGCGATGAACGTTTCCCGTCGCTGGCTCGAAGGATTCCTCCGCCGCCCGCTCGACGCGCGCGACGTCGCCACCCGCCTCGCCATGGCCGGGGCGCCGGTCGACGCGATCGAGCCCCTCGCTCCCGGGCTCGAGGGGGTGATCGTGGGGCTGGTCGAGGAGGTGCGGCCCCACCCGAACGCCGACCGTCTCCGGCTCTGCCTCGTGAACGACGGCTCGGCCGAGCGGCGCCACGTCGTCTGCGGCGCGCCGAACGTCACCGCCGGCCGGAAGTACCCCTTCGCCCCCATCGGGGTCACGGTGCCCCACGGCAAGGGGGGCGGCCCGATGACGATCGAGCGGGCCAGGATCCGGGGCGAGGTCTCCGAGGGGATGCTCTGCTCGGCCCGCGAGCTCGGGCTCGGCGAGGACCAGTCGGGGCTGCTCGAGCTCGACACCGAGGCCGCGCCCGGCACCCGCCTGCTCGACGCCGTCCCCGTGGGCGACGACCGCCTGGTGGTGGACGTCACCCCGAACCGACCGGACTTGCTGGGGCACAAGGGGATCGCGCGCGAGCTCGCGGCGTCCTACCGGATCCCGTTCCGCCTGCCGGCCATCCCGGGGTCGCCGGGCGCCACCAGCCCCACGGCCCGGCGGGTGGACGGGACGACCGCGACGATCGCGGGGCTCCGGTTCGGGATCGAGGACCGCGACGGGTGCGCCCGGTTCCTGGGCGCCCGCCTCCGCGGGGTGCGGGTCGGCCCGTCGCCCGCCTGGCTCGCCCGGCGGCTCGCGGCGGTGGGCGTTCGCTCCATCAACAACGTGGTGGATGCGACCAACTACGTCATGCACGAGCTCAACCAGCCGATGCACGCCTACGACGCGAGCCGGCTCCGGGGGCCGAGCGTGATCGCCCGGCGGGCCCGGCCGGGCGAGGCCGTGGTGACGCTCGACGGCGTCTCGCGGACCCTCACCGACGAGATGACGGTCATCGCCGACGAGGCCGGCGCGGTGGGCGTGGCCGGCGTGATGGGGGCCGCGCACGTCGAGGTCACCGAGGCCACCACCGATGTCTTCCTCGAGTGCGCCTGGTTCGAGCCTCGGCGGATCCGACGCACCCGGCGCGCGCTGGGGGTGAGCACCGAGGCGAGCTATCGCTTCGAGCGCGGCGTGGACCTGTGGGGCGGCCCGGACGCGCTCCGGCGCTGCATCGAACTGATCCAGGCCACCGCGGGCGGCGAGCTGGTGGAGGAGCCGCTCGACGTCTGGCCCCAGGTCACGTACCCCCCCCGCATCTTCCTCCGGCCCGCGCGGGTGACCCAGGTGCTCGGGGTGGAGCTCGAGCTGCGGGAGCTGGAGCGATGCCTCACCGCCATCGGTGCCACCGTGGTGTCCAAGCCGGCCGACCAGCGGATCGCGGTCGACGTGCCGGGATGGCGGCCCGACATCACGGCGGAGATCGACCTGGTCGAGGAGATCGCCCGGCAGCACGGCTACGACAACTTCCCGACCGAGCTCCGGCCCTTCCGGGTGGGGCTCCGGGTCGATGCGCCGCTCGAGACCGCGGCGGCCCGGGTCCGCGAGGCGCTCGCCGCCCGCGGGCTCTTCGAGGTGCACACCCTGCCGGTGGGGCCGTCGGAGGGACCCGAGAGCGTCCAGCTCCTGAATCCGCTCTCCGCGGAGGAGGCGTACCTCCGGCAGCGGCTCATCCCCGGGCTCCTGCGCCAGGTCGAGCTCAACTGGTCCCGGCAGACCCGCGACGTGCGCCTCTTCCAGATCGGTAGCGTGTTCCGTACCGGCGGCGGGCCGCGGCCGGTGGAGGAGACCCACGTGGCGGCCGTCGTGACCGGCGCGCGCGACCCGGCGCACTGGACCGATCCGGCCCGGATCCCGGCGCCGGAGCTCCGCGACGTCGATCACTGGGACCTCCGGGCGCTATTCGAGGCGTGCGTGGCACTGGCGCTCCCCGGGGCGTCGGTACAAGTTGATGGGGCCGCGTGGGTTGCCCGGACGCCCGAGGGGCGGATCGCCGGGCGGGCGGAGCGGCTCGACGCCGAGGCGCCACCCTGGGCCGCTCCGGTCTACGGCTTCGAGCTGATCCTCGATCCGGCGCCGCGTGAGGCGCCGCGCTTCCGCGCGCTCCCCGCCACGCCGGCGGCCGAACGCGACCTGGCGCTCATCCTCCCGGCGGGGGTTGCCGCGGCGCAGGTCGAGGCAGTGCTCCGCCGCGCGGGCGGCGCGCTGCTCGAGCGGGTGGAGATCTTCGACGAGTATCGCGGCCCCTCGCTGCCGGCGGGCACCCGGAGCGTGGGCTTCCGCCTGGTCCTCCGGGCGCCGGACCGTACCCTGCGTGATGCCGAGGTGGACGGGCTCGTCGGTCGCGTCGTCGCGGCACTGGAGAGGGAGCTTGGAATCGCCCTACGCGCGTCCTGACCTCGCGGCTTTGGGGGAGCTCGAGCGGCTGCTCCGCCACGTGACCGAGGAGTTGGCGGGGTGGCGCCGGCGCACGCTCAGGGCCGAGGCGGAGCTGCAGGAGATCAAGGCCCAGGGCGGCACCTACGGCGGGCCGGAACTCGCCGAGGCGCGCCGGCGGATCGTGGCGCTGGAGACGGAAAACCAGGAGCTCCGCCGGCGGGTCGAGGCGGCCCGCGGTCGGCTCGAGGCGCTCGGGCGGCGACTCTCGTTCCTCGAGCAGGACATGGAGCGCGAGGCGTCATGACCGGGCCCAAGCACGCGGTGCGGGTCACCATCGGCGGCGAGGAGCTCACGGTACGCTCCGAGCACCCGCCGGAATACACCCGGGAAGTGGCGGCGTACGTCGATCGCGCCCTCCGTCGGGTGCGGGAGTCGCTCCCCCGGGTGGAGACCCACAAGGCGGCGCTCCTCGCGGCGTTGGCGATCACGGACGAACTGTTCCAGGCCCGCCGGGGCGATCGCGAGATCGCCGGGCGGATCCAGACGTTGGCCGACGAGATGGCGCGACTGCTCCCGCCCGCCAAGCGGGGCGGGCGGGGCCCGGGCGGCCGACCGGCCGTGGAATGACGTGGGGCGGTCCCTCGGCCGCCCATGAGGTCATAGCAGGACGCGGTCCCACTCCCCGTCACGACCGACGGTCGTGTTGGAGATAGATTCCATGGCTGACACCTTCCTCACGCCACTCCTCGGCGGGATCGCCGCCGGTGTGATCGTGGCGGGCGTCTTCCTCCTCTTCTACACCCACCGGCAGCGTCGGACCGCCACCGGCTACCTCGCCGAGGCGCGCCGGGAGGCCGAGCGGGTGGTGGCCGAGGCGGCCCGCGAGGCCGAGGCGACGAAATCCGCCGCGATGCTGGCGGGCAAGATGGAGACGATCCGGCTCCGCGAGGAGCTTGATCGCGAGATCCAGCGTCGGCGGCAGGAGATCGAGCGGGTCGAGCGGCGGCTCGAGGAGCGGGACCGTACCCTCGAGCGGCGGCTGGAGCAGGTGCAGGCGCACGAGCGCGCCCTGGCGAGCCGGGAGGCGGGGCTCGAGCGGCGGGAGCGGGAGGTGCGGGAGCGGGAGGGCGAGCTCGAGCGGCAGGCGCGCGAGGAGCAGCAACGGCTGGAGCGGATCGCCGGCCTCACCGCCGAGGAGGCCCGGCGCGACCTGATGCAGCGGGTGGAGGACGAGGCCCGGGGCCAGGCGGCGGCGCTGGTGCGGGAGATCAAGGAGCAGGCCAAGCGCAACGCCGAGCGGGACGCGCGCCGGATCGTCGCCCTCGCCATCCAGCGGATCGCGGCCGAGCACACCGCCGAGACCACGGTGGCCACGGTGGCCCTCCCCAACGACGAGATGAAGGGGCGCATCATCGGGCGCGAGGGCCGGAACATCCGCGCCTTCGAGACCGCCACCGGGGTGGACGTGATCATCGACGACACGCCCGACACCGTGGTGATCTCCTGCTTCGAGCCGGTCCGCCGCGAGGTGGCCCGCCGCGCCCTCGAGGCGCTCATCGCCGACGGCCGGATCCACCCGGGGCGGATCGAGGAGGTCGTGGCCAAGGCCCAGCGCGAGATCGACGCCGAACTGGTCGAGCTGGGCGAGAAGGCCGCCTACGCCACCGGCATCCACGGGCTCCATCCCGAGCTCATCAAGCTGGTCGGCCGGATGCGGTACCGCACCTCCTACGGGCAGAATATCCTCGAGCACTCGATGGAGGTGGCCTGGCTCGCCGGCATCATGGCGGCCGAGCTCCAATGCGACGTGGCCCTGGCGAAGCGGGGCGGACTGCTGCACGACATCGGCAAGGTGCTGACCCACGACAGCGAGGGGACCCACGTCGAGCTGGGGGTGGAGATCGCCCGGAAGTACGGCGAGAGCCCGCAGGTGGTCAACATCATCCACGCCCACCACGACGACGTGCCCCACGAGACCGTCGAGTCGGTGCTGGTCCAGGCGGCCGACGCGATCAGCGGCTCCCGGCCCGGGGCGCGCCGCGAGGCGTTCGAGAGCTACGTGAAGCGCCTCACCCGGCTGGAGGAGATCGCCAACGGCTTCGAGGGGGTGGAGAAGACCAGCGTCATCCAGGCGGGCCGCGAGATCCGGGTGGTGGTGACGCCGGAGCGGGTGGACGACTACGCCGCGCTCCAGCTCTCCGAATCCATCGCCCGGCGGATCGAGAGCGAGCTGCAGTACCCCGGACAGATCCGGGTGGTGGTGATCCGGGAGACCCGAGCCGTGGGGATAGCGAGGTGAGCGCGAAGCTGCTCGACGGCGCGGCGATCGGCCGCGCCATCCGGGACGAGGTGGCCACCGAGGTGGCGCGGCTCAAGGCCGCGGGCTGCACCCCGGGGCTGGCCGTGGTGCTGGTGGGCGACAACCCCGCCAGCCAGGTCTACGTGCGGAGCAAGGGGAAAGCCTGCGAGGAGGCGGGCATGCACTCGGTCACGATCCGGCTCCCCGCCGAGACGACCGAGGCGGAGCTCCTCGCCACGATCGACCGGCTCAATGCCGATCCGGCGATCCACGGGATGCTGGTGCAGCTCCCGCTCCCCAAGCACATCCACAGCGAGACGGTGCTCCGGCGGATCGATCCGCGGAAGGACGTGGACGGCTTCCACCCGATCAACGTGGGGAAGCTCGTGGTGGGCGACCCGACCGCCTTCCGCCCGGCGACGCCCTACGGGGTGCAGCAGATGCTGATCCGGTCGGGGATCGACACCAAGGGCGCCCACGCCGTGATCCTGGGCCGCTCCAACATCGTCGGGCGGCCGATGGCCAACCTGCTCATCCAGGACGGTCCCGGCGGCAACGCGACGGTCACGGTCTGCCACTCCCGCTCCCGCGACCTCCCGGCGATCACCCGGTTGGCCGACATCCTGGTCGTCGCGATCGGCAAACCCGAGTTCGTCACCGCCGACATGGTCCGCCCGGGGGCGGTGGTGATCGACGTGGGGATCAACCGGGTGGACGACCCGTCCCAGCCCAAGGGCTATCGGATCGTGGGCGACGTCGCCTTCGGACCGGTCGCCGAGGTCGCCTCGGCCATCACCCCCGTCCCCGGGGGCGTGGGCCCGATGACGATCGCCATGCTGCTGACCAACACCCTCCAGGCGGCCACACAACTCGGCTGCCGCGGGGCCGCCACGGCCGCATGAACGGCGCCGCCCCCTCGCTCCCGGCCATCGGGCCGGACCAGGACGTCTGGACCGTGAGCGCCCTGAACGGCGTGGTCCGGGCGCTGGTCGAGGGGGAGCTCGGGCCGATCTGGGTCCGGGGCGAGGTGCTGCAGTGCAAGGTCTGGTCGAGCGGCCACTGGTACTTCACCCTCCGCGACGCCGACGCCCAGGTGCGCTGCTGCATGTGGCGCGCCCACGCCGCCAAGGCCGGACGGCCGCCGGCCGACGGTACGGAGGTCTTCGCCTTCGGCACGCCGGGGCTCTACGAGGCCAAGGGCGAGTTCCAGTTCGTCGTGAGCCGGCTGATCGCCACCGACGCCATGGGGGCGCAGCAGCGGGAACTGGAGCGGGTGAGGGCGGCGCTCCAGGCCGACGGGTTGTTCGATCCCGCCCGCAAGCGCCCGCTCCCCGAGCTCGCCACCCGGATCGCGGTGGTGACGAGCCCCGACGGCGCCGCGCTGCGCGATATCATCACCGTCGCCCGGAAGCGGTGGCCGGCGGTCGAGCTGGTGGTGGTCGGGGCCCGGGTGCAGGGGGACGGAGCCGAGGCCGAACTGGTCCGGGCGCTCGGGATCGTGAACCGGCTCGACGGGGTCGACCTCTGCATCGTGGGCCGCGGGGGCGGGAGCCGGGAGGACCTGGCGGTGTTCAACAGCGAGGCCGTCTGCCGGGCCCTTGCGGCGGTGCGGGTGCCCACGATCTCGGCGGTGGGGCACGAGACCGACGTCTCGCTCACCGACCTCGTGGCCGACCTGCGGGCGCCGACGCCCTCGGCGGCGGCCGAGATGGCGGTGGCCGACGCCCGCGAGCTCCAGGGCCGGATCGAGGGACTCGCCGTCCGCCTCGCCGGCGGGCTCGCCCGCCGGAGCCGGGTGCTGGGCGAGCGGCTCGAGCGCACCGCCGACCGGCTCACCGGGGCCATGACCGGGCTCCTCGGCGAGCGGCGGCGACTCCTGGAGCGCCTGGGCGCCCAGCTCGACGCGCTGAGCCCGCTCCGGTGCCTGGAGCGGGGCTACGCCGTGGCCCGCGGTCCCGACGGCCGGCTCCTGCGCCGGCGGGCCGACTTCGCCCCCGGGAGCCGGTTCAGCCTGCGGGTCGCCGACGGCGAGGTGGACGCCCGGGTGGAAGGAGCATCATGAGCGGTAACGACAGCGAGCGCGACGGCGCCGTTGGCCCCGGCGGGTTGGCCGAGGAGATCCGGCGGCTCGAGGAGATCGTGCGCCAGCTCGAGCGCGACGACGTCGACCTCGACCGCGCCATCGTCCTCTTCGAGGAGGGCGTGGGCCGGCTCCGGCTGGCTCGGGAGCGGTTGGGCGCGCTCGAGGCCAAGGTCCGGCGGGTGATGGAAGACGCCGACGGCGCGATGCGACTGGTGGATCTCGGGGAGTGATCGGTCCCAGCGCGACCCTCCTGCTCACCGAGGCGCGGGAGCGCACCGACGCGCTGCTCGTGGCCTGGGCCGAGCGCTTGGTGGACGAGCTCCCGGGCCGCGAGGGGCAGGCGCTGGCCTACGCCCTCCAGAGCCCGGGGAAGCGGATCCGCGCCGCGCTGGTGATGGCGGCGTACCGCGCCGTGGGGGGCCTCTCGCCCGCCATCGTCGGGGTGGCCGCCGCGGTCGAGACCGTGCATACCTACTCGCTGGTGCACGACGACCTCCCCTGCATGGACGACGACGATCTCCGCCGGGGGCGGCCCACCGTCCATCGCGCCTTCGACGTGCCCACCGCCACCCGGGCGGGCTACCTCCTCGTGCCGGTGGCCGCCCGGGTCCTGGTCCAGGCCGCCCGCGACCTGGTGCTCGACGCGGCCACCCTCGGCCGCATGGCGGTGGAGCTCTTCCAGGCCGGCGGGATCGAGGGGATGGTGGGGGGCCAGTGGCTCGACCTCGAGGCCGAGGGACGCCGGCTCGACCTCCCGGCCCTCACCGCCGTGCACCGCGGCAAGACCGGCGCCCTGATCCGGGCCTCCTGCGTCCTGGGCGGCATCGCGGCCGGGGCCACGGCCAAGCAGCTCGCCGTCCTCCGGGCCTATGGCGAGGACGTGGGACTGGCGTTCCAGATCGCCGACGACGTGCTGGACGCCACCGGCACCAGCGACGAGCTCGGCAAGACCGCCGGCCGCGACGCCGAGCTCGAGAAGTCCACCTACGTCTCGCTCCTCGGCGTGAAGGAGGCGCGGCGGGAGGCGCTCCGCCTCGCCGAGCGGGCCATCGAGCGGCTCGACTCGGCG
>DATLZT010000220.1:0-6204 GCA_035573835.1 Gemmatimonadales bacterium
GCCCCCCGCCGGTCCCGCGAACCCTTCCTCACCGCCGATCGCGTCGGGCGTCAGCGCCTCTCCCGGTCGGCGTCCTGCTGCAACTTGCCCAGTTGCCGCTGGGCCTTGCCCGTGAGCTGCCGGCCCTCGTCGTCGCCGAGGAATCCGGCGGCTCCCCGCACCTTCCCCTCCGCCTCCTTCATGCGCCCTTCACCCGGTTCTCGGCGCCTCGCGCCGTGCCGGTCCTGCGCTCCCGCTGCATCGGTCGGCTTCTCCTTGGGAGGTGTGGCCTCTCCCGCTGGCTGCCGACGCCGTGGCGCAAGGCTCCCGGCTCGTCAGCCACCAGCGGCCGCGGCGGCCTGCGGCGTGGCGACGCCCGCGTCGGCCGAGGGAGTCGACTCGGCGTAGTGGCAGGCGGCGAGGCTGGCGCCGACCGGCCGGAGGGGCGGGACCTCGCGCCGGCAACGCTCGTCCTTGCGGGGGTGGAAACAACGGGTGTGGAAGGGGCACCCCGGCGGCGGATTCGAGGGGCTCGGCGGATCCCCGGGGAGCACGATACGGGTCCGGCGCGAGACCGGGTCCGGCTCGGGTACGGCCGAACGGAGCGCCACGGTGTACGGGTGGCGGGGCGCCCCCAGCACCGCCTCGGTCGGCCCGGTCTCCACGATCCGCCCGAGATACATGACCGCCACCCGGTGCGCCAACTGCCGGACCACCGCGAGGTCGTGCGCGATGAACAGGTACGAGAGTCCCCGGTCGCGCTGGAGGTCGCTCAGTAGGTTGATCACCTGCGCCTGGACCGAGACGTCCAGCGCGGAGACCGGCTCGTCGCACACGATGAACGACGGCTCCACCGCGAGCGCCCGGGCGATGCCGATCCGCTGCCGCTGGCCGCCCGAGAACTCGTGCGGGTAGCGCCGGGCGTGGCTCGGGTCGAGGCCCACCTCCTCGAGGAGCGCCGCCACCCGCGCCGGGATCGCGCGCCGGGGGACGAGGCGGTGGATCTCGATCCCCTCGGCGATCGCGGCGCCGACGGTCATCCGCGGGTTGAGCGAGCTGTAGGGGTCCTGGAAGATGATCTGCATCCGCCGCCGCATCGCCCGGAGCTCGCGGCGGCCGAGCTCGAAGAGGTTCGTGCCCTCGAAGATCGCCTGGCCGGCGGTGGGCTCCTGGAGGCGGAGGATGGTCCGCCCGACGGTCGACTTGCCGCTGCCCGATTCGCCTACCAGCCCGAGGGTCTCGCCGCGGCCGATCTCGAACGACACGCCGTCGACGGCGCGCACCGGGGGCGTCCGCCGGGCGAAGAGGCCGCCGGCGGCGTAGTGCTTGACCAGGTCTCGGACGTCGAGCAACGGGGTCATCGGGCGCCACCTACGCTCTCCTGGCTCTCGGCCGTCGGCGCCGCGGCCGGGCTCCCGGCCAGCCAGCACCGCATCCAATGCCCCGGCGCCACCGGCAGCATCGGCGGCGGCTCGAGGCTCCGCTCGTGCTTCACCGGGCAGCGGGGCCGGAACCGGCAGCCGGCCGGCCAGGCGGTGGGCGCCGGCACCGTGCCGCCGATCGGGGCGAGCCGCCGGACCGGCCCGGTGAGGCGGGGCACCGAGGCGAGGAGCCCCTGGGTGTAGGGGTGCGAGGGGCGATCGAAGAGTGCCGCGGTGGGCGCCTCCTCGACGATCTGGCCGGCGTACATCACCGCCACCCGGTCGGCCCGGCCCGCCACGATGCCGAGGTCGTGGGTGATGAGGATCACCGCGAGTCCGTGGGCCTCCCGCAGCCGGTCGAGGAGCTCGAGGATCTGGGCCTGCACCGTCACGTCGAGCGCGGTGGTCGGCTCGTCGGCGATGAGCACCTCGGGCTCGGCCGAGAGGGCGATGGCGATCATCACCCGCTGCCGCATCCCGCCGCTCAGTTGGTGCGGGTAGGCGCGGAGCCGCGCGGCCGGATCGGGGATGCCGACTTCCTTGAGCAGGGCGAGCGCGCGGTCCCTCGCCTCGCGCTTGGAGACCCGGTGGTGGGCGAGGATGCCTTCCGCGACCTGCTCCCCGACAGGGAGCACCGGGTTGAGGCTGGTCATCGGGTCCTGGAAGATCATCGCGATCCGCCGCCCCCGGATCCGGCGCAGCGCCTCGCCCTCGAGCGCCAGGAGGTCGGTCTCGCCCAGGCGGATGACGCTCCCCGGCTCGATCCGGCCCGGGGGCGGCACCAGCTTGAGCAGCGCCAGGCCGGTGAGGCTCTTGCCGCACCCCGACTCGCCCACCAGGGCGAGGGTCTCCCCGCGCGCCAGCGAGAAGCTCACGCCGTCCACGGGCCGGGCGACGGTCCCGTCGCCGGGGAAGGTGATGCGGAGATCGCGGACCTCGAGCAGCGGCGTCATGCGGGCTCCGGGTCGAGCGCCTCGCGCAGCGCCTCGCCCACCAGGTTGACCGACAGCACGGTGCCGGCCACGGCGAGCCCGGGCGCGACGCTGGTCCAGGGAGCGGTCAGGATGTAGGCCTTCGAATCGAGGATCATCCCGCCCCATGACGGGGTCGGGAGCGGCACGCCGAGCCCGAGGAAGGAGAGCCCCGCCTCGAGCAGGATCACGTCCCCCACGCCGAGGGTCGCCGCCACGAGGAGCGGTCCGGCGACGTTGGGGAGCAGGTGCCGAAAGATAATCCGGCGATGTCCCGCGCCCAGGGCGGCGGCGGCCTGGATGTACGCCTCCTGCCGCAACCGCAGCACCTCGCCCCGGACGAGGCGGCTGGTGGCGAACCACCCCGTGGTGCCGAGCACGAGGATGAGCGCGCCGAGCGGGATCCGCTCCCACACGAGCAGCAGCAGGAGGAGGATGAAGAGCCGCGGGATGGCCAGCGCGCCGTCCACCAAGCGCATCAGGACCGCGTCCACCCAGCCGCCGAGCTGTCCGGCCAGGAGTCCCACCAGCGCGCCCAAGGTGACCGACAGCGCCACCGACAGTGCGGCGATCCGGAGCGACACCCCGGCCGCCGCCACCAGCCGCGCCAGCACGTCGCGGCTCAGGTGGTCTGTGCCCAGCGGGTGCCGCTCGCCGACCGGGAACTCGGCCCCCGGCGGGAGGAGCCGCGCCTCGAGGATGTCGTACTGGTGGACGGGGTCGGGGAGGAACGGCGGCAGGACCGCCGCGGCGAGCGCGAGGAGCGCCAGCGCCGCGAGGCCGGCCCGCGCCCCGGGTCGGCGCAGCGTGCGCGCCAGGAGCTCGCGGGGTGGGGCGCTCACCGGTCGGGGCCGAGCGCCTCGTGACGGAGGCGCGGGTCGAGGGCGAAGTACGCCAGGTCGGTGAGCACCCCGCCCGCGATCACCAGGGCGGAGACGAGCAGCGAGGTGCCCATCACCAGCGGGTAGTCCCGGCTCCCGATCGCGTCGTAGGCGAGGAGGCCGAGCCCGGGCCAGGCGAAAACCGACTCGACGAAGACGGAGCCGGTGGCGAGGAGCGGGAGCCAGAGCCCGAAGAGGGTGAGCACGGGAAAGAGCGCGGCGCGCCAGGCGTGACGCCAGGTGATCCGGCGCTCGGGCAGTCCCTTGGCGCGCGCGGTGCGGATGAAGTCGCGCCGCAGCACTTCGAGCATGGCGCCGCGCTGGTATCGCATCGTGGCGGCGATGGTGACCGCCGAGAGGGTGAGCGCCGGGAGGACCAGGTGGCGGCCCACGTCGGCGAGGCGGGTCGCGAGGTCGGCGTGGTCGAGCAGCGGATCGGCGAAGCCGCCGGCCGGCAGCAGGTGCCAGCGGAGGCTGAAGAGCCAGACCAGCACGATGCCGAGCCAGAACGACGGGGTGGCGTAGGCCACCAGCGAGGCGCCGGTGAGGACCTGGTCGATCGCGCCGCCCCGATGCACCGCCTGGAGCACGCCCAGCGCCAGCCCCACGGTGAAGTTGAGGAGGAGGACGGTGGCGCCGAGGAGGAGCGTCTTGGGCAGGCGCTCGAGCATGACCGCGCCCACGGGGCGGTGGTGCGAGAACGACACGCCGAGGTCGCCGCGGGCGAGGCCGCCCACGAACGCGGCGAACTGCTCCGGCAGCGGGCGGTCGCACCCGTGGCGGCGGCAGAGCTGGGCCAGTTCCTCGGCCGAGACCGCCCGTTCACCCACCAGGTGGCTGATCGGGTCGCCGGGGGCGAGCCGAACCACGAAGAAGAGGATCACGGCGACCACCGCGAGGGTGGCCGCCGCCTGGGCGAGCCGGGCGGCGAGCCAGCGGATCACGTCACTCGGCGGCGAGCCGGTCCCGGGCGAGCTGGCGGCCGGGGGCCACCCGCCAGGCGGGAAGCGCGAGCCAGCGGGCGTCGGGCCGGATGTCGAGATCGACGAAGCGCCGGTGCACCGCCACCGGGTAGCTCGGCGTGTACATGAAGACCGCCGGGGCGTCCTCCACGATCGTCCGCACCACCGCCCGCCATTCGGCGAGTCCGCTGCCCGGCGCCACTAGGGCCCGCTCGATCAGCGAATCGACCGCCGGATTGCAGTAGTGCGCCACGTTCGACCCGCCGATCCCGGCGCAGCTCCAGCTCTGCCGGAGCCCCGAGGGCGAGGGATCCATGCTGGCGGAGGAGAAGTCGATGTCGAACCGGCCGGACCGGCGGCGCCCGGCCCATTCCGGGCCGCCCAGCGGGACGAGCTCCACCCGGACCCCGAGGCGGCGGAGCTGCTCCTGCACCTGCAGCGCCATCTGCCGCCGCACCGCGCTGGTGGTGGGGAAGTTGAGGCTCACCGCGAACGGCCGCCCCTCCCGGTCGAGCACCCCGTCGCCGTCGCGGTCGGTCCAGCCGCGGGCGGCGAGGAGGGCGCGCGCCTGCGCGGTGTCGTAAGGCACCGGGTCTGCCTGCGGGTCGCGGATCCACATCGACATCGGCACCGGCCCCACCGGGACCGCGCCGTACGGCCCGAACGCCGCCTCCACCATGCGGGCCCGGTCCAGGGCCAGGGTGAGGGCCCGGCGGACGTCGCGGTCGCCGAAGATCGGGTGCGGCCGGGTGGTGTCGGCCGGATCCCGCCGGTTGAAGAGGAGATACCCGACGGTGAACGACGGCACCGGCACGATCCGCAGGTCCGGGTGGGCCTCCACCCGTGCCACGTTGCCCAGGGGAGCGACGTACTCGTGCGCGTCGACCTCCCCGCTCAGGAGCAGGCTGATCTGCGCCTCCGGATCCTCCGCCACCCGAAAGATCACCCGCTCGAGCTTGGGCGCCCCGCGGAAGTACGTGGGATTGGCCCGGAGCTCGATGAACTCGCCCGGGCGGCGGCGCCCCCAGCGGTAGGGGCCGTTCCCGACCGGCGCCTTCACGAAGTCGGAGGTCGCGAGGGCCGAGTCCGGGATCGAGGCGAGGAGATGCCGCGGGACGACGTGGACGTGGTAGGTGGCGTCGTAGAGCTGCTCCGAGTAGGCGCGGGCAAACCGGAAGGCGACCCGGTGGTCCGACTCGGCGGTCACCGAGGCGAGGTGGCGGAGCAGGGTGGCGCGCTGGGGATCGAACCCCGGGCGCCGGGCCCGCTCGAAGCTGAAGACCACGTCATGCGCCGTGACGGGCCGACCGTCGTGCCAGCGGGCCCGGGGGTGCAGGTCGAAGACCAGCGTCAGCGAGTCGCGCCGGTGCCAGGACTCCGCGAGCTGCGGGCGGAATCCCTTGTCCCCTGCGGTCCGGTAGTCGGGGCCGGGGAGCGCCAGCCGGAGGAAGAGGAGATCGGCCACGTCCTGCCGGGCCCGGGTCTGGACGAGCGGCGGCACCGCCGGGAACCCCTCCTCGCCGACCACGATCGTGATGGTGCCGCGATCGTCGGCCGGGGGGGACTGCGCGGGAGCGGCAGACGCGGAGAGTGCCGCGAGCAGGACGGCGGCCACGGTGAGGCGAAGCATCGTCTGGTTGAGGGGGCGAAGGGGGATGGATAAAGCTAAGGCGACCGGGCGGGTGCGCGGGAGTCCCAGGTCCATTCGTCGGAGCGGAACCGCTCGGCGTGGCGGTCGGCCAGCGCGTCGATCGGGCGGCGATCCCCCAGCGCGCGCCAGGCGCCCGACGCCCCGGGCATCGACCGGCGCAGGGCGTCGATCGCCGCGTCGGCGGCTTCGTCGAACGGGATCGCCCGGCCGAGCAGCGCGGCGAGGGGGAGGCCGGCGGGGGCCCCGGTTCCGTCCCGCGCGATGTGGGCCAGCGGCTCCTGGCCGTCCGCGAGCAGCAGCACGCCGTGCTGGAGGAAGGCGCGACCCTGGCGCACCTGG
>DATLZT010000221.1:0-16706 GCA_035573835.1 Gemmatimonadales bacterium
GGCCGACTCGACCGCCGACGGCTCGGCCCAGCGCCGCGGCGCCTTCGGCCTCCCCACGAAGTATGCCGACCTCGCCATCGACGGCCAAGCCAGACTGGAGATCCGGACCGACCGGGTCCGCAACGAGCGGTGCAGCCCGCAGGACCTGCTCGACCCGAACAGCGGCTGCCGGGGCGGCTTCAAGGCGCCTCGCTTCGACACCGAGTTCACCGTCCTGAGCGGCGGCGTGATCGGGCGCCGGCTCCACATCAACGTCGACTACGACAGCGAGCGCGATTTCAGCGGGCGCAACGACATCCAGGTCTACTACGAGGGGCTGGAGGACGAGATCGTCCGCCGGGTGGAGGTCGGCACCGTCACCTTCCGGCCCCCCCAGTCCCGCTTCATCACGGCGGCGATTCCCGCGAACAACTTCGGCGTCAACGCCACCTTCGAGCTCGGGGCGGTCGAGCTGCAGACCATCGCCGCCACCCAGAAGGGCAGCACGGTGGCGGAGCGCAGCTACACCATCGGCGAGACGGTCACCACCCCCCAGGACCGGCAGGTCCGGGACGTGAACTACGAGTCGGGCCGCTTCTTCTGGGTGGTCGATCCCCGGCTGATCACCGGGTACCCCGCGATCGACATCCTCGAGCTCGGCGGGGTGTCGCTGCCCCCGTCGATGACGCCCCGGGGCGGGACGGTACGGATCTACCGCTATCGTCCGGTGAGCACCCGCAACGGGAGCAATCCCAATCTCGGCGGGATCACCGCGGTCGCCATCCGGCGCGACAGTCCCCAGCGGGTGGGCCCGCTCACCAGCGGCTGGCAACTCCTGATCGAGGGCACCGACTACTACCTCGACCGCTCGGGGCTCTGGTTCGTGCTCACCAACAAACTGGACCAGAACGACTACCTGGCGGTGAGCTACGAGACCGTCGACGGCAACCGGGTGGGTACCCTGCCGGTGGTCGACAATCCGACGGCGCCCGACACCCTGGAGCTCATCGTGGAGCCGAACCAGGGGCCCACGGTCCCGACGTTCTTCCACGAGATGCGGCAGGTCTACCGGGTGGCCGGGACCGACCTCCAGCGGAACACCCTCCAGGTCGACCTCACCGTCAACCGGACCGAGCGCCCGCTCTCGGGCCAGGCGAGCACCTATCTCCAGCTCCTGGGGCTCGCCGCCGCCACCGACCCGAACGTCTTCGACGTCCAGAACCGGCTGTTCCCGCGGCAGCAGGACACCGCCAACGCCAGCGGCACGGTACGCGAGGCGTACATCGTCTTCCCGCACCTGCAGCCGTTCGCCGACCCCGTTCGGCTCACGCCGGTGGAGCGTTCCGACTCGCTCTACCGCACGCCGCAGTACCTGGTCCTGGCGCCCGAGGGGCCGCCCGCGAAGTTCGAGCTCCGGCTGCGCTACAACGCCGCCGGCGGCGGCGACCGTTCCACCCTGGACCTCAACGCACTCCAGATCCGGGAGGGCAGCGAGCAGCTCACCGTGAACGGCCTCCGGCTGGAGCGGGGGGTCGACTACAACATCGACTACGAGCTCGGCCAGGTCACGTTCCTCAACCCCGACCAGCTCTTCGGCCGGACCGGCTCGGCCCAGGTGCAGGCACGGTTCGAGGAGCGGGGCCTGTTCGCGGTGGCGCCGACGACGATCCTCGGGTTCTCCTCCCGCTATTCCCTCGGCGAGACCGGCGCCGTCAATCTCCTCGGCATCTACCAGTCCGAGAAGACCGTCTTCAACCGGCCGCCGCTCGGCTTCGAGCCCACCGCCAACCTCATCGGCGGGATCAACACCGAGCTCCACTTCCGCCCGGGGGCCGTCACCCGCTTCCTCGACAAGCTCGTCACCGGCGGGGCCACCGCCCCCTCCCGGCTCGACATCAACGCCGAGTACGCCTTCACCCGGCCCGACGCGAACCGGGCCGGCGAGGCCTACCTGGAGGAGTTCGAGGGCGACGCGGGGATCGAGATCTCCCTCCGGGAGACCGCGTGGGAGTTCGGCAGCCGCCCCCAGGAGCCCGACAGCCTCGAGCTGGCGTTCGGCGGGGCGTTCAACCTGGCCGACGCAGTGCAGCTCACCTGGCAGAACCTGGTGCCCCGCGGCGGCGGCGACCCCCGCCCGGTGGAGCTCCGGCCCCAGGACATCGACTCGCTGATCCGCGTCTCCGGCGGGGCCCAGGCGCCGGAGACCGTGATGTTCCTCACCCTGCACGCCGACACCGCGGGCGGCATCGTGCAACGGAACGGCGCCTCGCGCTGGAGCCAGCCGGCCCGGCCCAACGCCCCCCGCTGGCGCTCGATGGTCACCTCGCTCAGCAGCACCGGCGTGGACCTCTCCCGGAACCAGTTCCTCGAGTTCTGGGTCTTCCAGGACCGGCAGAGCGCCAGCCTGGCCGACGTCCGGCTGATCTTCGACCTCGGGACCGTCAGCGAGGACGCGGTGGCCCTCGCTCCCGACACCGTCCAACTGGTCGGCGGTGATTCGGTCTTCACCGGCCGCCAGTACGTGGGCCTTGGCAAGCTCGACACCGAGCGCGACCCGCTGAGCGGCATCTTCAACGCGCAGGAGGACGATATCGGCATCCTGGCCGACCGGCTCGACTCGATCCACGTCGGCGTGGACGCCGTCGTGCGGGACGTGCCGCTCTGCCGGCGCGAGCTCTCGAGCAGCGTGCTCGTGTTCCCCTGGGGCGACCTCGGGAGCCGCTGCTCCAACGGCAACGGCGCCCTCGACACCGAGGACCTCAACAGCGACAACCAGCTGAACGCGAGCTTCGTCAGCGAGAACGTCTTCCGGTACGTCGTCCGGCTCGCCGACACCGTGCATTTCGTGCGCGAGGGGCAGCCCGGCTGGAAGCTCTACCGCATCCCGCTCTCCCAGGCCGACACGATCGGCGTGCCCAACATCCGCCTCGTCCAGCACCTCCGCGTCACGGTGGCGGCGGCGCCCGACAACGGCGGCGACGACCTGGTCGCCAAGTTCGCCCTCGCCCGGATGCGGCTGCTCGGCTCCCCCTGGGCCCGACGGTCGGAGACGCCGATCCAAGGGATCGCGGGCGCCACCGGCCAGCCGCACGGGGAGGTGGTCGCCTCGACCATCTCGACCGAGAACGCCGAGCTCGGCTACGTCTCCCCGCCCGGCGTCGGGGACCAGACCGCCCGACGCGACGGGAGCGACGACTTCCGCGGGGTGCAGATCAACGAGAAGTCGCTCCGTGTCGTCGCGCGCGACCTCCGCCCGGGCGAGCGGGCCGAGGCCTACCTGCGGCTCCCCGGCACCTCCCAAAACCTGCTCAAGTACCGCGAGATGCGGGTCTGGGCCCGGGGACGTGGACCGGGGTGGGAGGAGGGGGACTTCGAGGCATTCGTGAAGCTGGGGAGCGACAACCGGAACTTCTACCTCTACCGGGTCCCGGCCCGTAGCACCACCTGGGAGCCGGAGATGGTCGTCAACCTCGAGACCTGGCGGCGACTCCGGGCCGACGTCGAGGGCCGCTGGCTCCGGGGGGAGCCCCCGAGCGGCGCGGCGGAGTGCGGGCTCGGCGATGCCGACGCCTACGTCGCCTGTGACGGTCCCTATCTCGTGCACCTCGGCAGCCCCGGCATCAACCCGCCCAACCTGGCCGCGGTGCAGGAGGTCTCGGCCGGGATCTATCGGGTCGCCGCCAACACCGCCGCCACCGACACCGAGGTCTGGATCGACGACATCCGGCTCGCCCGCCCGGTGTCCGAGATCGGCACCGCCGTGGCGCTGGATGCCCGGCTCACGGCCTCCGACGTGGGCAACGTCCAGCTCTCCTACGTGCGGCAGGACGGGCTCTTCCGCCAGATCGGGCAGGATCCCTCCTATCGCACCACCGGCGCGCTCCAGCTCAACTCCGCCTGGCGCCTCGAGCGGTTCCTGCCGCCGTCGCTCGGGCTCGCGATCCCCGTCACCGTCTCCTACGTCCGCAACGACGTGGACCCGATCCTCCTCACCGGCAGCGATGTGCGCGGTGACGCCCTACCCGGGCTCCGCAAGCCGGAGAGCTGGACCGCGAGCTACAGCCTGGCCGTGCGCCGCACCCGCCGCGGCTCGAACTGGCTCGTGCGCGGTCTGGTGGATCCCCTCTCGCTGAGCGGCACCGTCACGACCGGGCGATCGCAGAACGAGCTCTCCCGCAGCACCTCGGACGCCTACGCCGCCAACGCCAACTACCAGCTCGCGATGGCCCGTCGGGGACCGACGCTCTCGCTGGGCGGGCTGGTGGACAGGCTGCCCGGATGGCTGCGGGAAAGCGAGGCCGGAAAGGGGCTCCGCCGGCCGCTGCTCAGCCTGGTGCCCTCGTCGATCCGTTGGAACAGCAGTCTCTCGCGGAACGCCGCCGAGTTCACCTCCTTCCAGGTGCCGGTGGTGCGGCCCGGCGACCGACTCCTCCCCCGGACGCTGACGTTGAGCCACCTCTGGACCAACGCCGCCGGGCTCACCTGGCAGCCGCTGGGCATGCTCACCCTGAGCGGCGACCTCTCGAGCACGCGGGACCTCCGGGTCTACCCGGACTCGAGCCCCCTCGGCCGACTGGCCTACACCGAGCGCAAGCAGCTCTTGGGCATCCCGATCGGCGTCGAGCGCGACCGGACGCTCACCACCAGCCTGAGCCTCGTGCCCCGGGTGGCCTCGTGGGTCCGTCCCCGATTCACCACCGGGAGCTCGTTCGTGCTGGCGCGGAATCTCACCAGCCGGCCCCCGGTCCGTGAGATCGGCGACACGGCCGGCGGCTTCCTCCTGCCGCAGACCCTGAACAACAGCCGCACCCGCGAGCTCGGCGCCTCGATCGACGTGGCGCGGCTCATGGCCAGGGTGTTCGGCGACAGCAGCCGCCTGGCCCGCGCCACCCAGCGGTTCCGGTCCGTCGACGTCGCGAATCGCCGGACCAGGAGCTCGACGTTCGACCTGGCCGCCTTCGATCCGGGGCTCGGCTTCATGCTCGGCCTGGGCGGGCTCGACCGGTTCACCTTCCAGGGCCCCGACAGCGCCGTGGGCGTCACCGAAACGCGGACGACGACGCTCTCGTCGGGCGCCGACCTGCCGGGCGGTTTCAACCTCACGCTCGGTTACTCGCTCAGCAAGACGATGCGGCTCCAGCGGGTGACCAGCGGATTCACGCGGACCGACAGCCGGCAGCGGGAATGGCCCGTGAGCACGCTGCGATGGACCAAGACGTTCCGCGGCGGTCCCATCAACCTGCTCGGCGCGGGGCTCAACTACCGGCGTCGGGAAGGGTCCACCGTGCAGCCGAGCGCGGCCGGCGCCACCCAGTCGCTGACCTACTCCTCCTCGTTCACCCCCGACCTCCAGCTCGGCCTGCGGAACGGGATAAGCCTCGCGCTGGGATATTCGGCCACCTCCCAGCGGGCGGAGAACAGCGGCAACGCCACGCAGTCGGACCAGGACGACGTGACCGCCTCGTTCGCCTACGCCTTCCGGCTCCCGGCCAGCGTGAGCCGAATCCGGAAACAGGTCCGGACCTCGCTCACCGCCATGGCCTCGAGCGCCACCAGCTGTCTCCGCCGCCGGAACCAGACCGCCTGCACCACGATCTCCGACATCCGCCGGCGCGAGCTTCGGGGCGGGCTCGATACCGACATCCTGCGGGTCATGACCGGCGGGATCCAGTTCGGGTACTCGCTCAACGACGCCCGGCACATCGACCAGCGGATCTCGCAGATCTTCCTCAGCGCCACGTTCCAGCTCTCGCTCTTCTCGGGCGACTACCGCTGAGCAGGGCCGGCCGTGGCCCCGCCGGCCCGGTCCCCGCTAGTTTTCCGCCCCATGCGTACCTCCCTCTTGGCGCGGGGCCGCGCCGCCGCGCTCCTCGCCAGGCTGGTCGGGACCCCGGGCCTTGCGCTGCTCCTCCTGGCCTGCGAGCGCGCGCCCGAGCGCCCCTTCGACGCCGACGCCGCCTTCGACTACCTCGAGCGCCAGGTGGCCTTCGGGCCCCGGATCCCCGGGACCGAGGGCCACCGGCGGATGGGCGACTGGCTCGACTCGCTCCTCCGCCAGCGCGCCGACACCGTCATCGTCCAGTCGTGGCGCCACGTGACCGTGGCGGGCGATACCCTCCCGCTCCGGAACTTCCTGGCACGGTTCAACCCGGGGGCGTCGGAGCGGATCCTCTTCCTGGCCCACTGGGACACCCGGCCGGTGGCGGACGGCCCCGACTCGAAGGACCGCGCCACACCGGTGCCCGGCGCCAACGACGGCGCCTCGGGCGTGGCCGTGCTCCTCGGCGTGGCCGACGCCCTCGCCGCGCGCCCCCCCGAGATCGGGGTGGACCTCCTGTTCGTCGACGGCGAGGACTACGGCGACTTCACCAAGACCCCGTCCGACGTGCTGATCGGCTCGCGCCACTACGCCCGTAACCCGCCGCCGGGGCCCCGACCCCTCTACGCCGTGCTCTTCGACCTGGTGGCCGACAAGGACCTGCAGGTTTACCAGGAAGGGAATTCCCTCACCGGGGCGCCCGAGGTGGTGGACCTGGTCTGGGACGTGGCGGAGGAAATCGGGCACGGCGAGTACTTCATCCGGCAGCCCCGCCACACCCTGACCGACGACCACCTCGAGCTCCAGAAGGTGGGGATCCGGGCGATCGACGTGGTCGATTTCGACTATCCCTATTGGCACACCCCCGAGGACACCATCGACAAGGTGAGCGCCGCGAGTCTGCGGGTCATGGGCGAGCTGGCGCTGGCCCTGGTCGAGCGGCGCTGACCCGGCGCGGCGCGACGGGCGGAGCGCGCCGGATCGCTCCCGGCCGCGGCGCTCCGGTACCCGCTCTCATAGTAGCCTGACCTAGCTTCATCCCGGGCCGGGGGCGAGGCGGGCCGCCGGCGGCGCATCGTCAGGGGCTCCCGCCGCGACCACATGGGTGGCATCATGCGCGCCGAGCATCGCGCGGCACTCCTCCTGCTGGGGCTCGCCTTGGCGGGCCAGGGGCTCCGCCATGTCCTCGGGCGGGAGGCCGCGGCGCCTGGCGCCGTTCGGCTCTTGGGTGCCGACCCGTCGCTCACGCCCGCGGCCCAGCGGGACAGCGCCCGGCTGCTCGACCGGCCCCTGGCGCCGGGGGAGCGGATCGATCTCGACCTCGCCCCGGCCCGGGACATCGCCCGGCTCCCGCGGGTCGGGCCCCGACTCGCCGGCCGGATCGTGGCCGATCGGGAGCGGAACGGCCCCTTCGGGAGCCTGAGCGGGCTGGATCGCGTGGCAGGTGTGGGGCCCGGCCTCCTCCGGGCCATCGCGCCGCACGCCTCGTTCGCCGGACGACCCGCCTTCTTGGTGGAGAGCCTCCCGGCACACCGGCCCGAGGCCGACTCCCATCCGGTTCGCCCGACTCCCGCCCGCGGGCCGGTCGACCTCAACACCGCGACGATCGAGCAACTGCAGGCCCTGCCCGGGATCGGCCCCGTCAAGGCCCGCGCCATCGTCAAATATCGTGACACTCACGGCCCCTTTGCATCCACCGAATCGTTGGGGCAAGTCGCCGGGATCGGTCCGGCCCTGGCGGCCCGGTTGCGGGGACTCGTGATGGTGAGGTAACCCGAAATCGGATCGCGAGATATGCCATCGCTGCGGGACTCGCCCCCTGACTGGCTCGCTTCTTGACGTAGCGGGGGCGTCCGGACCTGGGTCGTCCGTCCCGGGGTCTGGATCATTCCGGTGATCCCGGGTCCTTCTCCCTTTTCTGGTCACGCATCCGAGATGACGGCAGCCGTCGGCGCGACCGAGCGCCTGGGTGACATCTTCGTGCGGGAGGGGCTCCTCACGCCCGACCAGCTCGCCAAGGCCCTGGCGGAGCAGCGGGCCTCGGGGGGGCGGCTCGGCTACGTCGTGGTCAAGATGGGGCTGGTGCCGGAGATCGAGGTCACCAAGGTCCTGGCGCGGGTCTACCGCATGCCCGCGGTGGACCTGACCCGCTTCGAGGTCGATCCCCGGATCGTCCGGCTGATCCCCCCCGACGTCGCGCTCAAGCGGGTGGTGCTCCCGCTCAAGCGGGAGGGGCGCACCCTCACCGTGGCCGTGGCCGATCCCTCGCAGAACGGCCTGATCGAGGACCTCAAGTTCATCACCCGCTACGACATCTTCGCGGTCATCGCGGGCGAGTACACCCTCCGCACCCTGATCGACAAGCATTACGACTCGGGGGACCAGCAGCTCCAGAGCCTGCTCAAGGACATGGAGGGGTTCGCCGACGACGTGGAGGTGGTGGAGGAGCAGGAGGAGGAGGCGGTCACCCAGGCGCAGATCGACGACGCGCCGGTGGTGAAGCTGATCAACGGCCTGCTGACCGACGCGGTGAAGCGGGGCGCGAGCGACATCCACATCGAGCCGTTCGAGCACGAGATCCGGGTGCGCTACCGGATCGACGGCGTGCTGCAGGAGGTGATGAAGCCGCCGCTCAAGATGAAGGCGGCCCTCACCTCGCGCATCAAGATCCTTTCCCAGCTCAACATCGCCGAGCGGCGCATCCCCCAGGACGGCCGGCTCAAGCTGAAGATGGGCAACCGGGTCATCGACTTCCGGGTCTCGACCCTGCCGGTGCTCTTCGGCGAGAAGATCGTGCTCCGGATCCTGGACAAGGGGAACCTGACGCTCGACCTCACCAAGTTCGGCTTCGAGCCCAAGGCCGAGGCCGACCTGATGCGGGCGATCCTCAATCCCTACGGGATGGTGCTGGTCACCGGCCCCACCGGCTCGGGCAAGACCACGACGCTCTATTCGGCGCTCTCCCGGATCAACACCCCCGAGGTCAACATCATGACCGCGGAGGATCCGGTCGAGTACAACCTGATGGGCATCAACCAGGTGCTGGTGCGGAACGAGATCGGGCTCACCTTCGCGGCGGCGCTCAAGGCGTTCCTGCGGCAGGACCCGAACATCATCATGATCGGCGAGATCCGGGATCTCGAGACCGGCAGCATCGCGATCAAGGCCGCGCTCACCGGTCACCTGGTGCTCTCCACCCTGCACACCAACGACGCGCCCAGCACCATCACCCGCATGATCGACATGGGGATCGAGGCCTTCAACGTGGCCAGCGCGGTGAACCTGGTGGTGGCCCAGCGGCTGGTGCGCCGGATCTGCAGCGCCTGCAAGGCGCCCACCAGTTACAGCGACGAGGAGCTCCGCTCGCTCACGCCCGACCTGGCCCGGGCCCGCGCCATCCCGTTCATGAAGGGCACCGGGTGCGACGCCTGCGGCGGCACCGGCTACCGGGGGCGGGCGGGGCTCTACGAGGTGATGGCGCTTTCCCCGGAGCTCCGCCGGATGATCCTGCGGGGCGCCTCGGTGGCGGAGCTCCGGGACCAGGCGGTGAGCGAGGGGATGCTCACGCTCCGGATGGACGGCATCAAGAAGATCGAGAAGGGCGTCACCACCCTGGAGGAAGTGGTCAAGGAGACCGCCGGATGACGACGTTCAATCTGCGGGCGCTGTTGGAGGAGATGCTCGAGAAGGAGGCCTCGGACCTCCACATCACCGCCGGGGAGCGGCCCAAGCTCCGGGTCGACGGCGAGATCGTGGACGCCTCGGTGACCGAGGTGCTGACGCCCAAGGACACCCTCCAGCTCGCCTACTCGGTGCTCACCGAGAACCAGAAGAAGCGGTTCGAGACCGAGGACGAGCTCGACTTCTCCTTCGGCATCCAGAACCTGGCCCGCTTCCGCGGCAACGTGTTCAAGCAGCGCGGCTGCGTGGCCATGGTCATCCGGATGATCCCCTTCAGCGTGCGGACCTTCCAGGACCTGGGGCTGCCGCCGGTGGTGGCGAAGCTCGCCGAGCGGCCCCGCGGCCTGGTGCTGGTGACCGGCCCCACCGGCTCGGGCAAGAGCACCACCCTCGCCGCCATGATCGACAAGATCAACAAGGAGCGGCGGGGGCACATCCTCACGGTGGAGGACCCGATCGAGTTCATCCACCGCCACCAGCGCTGCATCATCAACCAGCGCGAGGTGGGGACCGACACCAAGAGCTTCGCCAACGCGCTCAAGTACGCCCTCCGGGAGGACCCCGACGTCATCCTGGTGGGCGAGATGCGGGACCTCGAGACGATCCAGGCCACCCTCACCATCGCCGAGACCGGCCACCTGGCCCTCGCCACGCTCCATACCAACTCGGCGGCGGAGTCGATCAACCGCATCATCGACGTCTTCCCCAGCAACCAGCAGTCGCAGGTCCGGGCCCAACTCGCCTTCGTGCTCGAGGGGGTCATCACCCAAACCCTCCTCCCCAAGGCCAAGGGCCGGGGCCGGGTCATGGCGGCCGAGATCATGGTGGCCACCCCGGCCATCCGGGCCCTGATCCGGGACGACAAGATCCACCAGATCCAGACCGCCATCCAGGCGGGGAAGAAGTGGGGGATGCAGACGATGAACGACGCGCTCTACCAGCTCTACCTGGCGCGCGAGGTGGCCAAGGACGAATGTCTCGCGGTCTCCCCCGACCCGAACGAGTTCCTCCGAATGATCGGGGAGACGCCGATGGAGCAGGAGGAGATCCAGTCCGAGCGGAACCAGCGCGCGGCGCTCCGGCGCTGACGCCGGCCCCGCAGGGACGACGAACCCCGGAGGCGAGCCATGCCGCTCTACGAGTACACCGCGCGGAACCAGGCGGGACAGATCCTCAAGGGCCAGCAGGAGGCGAACAGCCAGGACGAGGTCGTCCGCACCCTGCGCCAGAAGCGCCTCATCCTGGTGAGCGTGCGGGAGGCGCCGAAGCAGATCCGGCTCGGCCTGGGCGGCCGGCGGATCGGCACCCGGGACGTGGTGATCTTCACCCGCCAGTTCGCCACCATGATCAACGCCGGCCTCCCGCTGGTGCAGGCGCTCGACATCCTGGCCCAGCAGACCGAGAACAAGGCGCTCAAGGAGATCATCCGCGCGGTCGTGATCGACGTGGAGAGCGGCCACACCCTGGCCGACGCCTTCTCCAAGCACCCCAAGGCGTTCAGCGACCTCTACGTGAACATGGTGGCCGCCGGCGAGGCGGGCGGCATCCTGGACACCATCCTCCTGCGCCTCGCCACCTTCCTCGAGAAGAGCGACGCCCTGGTCCGCAAGGTGAAGGGCGCGATGGTCTATCCGGGGGTGATCGTCTCGGTGGCGGTGATCGCGGTGGCGGTGCTGCTCATCTTCGTGATCCCGACCTTCCAGAACATGTTCGCCTCGGTGAACCTCGAGCTCCCGCTCCCCACCCGGATCGTGATCGGGATGTCCGAGCTGCTCACGAGCTACTGGTGGGCCATCCTGGCGACGATCGCCGCGGTGGTGTTCGGGATCCGGCAGTACTACGCCACCGACCGGGGGCGACGCCAAATCGACCAGCTCCTGCTGAACGCGCCGGTGCTGGGCGACCTGCTCCGGAAGTCGGCCGTCTCCCGCTTCACCCGCACCCTGGGCACCCTGATCAGCTCCGGCGTGTCGATCCTCGACGGGCTCGAGATCACCGCCAAGACGGCCGGCAACCGGGTGATCCACGACGCGGTGATGCAGTCCCGCCAGTCGATCGCCGGCGGCGAGACCATCGCCGCCCCGCTGGAGAAGTCGAAGGTCTTCCCCCCGATGGTGATCTCCATGATCGCCGTGGGCGAGCAGACCGGCGGACTGGACGAGATGCTGAGCAAGATCGCCGACTTCTACGACGAGGAGGTGGACGTGGCGGTGAGCGCCCTCCTCAGCCTCATGGAGCCGGTGATGATCGTGATCCTGGGCGTGGTGGTGGGCGGCATGGTGGTGGCCATGTACATGCCGATCTTCGACATGGTAAACGCGGTGCAGTGAGCGGAGCCCGCCCCGCGCACGACCGAGGGCCCGGTGATCCCGGGCCCTCATCGCCTGGACCTGGACCGTTCCACCGTCTTCGCGAGGTTTCCCGCATGCGCCGCTTCGCCGCCGCCGCACCGTCGGTTACGCTCCCGCTTGGGCTCGCGGCCCTGCTGGCCTGGGCTCCGGCCGCCGCCCAGGCCCCCGCCGGACCGGGGTCGCCCCCGGACCAGTGGCGGAACGCCAAGGGCTACTGGGTCCTGCCCGACTCGGGGCCCACCCATCGTTGGGCCGCCGTCCTCCGCGACTACGCCGCCTGGGCGGCGAGCTTCAACTCCCGACCGCAGACGGTGACGGACGCCCACCGTCGGATCCGCGCGTTGGCCGACAGCGGGTTCGGGCCCGCGGCGGTGGTGTACGCCCAGCGGACGGCGCACGCCGTGCTCGAGGCCCGACGGGTCGCCGAGCAGACCGGGAAGACCTTCGAGCAGGTGCTCGATTCGCTCCAACACAAGACCAAGTACGGTGCCTCGGGCGCCGAGGGCCTCGGCCCGGTGACCGCGGCCACGCCCTTCGAATGGCTCGACCGGGCGCAGGCCGCCGGGGCCGCCGAGGCCATCCTGCAGCGCGCCGTCTGGGGATGGCACGGCTGGTTCGGCCCCAAGCTCCCGATCGACTCGGTCCGGGCGCTCCTCCGCTCGACGCTGGAAACCGACGACCCGACGACCCTCACGCGCGCGGCGCACCTGGCCATGGGCTGGCGGGCGTGGATCGGCGCCCAACAGCAGGGGCTCGCGGCCTGGCCGGAGGACCGGGCCTTGGCGGCTCCCCTCCTCCTCCGCGCCGCGGGGCTCGGCTCCACCGCCGCGCTCCGCCTGGGCGCCGAGATCTGCCGGGTGCAGCGGGACCTCCCGTGTCACCGGGACGCCTGGCTGCTCTCCGAGCAGCTGGCCGCCCGGGGCGAGCCCGACGGCCTGGTCGACGTGGCCGAGGCGTTCTATTACGGCCAGGGAGCGGCGAAGGACACCGCCATCGCCCTCGCCTATCTCGCCCGGGCCGCCGAGGCCGGCGGCTACCGGGCCAAGCTCACCCTGGCGCGCTGGGCGGAGCAGGGGCGGGCGATGCCACCCAATCCGGCGTGGGCCAACCTCATGCTCGACTCGCTGGCGCCGCTCTACGAGCCCGCCCGCGAGGAGGTGGGCGTCCGTTACCTCTTCGGGATCGGGCGGCCGCGGGACGAGCAGCGCGGCGCCGCCCTCCTCACGGGCATGGTGCGATACCTGGATCGCAACGCGCGCCATCGGTATCCGCGCGCCACGTACTACGCCGCCTGGTACCTGGCGATGGAGGCGTTCGGGGATACCACCTCGTGGACGGCAGCCCGGGTGGACGAGGCCTACCAGGTCGCGCTCACGGCCTCGGTGCTGCAAAAGCAGAATCCCAGGCTCCTCACCGGCTACGACGCCTCGGCGCTGGCGAACGAGCTTTTCCTCTACAAGAAGGCCAAGGAGCGGCAGATCGCGGATCGGAATGCGGAGCTCCGCCGCCAGACCATCGCGGCGAACCGGGCCCAGTGGGCCGCCCAGCTCGATCAGTTCACCAAGAACCTGGGCGCGGTGGGGGGCGTGGCGCCCTCGTCAGGCACGACCCCCACGCCCTACCGGCTGCTCGCGCCCGAGACCTGCGCCCGGCTCGCCCAGGTCCGCGAGGCGACCGCCGCACGGCTCGGCATCAACGCCGGCAGCCTGGGCGCGGGGCCCTGCCAGTAGGAGAGACTCCCGTCGGGGCGCCGGCGGGCGGCCGCCGGCCGGACACGGGAGGGCCCGGTACTCCACCGGGCCCTCGGTCGTCCCGGGGGCGAGTGTTGGGAGGCGCTCGTCGTCAGGTGCTCGTCTCGCTCGCCCGCGCCGCCCCCTCCGCCGGGCCGCTGAGCGCCGCACCCGTCCCGCCGTACCGCACCGCCGTCATCTCCGCCAGGATCGCCAGCGCCGTCTCGGCCGGGCCGCGGCCGCCGAGGTCCAGCCCGATGGGACCCCGGAGGCGGGCCAGCGCCTCGTCCCCGAGCCCCGCCCGCCGGAGCCGCTCCCGCCGCGCCGCCTGGGTCTTCCGCGAGCCGATGGCCCCCACGTACGCGGCGGGAGAGCGGAGCGCCAGCTCGCAGGCGGGCTCGTCGAATTTGGGGTCGTGGGAGAGGACGCAGACGTAGGTGGCGGCGTCGATCCCGATCCGGGCGAACGCCTCCTCGGGCCACGCCAGGACCAGCTCGTCCGCGTCGGGGAAGCGCGCCCGGTCGAGGAAGGCCTGCCGGCCGTCGGCCACCACGGTGCGGTACCCCAGCCGCTTGGCGAGCGGCACCAACTCCTGCGCGATGTGCACGCCGCCGAAGACGATGAGCGTGGGCCGGCGGGGGATCACCTCCAGGAACATCGGCACCGGCCCACCCCGCCCGGCGAGCTCCACCGTGCGGCTCAACTCCCGCCGGAGCGCCGCGAGCGCCGCGTCGCGGATCGTCTCGGCCGGTAGGTCGCTGGTGGCCGGCGCATCGGGACCGCGTCCCAGCGGCGCGAGCGGCCCCACCACGGTCCCGTCCTCCCGCACCACCCAGGATGTGCCGAGCGCCGGTTCGCCCAGCGCGGTGGCGATCACCACGCCCCCGGACCCGCGCGCCGCCTCCAGCAGCTCGGGCCGCACCCCGGGCTCCACCAGCAGCTCGATGGTGCCCCCGCAGGCGAGCCCCACCGTCCAGGCCTCCTCGTGGCTCACCCCGTAGCTCACCCGGCGGGGGGAGCCCCGCTCGAGCGCGGCGAGGATCTCCGCGGCGACGGCCCCCTCGACGCAGCCGCCGGAGACGGAGCCGGCGAGGCCGACGGACGAGGCCAGCAGGCAGGAGCCCTCGGGACGGGGCGCGGAGCCCCAGACGCCGGTCACCACCGCGCGTCCGACCGGAGGGCCGGCGGCGGCGAGTCGATCGTAGTCGGCGAGCAGGTCGCGCAAGCAGCCCCCTGGCGCGGATGACGGCGTCGACGGCGCTCCCCCACTTTACACCGGCCGCCCGGGGCGAACCAGCGCCATCGATCCGGGCCGCCGGGCGACCGCCGGCTCGCACGGGCGGGCGCCCGGTTCCCCAACTCGCGGAACCACGGGTGGCGCTCCCGATCCCCGCCGTCGACGAGCCGGGCACCGCACCCCCGCCAGGGGCTCGGCACCGGCAGCTCCGCCCGACGGACCGTGCTCCCCCGAGGAGGGCGGGTCATGCCGCGCATCGACGGGCCGGCGGCGGCGCCGAGTCCTCAGCGGCCGCCCACCGTCTTGGGCGGCAGGGTCCGCCGGTAGCGCCAGATCGCCAGGATCTCCTCGTCGGTGAGGTGCGAGGTCATCCCGATCGGCATGTACCTCGGATCGATGGTGCCGCCGTCGGGCCGGCGCCCCTCGCGGCCCCGGGTGAGGTTCGGCGCCACCAGCCGGAAGACCGGCGGTTGGTCGATGAACACCCGGCCGCCGAGGTCGGCGCGATCGGCGTGATGGCGTACCGCCGGCGGAAGCGCCGCTCGCTGGTCACGAAGACCACGACGAGTACCAGGCCGACCACACCCACCAGCCCGCCGAGCCCGACGGCGGCACGTCGCACGATCTTCCTCATCGTCCCTCCGCCCGGATCGATCTTGTCGGTGATGGTCCGGAGGGAGGACGAGACTGCCGGTCGCGGCGTGACGCGCTCGCCTCAGGCGATCGGGGGGAGCTTGGCGGGATTGAGGACCGAGAAGACGCGGGCGATCCTGCCCGCCTCCACCTGGAAGGTCGTGACGGAGAGGAGCCGGCCGTGCACCAGCGCGAGGATCCCGGTGCGTCCGTTGACCCGGGCGAGCCGGAGCTCCACCCCGGCGGCGGCGAGTTTGGCGGCCAGGCCGACGATGTGGCGCGCGACGTGGACCGGCCCCACGATCGGGTTTGCGCGCCGCCGTCACCCTGCCGCCGCCGTCGGCGTAGGCCACCACCTCGCTCGAGAGGAGCTCGAGGAGGCCGTCCCAGTCGCCGGAGCGCGCGGCGGTCAGGAAGCGGCCCAGGAGCTCGTCGTGGCTCGCCGGGTCGGCCGGTCGGGCCGAGCCGCCCTCGGCCAGCCGCTCGAGCATGAGCAGGAAGGCGGTCAAGAGGTCGTCGGCCAGCTCGTTCAGCCCCTCCGGGTCATGGCTCGCGTCGCTCACCGGAACCTCGAGCAGCGGCTCGGGCAGCCAGGGGCCCACGTACTCGAGCCGCCGGGTCCGCGCCGCCTTCAGGATGTCGATGCAGATGCGGGTGACGAGACGCAGCAGGAAGGCGCTCGGATTCTCGACCGCGGCGTGGTCCACCCCCTGCCAACGAAGCCAGGCGTCCTGCAGCGCGTCCTCGGCCTCGTGCACCGAGCCCAGCATCCGGTAGGCGACGCCGAAGAGCCGCCGCCGCTCGGGCTCGAAGGCGGCCAGCGGGCCGTTTGCCCCGGCGTCGCGGTGGATGGATGGCTGGGTCATCGTGGCACCCGACGACGGCTGGATGCGAGGAGCCTTGCCCCGATGAGGGCGCCCACCCCCTCGAGCAGCGCGATGGCGAGCGCGCTGGCGCGGAACGCGGCGCCCCAGAGTCCCGGTGGCGTCCGGGCCACGTGGTCCGGCGTGGGAAGTACGTAATGGTACACGATTCCGTAGACCAGCGCCCCGCCCATCGAGGCCGCGAGCAGCGCGGCCCCGCCGGCGGGACGCCCGCGGCCCAGGAGCCGGAGCGCCGCCGGCGGGCCGAGCCACACCGTGGCGAGGAGGAAGACCCGATCCCACGGGCCCGACACGTCGATCCCGAGCGCCGCGTGGGCCGCGCCGTGCAGCGTGGCCGCGGCCAGGTGGAGGTAGACCACCGCCGCCACGACCCGCCTCACGACGCCCGCCTCC
>DATLZT010000222.1:0-12749 GCA_035573835.1 Gemmatimonadales bacterium
GCTCGCCGTGGTGAGCGCCTTCGCCACGTTCGTGGTCGCCGTGCTGGCGGTCCCGCTCCACCACTACTTCGGGCGCCCCGGTCTGCTGGGGCTCACCCTCCTCTGCGCCGCGGGGGCGGCGCTCCTCGGCCACCGTACCGTCGCGCGCCCCCGGCGCGAGGCGTGAGCGTGGGCACGCTCGGCGTCGTCGACCTCGGGCGCCGGGCATACGGCCAGGTCCTCGAGCTCCAGCGTCGGCTCGCCGCCCACCGCGCGGCCGGTTCCCTCCCCCACGACCTCCTGCTCCTGGTGGAGCACGATCCGGTGGTCACGCTCGGCCGCGGCACGAGGGAGACCAGCCTGCCGATCCCCCCCGCGCGCCTCGGCGACCACGGCGTCGAGGTCTTCGAGATCGAGCGCGGGGGCGACGTCACCTATCACGGCCCGGGCCAGCTGGTCGGATACCCGATCGTGGACCTCTCCCGCCTCCGGCCCGACTTGCACTGGTATCTCCGCGAGCTGGAAGGGGCGCTGATCGACGGGCTCGGTGTCCTGGGCATCCCGGCCCGGCGGCGTCCGGGGCTCACCGGCGTCTGGGTGGAGGACCGGAAGGTCGCGAGCATCGGGATCCACGTGAAGCGGTGGGTGACCTTCCACGGCTTCGCGCTCAACGTGGTGAACGACCTCCGCCCGTTCGACCTCATCGTCCCCTGCGGCATCCACGGGGTGACGATGACCAGCGTCGCCCGGGAGCTCGGGGAAGCGGCGGGACCGGCGCTGTGGGTCGAGACCCGGGCCGCGGTGGTGCGGGCGCTCGCCGACCGTCTGGGCATGGCGCCGGCTCCGGTCGGGGCCGAGGCGCTGCCGGGGAACCCGGCCGGGCCGCCCGGCGTTGGGGAGGTGGACCGCGAGGCGTCCACCCTCCACCCCTGAGGCCCCCATGCCCGAGCGCGTCGATCTCCGCGGCTCCGCCGAGCGCCTTCCCCCGGGGCAGGTGCTCACCCGGAAGTGGCCGGTGCTCCACTACGGCACGGTGCCTGCCGTCGATCTCGACCGCTGGTCGCTCGAGGTGAGCGGCGCCGTGGAGCGGCCCTACCGGCTCTCGTGGGCCGAACTCCTGGCCCTCCCCCGGATCGAGGCCGTCTGCGACATCCACTGCGTCACCCGCTGGAGCCGGTTCGACAACGTCTTCGAGGGCGTGCCGGTGGAGGCGATCGTGGAGCGGGCCGGGCTCCTGCCCGAGACCCGGGCGGTGCTGGTCCATGCCGAGCAGGGGTATACCACGAACCTCGCGCTGGGGGACTTCCTCCGGCGCGGCAACATGCTGGCGCTCCGGCACGGCGGCGAGCCGCTCACCCCGGAGCACGGGGGCCCGGTGCGACTGCTGGTCCCGCACCTCTATTTCTGGAAGAGCGCGAAGTGGGTGCGGGGATTCCGGTTCCTCAGCGAGGACTACCCCGGCTTCTGGGAGCAGAACGGCTATCACATGCGGGGGGATCCCTGGCGGGAAGAGCGCTACGGCCGCCCCGATCCGGTCCGGATGCGCCGGGGCCCGCGCTGACCCGTTGCCTTTCGGCGCCGATCCTGCGATCCTCTCTTACATGGCTGATCCGATCGAGCGCCGCTCGCCCCGGGCCCAGGCGGAACAGCGGGTCGCGGAGATCCTCCGCGCCGCCGGGAGTTGGGCCAAGGAGGCGCCCCCGGCCCTGAACCCGGCGGTGCGCGCCGTCTGCCTGCGCCTCGCCGAGATGGTCGCCGACCAGCGACACTACCTCGCCCCGCTGCCGGAGCCGCAGGAGAGCGAGCGCCGGGAGGTCCTCACCCTCGTTGCCGAACGGCTCACCTCCCCCGAGGTCACCGCGGGCCTCGAGAAGGAACTCGCGACGCTCACCGAGCTCCGGCTCCGCGCCACCGGGTCCTGGGCCCTGGTGCCCACCGCGCAGTCCGAGTGGACCGCGACGGCCATCCAGTTCCTCGAGAAGGCCGCCAACGAGCTGCCCCCCGAGCAGCGTCCCGATCCCTACTGGGCCGACGACGTGGTCGCGGGGATCATCGCCTCGGTGCGGGCGGTCATCGGGGTGGACGAGCTCCACGCGCGGACCGAGGCCATCTATTCCGGGCCGGAGCGGCGGGCCACCCCGCGGGGCGTCGAGCGGATCGACGACTAGCCGGGGCGGCCGGCGAGCGGGGCTATCGGCCGCCGAGCCGCTCCATGAACCGGCCGAAGATCAGCACCCCGTCCCAGATCTGCTGCAGGTTGATCTTCTCGTTGGGTGAGTGAAGCCCGTCGTCGGGGAGCCCGATCCCGGTGAGCAGCACGGGAGCGCCCCCGGCGGCGAGCTCGGGCACGATGGGGATCGACCCCCCGGCCCGGATCCGCACCGGCTTCCGCCCCACCACCTCCTCGAACGCCGCGTCCAGCACGCCGAAGACCGGGTGGTCGACGTCGACCTGCACCGGATCGCCCCCATGGTGGGGGATGACCCGGACGTCGGCCCATGTGGGCGCGAGGCGCTCGACCGCGCGGGTGAGCTGTTCCAGCACCCGCTCGGCCGACTGCCCCGGGACCAGCCGCAGGCTCACCTTCGCGGTGGCCTGCGCCGGGATCACCGTCTTGGCTCCCTCCCCCACGAACCCGCCCTTGATGCCGTGGATCTCGAAGGTGGGAAGCGCCCAGATCCGCTCGAAGACCGAGTGCTTGCGGAGCCCGGTGAGCGCCCGGCCGGTGACTTCCCGCTCGAGGTACTTCCGGCGGTCGAACGGCAGGCTCCGCCACGAGGCGAGCTCCTCGGGGCTCGGCGGCTTCACCGCCTCGTAGAGCCCCGGGACGTTGATCCGTCCGTTCTCCGACTTGAGCCGCGCGAGCAGCCGGACCAGCGTCTCGAGCGCGTTGGGCGCCACGCCGCCGAACGAGCCCGAGTGGAGATCCCGCTCCAGCGTGCGGACGGAGATCTCCGCGTAGCAGAGCCCCCGCAGCGCGGTGTAGACCGCCGGCCGGCCGGGCGCGTAGTAGGACATGTCGGCGACCAGCACCGCGTCGGCCCGGGCGAGCTCCGGCCGGCTCCGCAGCAGGTCGTAGACCACCCGGCCGCCCGACTCCTCCTCCCCCTCGAAGAGGAAGTGGACGTTGACCGGCGGCACGCCCCGCGCGTCCCGCACCGCCTCGTACGCCTTGAGCACGGTGAACACCTGCCCCTTGTCGTCCACGGCGCCTCGGGCGAAGAGCTTGCCGTCCCGGACGGTGGGCGTGAAGGGCGGCGTCACCCACTCGTCCAGGGGATCCACCGGTTGCACGTCGTAGTGCCCGTAGACCAGCAGCGTCGGCTTCCCCGGCGCCGCCGGGCTCTCCGCCCATACCACCGGATGGCCGTCGCCCTCGATGAGCCGGACCACGGGACAGCCCAATCGCCCGAGCTCGTCCATCAGCCATTGCGCCGCCCGCCGGCAGTCGGCCGCGTGGGCCGGGAGCGCGCTGATGCTCGGGATCGAGAGGAACTCGGTGAGCTCCCGCAGGAGCCGGTGCTGCTCGCGACCGGTGAAGGTCTCGTCCATGCGTCGAATCCGCGGTGAGGGTGGTCGCTACGGCGCCAAAGCTACACGGAAATCCCCGGGCCGGGAGTCCGGGGCGCGCGCGTCAGCGCTCCGACCAGCCGGCCCACCCCGGCCCCCGCACCACCCGGCCGGGCGTGGCCCCGGTGTGCTCGCCGTCCCGCAGCACCGGGACGCCGTTGACGAGCACGTGGCGGACGCCGGTGGCGTACTGGTGCGGCCGGTCGAAAGTGGCGTGGTCCCGGATGGTCGCCGGGTCGAAGACCACCACGTCGGCGTAGTGCCCGACCCGGAGCCGCCCGCGACGACGAAGGCGGAGGTTGTCCGCCGGGAGCGAGGTGAGCCGGCGGATCGCCTCCTCGAGGGGAATGATCCGCTCCTCCCGGACGTACTTGCCGAGGAGCCGGGCGAAGGTGCCGTAGGCGCGCGGGTGGGGATTGGACTCGAGGAACACCCCCTCCGGCGCGAGCGACGCGCCGTCGGAGCCGAAGCTCACCCACGGGAGCGCGATCTCCTTCCGGACGTTCTCCTCCGACATCGTGAAGAAGATCGCGCCCACCCGGCTGTCGTCCTCGATCACCAGGTCCATCGCGGTCTCCTCGGCCGATTTCCCCCGCATCGCCGCCACCTCGGCGAGCGTCTTGCCGGTGAGCGGCTTGAGGGCCGGGTTCTTGAAGCCCACGAGCAGGACGCCCTCGGGACCGCCCGCGTTGGCGAAGGCGTTGTCCCAGCCCCCCGAGCCGCCGCGCATCTCGCGCGCCACCCGGGCGCGGATCGACGGGTCCTTGAGCCGCTCGACCCAGGCGCGGTGGCCGCCCTCCTGGACCCAGGGCGGCATGGTGGCGTCGAGACCGGTGGAGCTGGCCGGGTAGGTGTACATGTTGGCCGTGATCGCGAGCCCCTCGCGGCGCGCCGCCTCGATCCGGGCGATCAGGGTGTCCATCTTGGGCCAGTTCCGCCGTCCCGAGGCCTTGATGTGGTAGAGCTCGGCCCGCACCCCGGCCTCCCGGGCGACCGTGATGAGTTCCTCCGCTGCCCGGAGCAGCCCCTCGCCCTCGTCGCGGATGTGGGAGATGTACATCCCGCCGTACTCCCCCGCCGCCCGGGCCAGCGCCACCAGCTCGTCGGTCTTGGCGTAGAACGCGGGGGCGTAGATGAGCGACGAGCCCAGGCCCAGCGCCCCTTCCTCCATCGCCTGCCGCACCAGGGCCCGCATCGAGTCGAGCTCGGCCGGCGTCGGGGCCCGGTCCTCGTGCCCCAGGACGTGGATGCGGACGGTGGTGGCGCCCACGAACGACGCGACGTTGGGCGAGATGCCGCGGCGCTCCAGGTGCTCCAGGTACCCGCCCAGCGTGGTCCAGGCGATGTCGTACCTGATGTCGCCCTGCTGCTCCCGCTCCTCCCGTTTCATCGTCTCGTTGAGCGGCCCCATCGACCACCCCTCGCCGAAGACCTCGAGGGTGACGCCCTGGCGGATGTCGCTCTGGGAGCGGCCGTCCTCGAGCAACGACTCGGTGGCCCAGCTCAGCATGTTGATGAACCCGGGCGCCACGGCGAGCCCGCGCGCGTCGATCTCCCGCCGCCCCCGCCGGCCGCCGAGATCCCCGATGGCGGCGATGGTATCGCCCCGGATCGCCACGTCGGCCGTGGCCGGCGATCCGCCGTCCCCGTCGTAGACGGTGCCCCCGCGGATCACCAGGTCGAACTCGGCGGCGGGGGCGCAGGCGGTCGCGAGCATGGCACCCAAGAGCAGGGGGATCCGGTGGCGCATGCGGTCCTCGAGGCCGGACGGGTGGGACAGGCGGCGCTCAGGGCGCCGAGGTGGTGTCGATCGCGGGAGCCGGTGAGCCGGCGGCCGGGTCCCGGGCCAGGGCCGCGAGGGCGCGCTCGAGCGCCGGGTAGACGCTGTCGCCCGGCACGCCGTCCACCAATCGCTCCAATGCCGCGACGCTCCGGCGCACGTCGGCGCCGTGGGCCCGGTACCACCGCTCGAACAGCTCGAGACGCTCCCGGTAGATCGTGGCGGCCACGACCCGGGCGTTGTTGACCGGTCGCTCGGCCAGCGGGCCGATGCGGATGGTGCGGAGCCGGGCCGCCACCGGTCCGGCCAGCTCCGCCCGGGCCCAGCGACCGACCTCGGCCCGGGCCGAATCGAGCCCGGGCGGCTCCGGGGCGCGGGCGTAGGCCCCGCGGAGGCGCTGCGCCAACCGGGTGTAGTAGTCGGCCAGCACGATCTCGTCCTCCCAGCGCCAGGCGGCGCGGCGCGCGGCGGCGGTGTCGCCCCGGTCGCGGAAGAACGCCTCGGCCGCGCGATACCCCACCATCTGCGCGAAGCTCTCGTTGAAGGGCACGGCGTGCTTCACGAACAGGGTGTTGTGGGCGATCTCGTGGAACACCGTGCTCACCAGCTCCACCGGGTCCCGGTCCAGCGCGGTGGAGAGCAGCGGGTCCTCGAGCCAGCCGAGGGTGGAGAAGGCGCCGGCCGGGCGGAGGTAGACGTCGTACCCGCGCCGCTCCAGCTTCGCGGCGGCCCGCCGCGCCATCCCGGGGTCGAAGAACCCCTTGTAGGGGATCCGCCCCACGATCGGGTACTTCCAGGTGTAGGGGCAGACGCAGTTCTTCGGCGCGGCCGAGAGCACCAGGAGCAGGGTGTCGCGCCCGACGTCCGAGTAACTGGTGTAGGTGTCCTTCGCCTCGAGCCCCAGCCGGGCGGCGTAGTCCCGCGCGGCGAGCACCAGGGCGAGCGAGCGGCGCAGCTCCGCCGGGGTGGCACTGTCGGCCACCAGCTCGGCGATGGGCCGGCGTCCCTCGAGGATCTTGATCTCCTCGACCACCGCGCGGCTCAGGTAGCGCACCTCCTCGCTCGCCACGTAGGCGGCGCCGAAGGCGGCGAAGAACATGCCGACCACGAACAGGACCACGCGAGGGACTCCGCGCCGATGCGGCATCAGGGGATCCGGAGTTGGCCAACCTTAAGCAGGATAACGTCTTTTGACAATTCCCCGACCTCCCGATAGCTTCCGGCGTGAATTCGAACGCCTGGCTGGACCGGATCCGGTTCGGCGCCGACGGTCTCGTTCCGGTGGTGGCCCAGGACGCTCGCTCCGGCAACGTCCTGATGCTGGCGTACGCCGACCGGGAAGCGCTGGAGCGCACGGTCGCCACCGGCCTGGCCCACTATTTCAGCCGCTCCCGGGGCCGGCTCTGGCGCAAGGGCGAGACCACGGGCCACGAGCAGCGGGTGGTCGAGCTCCGGCTCGATTGCGACGCCGATGCGGTGCTGTACCGGGTGGAGCAGTCGGGACCGGCGTGCCACACCGGCACCCCGACCTGCTTCGCGAACCGGCTGCTCGCCGACGGCGCGCTCGTGGCCGAGGCGGACGCCGGCGGGCACCCCGTGGAGCGGCTGGCGGGGACGATCGCGCGCCGTGCCGCCGAGCGTCCGGCGGAGTCCTACACCGTGCGCCTCCTCGCGCGCGGGGTTCCCTCGATCGCGCAGAAGGTGGGTGAAGAGGCGGTGGAGGTGGTCGTCGCGGCCACCGCCGAGGCGCCCGAGCGGCTGGTCGAGGAGTCGGCCGATCTCCTGTACCATTTGCTGGTGTTGCTCCGGGCCCGCGGCGTCGAGCTGGGCCGGGTCTGGCGCGAGCTGGAATCGAGAGCCAAGTGAACGGATCCCCCGGCGCCGTCCGCGCCGGTCGTCGATAGCAGTCGCCCATGTCCTTCGTCCATCTCCACACCCACAGCGAATACTCCCTGCTCGACGGCGCCAACCGGATCCCCGAGCTGGTGGCGCACGTCAAGAAGCTGGGGATGGACAGTCTCGCCGTCACCGACCACGGCAACCTCCACGCCGCCTGGGCGTTCTACGAGGAGGCCAGGGCCCAGGGCATCCGCCCGATCCTCGGCTTCGAGGCCTACCTCGCCTTCGGGGACCGCCGCTCCCAGCAGAAGCCACCCAACGCCCCGGCCCACTACAGCCACCTGGTCCTGCTCGCGAGGAACCGGCAGGGCTACCGGAACCTGGTGCGGCTGAGTTCGATCGGCTACCTCGAGGGCTACTACCGGCGGCCCCGGATCGACAAGGAGGTGCTGGCCCGCCACGCCGAGGGGATCGTCTGCCTCGCCGCCTGCCTCTCGGGCGAGGTGGCGCTCTGGCTGCGCCAGGGCAACTACGAGGAGGCGAAGCGCTCGGCGGAGTGGTTCGCGCGCACCTTCGGCAAGGACGGGTTCTGGCTCGAGATCCAGAAGCACGGGATCCCCGAGGAGGACATCGTCACCGACGGCATGCTCCGGCTCGGCCGCGAGCTCGGGCTCGGCGTGGTGGCGACCAACGACGCCCATTACCTCCGGCGGGAGGACGCGGAGGCGCACGACGTCCTCCTGGCGATCGGCACCGGCACCGACCTGGACGACCCGAAGCGCTTCCGCTTCACCGGCCAGGAGTCGTACGTGAAGTCCGAGCGGGAGATGCGGGCGCTCTTCCCGGACCACCCGGAGACGCTCGAGAACACCCAGCTCGTCGCGAACCTCTGCGAGTTCAGCTTCGAGAAGAAGTACTTCGTCCCCGAGTTCCCCCGGCCGGCGGAGTACGCCTCCGACGAGGCCCTGCTCGAGCACCTGGCCCGCACCGGGGCCGAGGCGCGCTACGGCAGCCCGCTGCCGGCCGAGGTGGAGGAGCGCCTCGCCTACGAGCTGGGGGTGATCACCAAGGCCGGCTACGCCGGCTACTTCCTGATCGTGCAGGACTTCATCGCCGCCGCCCGCAGCCGGGGCATCCCGGTGGGACCGGGCCGCGGCTCGGCGGCCGGCTCGCTGGTGGCCTACGCGTTGCGGATCACCAACGTCGACCCGCTCAAGTTCGACCTCCTCTTCGAGCGGTTCCTGAATCCCGAGCGCGTGTCGATGCCCGACATCGACGTGGACTTCTGCTACGAGCGCCGGGGCGAGGTGATCGAGTACGTCCGCCAGCGCTACGGCCGCGCCAGCGTGGGCCAGATCATCACCTTCGGCACCATGAAGGCGCGGGCCGCGGTGAAGGACGTGGCCCGGGTGCTGCGGGTGCCGCCGGGCGAGGCCGACCGGATCACCAAGCTGATCCCCTCGGGCCCCGCCTACAGCCTCACGATCCCGGAGGCGATGGAGAAGGTGCAGGAGCTCCGGGACCTGCTCAAGACCAACCCGGCCTACGAGCGGGTGCTGGAGCTCGGCTCCCGGATCGAGGGCATCTCGCGCCACGCCTCGGTCCACGCCGCCGGGGTGGTGATCGCGCCGGGCCCGCTCCACGAGTACGTCCCCGTCTGCACCGCGCCCACCAAGGGGGCCGGTCAGGCGGGCGACGGCGAGGACGCGCTGATCACGCAGTTCGACATGGTTGCGCTCGAGAAGGTCGGCATGCTCAAGATGGACATGCTCGGCCTCAAGACGCTGACCGTGATCCACGACGCGGTCCAGATGATCCGGGCCCGCCACGGGATCGAGCTCGACATGGACCGGCTCGCCTTCGACGACCCGAAGGTCTACGAGCTGCTCCGCCAGGGCAACACCGCGGGGGTGTTCCAGTTCGAGTCCCCGCTCGCCACCGAGACGCTGCGGGCCATGAAGTGCGACCGGTTCGACGACCTGGTCGCCTCGAACGCGCTGCTCCGCCCCGGCCCGCTCGACGCGGGGATGCACCTCGTCTTCATCCGCCGGAAGCTCGGCCAGGAGCGGGTGACCTATCCCCACCCGCTGCTCAAGGATGTCCTCGAGCCCACCTACGGCGTCATCACCTACCAGGAGCAGGTGATGCGCATCGCCAACATCCTGGCGGGCTTCTCGTTGGCGGAAGCCGACGTGCTGCGCAAGGCGGTGGGGAAGAAGGACCCGGAGCTCATCAAGCAGCAGCTCGGCAAGTTCGTCGAGCGCGGCCTGGCGCAGGGCCACGACCGCAGGCTGCTCGAGGAGCTGGCGGGACAGATCGAGACGTTCGGGCGCTACGGGTTCAACAAGTCCCACTCGGTCGCCTACTCGGTCCTCTCGTACCAGACGGCCTGGCTCAAGGCGCACTACCCCGCCGAGTTCATGGCGGCGCTGCTCTCGTCGGAAATCGGCAACACCGACAAGGTCGTCCAGTACATCAACGAGGCCCGCGCGCTGGGGCTCGAGGTCCTGCCCCCCGACGTGAACGAGTCGGGGTTCAAGTTCACGGTGGTGGGCGACCGGCGGATCCGCTTCGGGCTCGGCGCGGTGCGCAACGTGGGCGGGGGGGCAATCGAGTCGATCATGGACGGGCGGCGGAGCGGCCCGTACCGGTCGCTGGGGGACCTGGTGACCCGGATCGACCTCCGGCTCTGCAACAAGCGGGTGCTCGAGTCGCTCATCGCCGCCGGCGCCTGCGACTCGCTCGGCGGCCACCGGCACCAGCTGATCCAGGCGCTCGACGGCGCGCTGGCCGAGGCCCAGGTACAGCAGGCGGAGCGGGAGGCGGGGCAGGTCTCGCTCTTCGGCGAGGCGGCGGCGGTGGTCCGGCCGGCCGAGGCCCGGCTCCCCGACGTCCCTCCCTGGACGGAGGCCGAGCGGTTGGCGCGGGAGAAGGAGGTGCTCGGGTTCTTCATCTCCGGCCATCCGTTGGAGCGGTTCCGCCGCGAGGTGGAGCTCTTCGGGACCCGGACCACCGCCACCCTGCACGAATGGAGCGAGCACCAGGTGAGCGTGGCCGCGGTGGTCACGGCCGTCAAGCGCCAGATCTCGAAGAAGACCGGGAAGGAGTACGCCCGGCTGGTGCTGGAGGACTTCCACGGCACCGCCGAGGCGATCGTCTTCCCCGAGGCGTGGGCCAAGCTCAACGGCGTGGTCCGGGAGGACGGCGCGGTGCTGCTCACCGGCGGCTTCAGCCCCCGCGACCGGGGGGAGGAGCGGGCGCCGTTCGTGGTGGAGGGGGCCCGGCCGCTGGAGGAGCTCCGGGCGAGCGGCGCGGTGGGGATCAGCCTGCGCTGGAAGGCGCCCGAGGCCCCCCCGCAGGACGCGCTCCGGGCGGCGGTCGCCCTCTGCGCGGCGCACCCGGGACCGGCCCCGCTCTATATTGAGTGGTCCGACGGCAACGGCCACACCGCCCGGATGCGCTCGCGGCGGCTGAGGGTCGAGCCCGACGACGACCTGGTTCGCTCCCTGCGCGATCTCCTCGGTGCGTCCACCGTCCACTACGTGAAGGCGGGCTGACATGGCCGCGGTCTACACGCTGGAATTCGAGAAGCCGCTCCTCGAGCTCGAACGCCAGATCGAGGAGCTCAAGCGCATCGGCAACGAACGGCAGGTGGACGTGGCGGAGGAGGTGAGCGCGCTGCAGGCGAAGCTGGCCGCGCTCCGGGAGGAGATCTACCGGAACCTCACGCCGATGCAGCGGGTCATGGTGGCCCGCCACCCCCGCCGGCCGTACACGCTCGATTACCTCAGCACCATCTTCACCGACTTCATCGAGCTCCACGGCGACCGTCTCTTCCGCGACGACCCGGCCATCGTGGGCGGCTGGGCCCGGCTCGCCGGCCAGAGCGTGATGGTGATCGGGCACCAGAAGGGGCGGGACACGAAGGAGAACCTCAAGCGCAATTTCGGGATGGCCCATCCGGAGGGCTATCGCAAGGCGCTCCGGCTGATGAAGCTGGCGGAGAAGTTCGGCGCCCCGGTCATCACGCTGATCGACACCCCGGGCGCCTACCCCGGCCTCGGGGCGGAGGAGCGGGGCCAGTCGGAGGCGCTGGCGCGCAACATCCTCGAGATGTCGATCCTGGCGACCCCGATCGTCACGGTGGTGATCGGCGAGGGGGGCTCGGGGGGCGCGCTCGCCCTCGGCGTGGCGGACCGGGTCCTCATGCTCGAGAACTCGGTCTACTCGGTGATCTCCCCCGAGGGGTGCGCCGCGATCCTCTGGAAGGACGCGGCCCAGCGGGAGCGCGCCGCGAGCGCCCTCAAGCTCACCGCCGACGACCTGCTCCGGCTCAAGCTCATCGACGAGATCGTCCCGGAACCGGTGGGCGGCGCGCACGTGGACCCCGACGCCACCGGCGAGACGCTTCGCGAGGCGCTGGTGCGCCACGTCGCCGAGCTCCGGAAGATCCGGCCCGAGAAGCTGGTGCGGCGCCGTGCCGAGAAGTACGCGGCCATGGGGGTCTATGCCGAGGAGTGACCTCCCGGTCGAGGACGGCGCCGAGCCCACCGTCGCGCCCGCCGCGCAACTCGTCGAAGTCCACTTCAAGGGGAATCGCAAGGCGTTCTTCACCTGGGCCGGGACCGACGAGCCGCTCCGGCTCCGGGAGGCGGTGCTGGTCGAGGCGGACCGGGGGATCGACTTCGGCCGGGTCTCGAAGGTGGGCGAGGCCGCGGCCAAGGGCTGCAGCGCCTGCGCCGCCGGGAGCTGCGGCATCGGCGGCCCCGCACCCGACACGCCGGTCCGGGCGGTGCTGCGTCGCGCCACCCAGGAGGACATCCGCGCGGCGAACGAGCTCCGTCGCTCCGAGGAGGACGTCCGGCGCAAGGTCATGGAGCGGGTCGAGGCGCACCAGCTCGCCATGCGGGTGAGCGACGCCGAATGGCAATGGGACCGCCGCAAGCTCACCGTCTACTTCACGGCCGAGAAGCGGGTCGACTTCCGCGCCCTGGTGCGCGACCTTGCCGCGCTCTTCCGCACCCGGATCGAGCTCCGCCAGATCGGCGTCCGCGACGAGGCGGCCCGCCTGGGCGGCGTCGGCCGCTGCGGTCGGGAGTATTGCTGCAGCACCTGGCTGCGGGACCTCTCCCCCGTCAACCTCAGCCTGGCCAAGGATCAGCACCTCTCGCTCAACCCGGCCCAGATCTCGGGGGGGTGCGGGCGCCTCCTCTGCTGCCTCAAGTACGAGCACGAGTTCTACGTGGCCGCCCGGAAGCGGTTCCCCCGGGAGGGGAAGACGCTGCGGACCGAGGTGGGGCTCGAGAAGGTGGTGGCGGTGGACATCTTCCGGGAGCGCGTCTTCCTCCGGAGCGAGGAGCGGGGCCCCCGCATCATCCCGCTGGTCCAGTTGCAGGAGGAGCTGGCCCTCTTCGGCAACCTCCCGGTGCTCGAGCCGCGGACCAAGGGGAACGGCGCCGCCGTGGTGCGCGCCCCGGCCGCCGAGCCGAAGCCGGAGCCCCGGCCCGCGCCGCGCGCCCCCGTGGCCGAGGCGCCCCCGATCGGCGATCCAGCGGGGGACGACCCGGCCGGGGACGGCGCC
>DATLZT010000223.1:0-4907 GCA_035573835.1 Gemmatimonadales bacterium
CAAGGCCGCCCTGCTCGCGCTCCGCGCCCTGGTGCCCGAGTGGCCGATCGGGCGGGAGGCGTACCGCCTGGCCCGCCGCGAGGAGCTTCCCGAGGCGGACGCCCTGGTGTTGCTGCCCGCGGCGATCGCCGGCGCGCCCGACGCGCGCTCCGTCGACTCCCTGCTCATGCTCTACGCCGCCACGCTCCACCGGACCACCGCCTGCGAGGACGCGGCCCGCGTCCACGGCGCCGTGCTCCGCCGGACCGACGACCCCTCGCTGCGGCGGATCGCCACCGGAGGCCTCGGCGAGTGCGCCCTCCAGCTCGGTCTCGACGCCCTGGCGGCGGGGCAGGGGGACCGCGCGGAGCACTGGCTCCGGGAAGCCGCCCGCGCCGACTCGGCGTCCGGCGTCGGCCGCCGGGCGCTCGTCGCCTTGGGTGACCTCCACACCGCCCAGGGCGACCTCGTCGGGGCCGCGATGGCCTATCAAACCGTGATCAACCTGAGCGAGCCGGACGATTCGCTCCGACGCGCGGCGGCGGAGCGGCTCGCCCGGCTCGGCGCCGCCGACGTGCCCGGCGCTCCGGCCGGAAGCACCGTCCCATGAAGCGCCCTCTCGTCCTGTTCCTGCCGATCCTGTTGCTCGCCTGCGGCCGCAACGCGCCGCCCGCCACCCCGGCTCCGGCCGGGGCCGGCGCGACGTCCGCCAGCAGCGCCGACATCGACGCGCTCTGGGCGCAGGGGACCGGCGCCTTCCGCCGGGGCGAGTGGCAGGACGCGGCCGAGGCGTTCGAGCGCCTCACGCTGGAGCTCCCGCCCGGCGACGCCCGCCTGCCTCGGGTCCACTTCTTCCTTGGTGAGGCGTACTTCGCCCAGAAGGACCAGCTTCGGGCGACCCGGGAGTTCCGGCGGGTCTCCGACGACTACCCCGAGCACGAGCTGGCGCCGGAGGCGCTGCTCCGGGCCGGGGACGCGTACGCCGATCTCTGGCGGCGCCCCGAGCTCGACCCGACCTACGGCCAGACCGCGCTCAGCACCTACCAGGAGCTGCTCAACCGCTATCCCTCCTCCCCCGCGGCCACCCGGGCCCAGGCGAAGATCGCGCGGCTGCAGGAGCGCTTCGCCGCGAAACTGTACAAGGCGGCGCTCTTCTACTTCCGGGTGAAGGCGTACGACTCGGCGATCCTCTACCTGCGCGACCTGGTCACGACGTATCCCCGGACCCGGGTCGCGCCGACCGCCCTGGTGAAGTTGGTCGACGCCTACCGGCGCCTCGGCTATCGCGAGGAGCAGCAGGAGACCTGCGACTACATCCGCCAATACCATCCCGGCGCGGACGGGGTGGACCAGGTCTGTCCGCGCCGGCAGTCCTGAGGGGCCCGGCCTCTGATCGGACTCTTCGGCGGTTCCTTCGACCCGATCCATCACGGCCACCTGATCGTGGCCCAGACCGCCCTGGAGCGGCTGGGCCTCGCGGCCGTGCGCTTCATGCCGGCCCGGGAGCAGCCGTTCAAGGCCGGGCGCCACCACGCCGCCGCCGAGCACCGGGCGCGGATGGTCGAGTTGGCGATCGGGGGCGAGCCCGCCTTCGGGCTGGAGCGGGCCGAGCTGGACCGGCCGGGACCGTCCTACACGGTCGAGACCCTCCGCCTGCTCCGTGCCCGGGAGCCGGCGGAGCGGTTCGTGCTCCTGCTGGGCGCCGACGCGGCGGCGGACCTCCCCAAGTGGCGGGAGCCGGAGGCGCTCGCGGAGATGGCCACGATCGTGGTCTTCGCCCGGCCGGGGAGCCGGTTGTCCCCGGCACTGCCGTTCCGGCGGCTCGAGGTGCCCGCGGTGGACATCTCGGCCACCGAGATCCGCCGGCGGGTGCGGGCGGGGCGCTCGATCCGCTACTGGGTCCCGGACGCGGTGGCTGAATACATCGCTACGCACGGGCTATATTTAGGGCACCTATGATCAAGAAGCTGATGACCGCGGTCTTCGGGACGCGGTATGAACGGGAGCTCAAGCGGTTGCAGCCGATCGTGGCGGAGATCAAGCGCCACGAGGAGCGGCTCAAGACCCTGAGCGAGGCCGAGCTCCAGGCCCAGACCGAGCGGTTCCGCGCCCGGCTCCGCGAGCGCACCGAGTCGGTGAAATCGGAGCTGGATCGGGTCCGGGCCGAGAAGCACGCCTGCCCCGATCCGGACGAGCGGGACCGCCTGGAAGACCGCATCCAGCAGCTCGAGGCGCGGTACAAGAAGGAGCTCGCCGCCGGGCTCGACGAGCTCCTGCCGGAGGCGTTCGCCACCGTGCGGGAGGCGTGCCGGCGGCTGCTCGGCACCAAGGTGATGGTGACGGGGCACGAGCTCACCTGGGACATGGTGCCGTACGACGTGCAGCTGATCGGCGGCATCGTGCTGCACCAGGGGCGGATCGCCGAGATGGCCACCGGCGAGGGGAAGACGCTGGTGGCGACGCTGCCGCTCTACCTCAACGCGCTGGCCGGCCACGGGGTCCACCTCGTGACGGTGAACAACTACCTGGCGCGGCGCGATTCCCAGTGGATGGGGCACGTCTACAAGTACCTCGGCCTCACCGTCGCCTGCATCGACGACACCGAGCCCTCCTCGCCCGCCCGGAAGGCCGCCTACCTGGCGGACATCACCTACGGCACCAACAACGAGTTCGGCTTCGACTACCTGCGGGACAACATGGTGATCCACCTGGACCAGCGGGTCCAGCGTGGGCACTATTTCGCCATCATCGACGAGGTGGACTCGATCCTCATCGACGAGGCGCGGACCCCGCTCATCATCTCGGGGCCGGTGGCGCACGAGGGCGACGACAAGTACGCCCAGTTCAACCGCCAGGTGGTCGAGCTGGTGCGGAAGCAGACGGCGGTGGTGAACGGGCTCCTGGCCGACGCCGAGCGGCTGCTGGAGAACGAGGAGACCCGGCAGGAGGCAGCGGTCAAGCTGTACCAGGCGCAGCTGGGCATGCCGAAGAACAAGCGGCTGCTCAAGCTGCTGGCCGAGCCGGGGCTCAAGCAGATGGTGCAGCGGGTGGAGCTGGACCACATCGCCGACCGGAAGCTCCCGGCCAAGCAGCAGCGGATGCGGGACATCGAGGACGTGCTCTACTTCGTCCTCGACGAGAAGGGGCACTCGGTGCACCTCACCGACCGGGGGGCGGAGGCGATGTCGCCCAACGACCCGGAGCTCTTCCTGGTGCCCGACATCTCGCAGCGGGTGCACGAGATCGAGCGGGACCCGGAGCTCACCCCGGCCCAGCGGGCCGCGGCGCGGCGGGAGGTCGAGGCCGAGTACGCCCAGAAGAGCGAGAAGCTCCACATCATCCACAAGCTCCTCCAGGCGCACGTCCTCTACGAGAAGGAGGTCGACTACCTGGTGCAGGACGGCCAGGTCGTCATCGTGGACGAGTTCACCGGCCGGGTCATGCCGGGCCGGCGCTGGTCGGACGGGCTGCACCAGGCGGTCGAGGCGAAGGAGGGGGTGCAGGTCAAGGGCGAGACGCAGACCCTCGCCACGATCACGATCCAGAACTACTTCCGGATGTACGACAAGCTCGCCGGCATGACGGGCACGGCGGAGACCGAGGAGACCGAGTTCTACCAGATCTACGGGCTCGAGGTCTCGGTCATCCCGACCCACCGGCCGGTGCGCCGGGTCGACGAGCACGATCGGATCTACCGGACCCGCCGGGAGAAGTACAACGCCGTGGTCGACGAGGTGGAGCGCCTGCACAACCAGGGGCTCCCGGTGCTGATCGGCACCGTGAGCGTCGAGGTCTCCGAGACGCTGAGCAAGATGCTGCGGCGCCGGGGGCTCCGGCACGAGGTGCTGAACGCGAAGTACCACCAGCGCGAGGCCGAGATCGTCGCCAAGGCGGGGCAGCGGGGCGCCATCACGATCGCGACCAACATGGCGGGCCGCGGCACCGACATCAAGCTCGGCCCCGACGTGCCGCGCGAACAGGACGGCGACGGCCTGCAGATCATCGGGACCGAGCGGCACGAGTCCCGCCGGATCGACCGGCAGCTGCGGGGGCGCTCGGGCCGCCAGGGCGATCCCGGGCGCTCGCTCTTCTTCCTCTCGCTGGAAGACGACCTCATGCGGCTCTTCGGCACCGAGCGCATCGCCCGCTGGATGGAGAAGAGCGGCGCCGAGGAGGGCGAGGTGATCTCGCACCCGCTGGTGACCCGGGCCATCGGCCAGGCGCAGAAGCGGGTCGAGCTGCAGAACTTCCAGGCCCGGAAGCGGCTCCTCGAGTACGACGACGTGATGAACCAGCAGCGCGAGGTCGTCTACTCGATGCGGCTCTTCGCGCTGGAGCGGGGCGAGGAGCTCAAGGCCGAGGCGATCCGGATGATCGACGCCGCGGTGGAGCGCTTCGTCCGGCAGTACCTCGTCGACGCCGAGCGGCCGGAGGAGTTCGACCGCGAAGGGCTCCGAGCGGCGCTGATGCTGCAGTACATGGTCTCCGCCGACGGGGTGGCGGACCCGACCCGCACCCCGGACCTCGAGTCGATCGTGGCCGAGGCCCGGCGCGCCGCCGAGGCGGCGTTCCGCCGGAAGCTCGAGTACCTGAACGAGATGGGCCGCGGCCTGGGGGCCAGCGACGCCGACGCCCAGATCCTCTCGCAGGTGATGCTCCTCGTCCTCGACGAGAAGTGGAAGGACCATCTCTACGACCTCGACCAGCTCCGGGCGGCGATCCACTACCGGGGTTGGGGCCAGCGGGACCCGCTGGTGGAGTACAAGAAGGAGGCGTACGAGATGTTCGAGGACCTGATCCGCGACGTCCAGTCGAGCTTCACCGAGCGCTTCCTGCGGGTCACCATCGAGCCGGCTCCCCCGATGCCGCCGCCCGGCGGCCGCCCCGCCCCCCCCCGGCGGGTGCCCGCGCCGACGCCGGCCGCGACC
>DATLZT010000224.1:0-7856 GCA_035573835.1 Gemmatimonadales bacterium
AGCGATGCGAGGCATGCGAATCGAGGTTCGAGCGCTGGCGCGACGGTCGGTCGCGCTGCGATCGGTGTTCCTGTGGCTGGCGCTCGCGTTCGGGCCGGGGGTGGGCTCGGCGGGGGCGCAGGAGCCGTCGGCCCGGCCGCCGGCGGGGCGGGGGGCGATCGCCGGTCGGGTGACGGAGCAGGGAAGCGGCCGGCCGGTGGCCGAGGCGCAGGTGCTGCTCCCGGGGAGCGGGGCGGTCGCCACCAGCGACTCGAGCGGGCGGTTCAGGATCGCCTCGGTGCCGGCCGGCGAGGTCCGGCTCCGGCTCCGGCGGATCGGCTACATGCCGGCCGAGCGGGCGGTGGTGGTTCCGGTGGACTCGGTGGCCGTGATCGAGGTGGAGCTGGCCCAGGCGGTGACCGAGCTCGACCCGGTGGTGGTGACGGCCACCCGCGAGCCCCGCAGCCTGGCCGACGTGCCCGCGGCCGTGAGCGTGGTCGACACCACCACCCTCCAGGCGGGCCGGACGGCGGGGCTCCACGAGGCGCTCCGCTACACGCCGGGGGTGAAGGCGACCTCCCGGTTCGGGCTCGACGACGTGAACCTCTCGATCCGGGGCTCGGGGATCCGGACCTCGTTCGGCGTCCGCGGGGTGGCGGTGATCGTGGACGGCGTCCCGGTCACGGAGCCCGACGGCCAGACCCGGCTCGACCTGATCGAGCTCGCGGCGGCCCGCCAGGTCGAGGTGGTCCGGGGGCCCGCCTCGGCGCTCTACGGCGGCGCCGCGTCGGGCGGGGCGGTGAACATCATCTCCCGGAGCGGTGCCGAGAGCCGGGGGCTCACCGCCAGGGCGCTCACCGGGAGCTTCGGCTTCCGGAAGTACGACCTCTCCTTCGGCACCCCGATCGGGGGGGAGCGGGGCGCGGTCTACCTCTCGGGCACGCACACCAGCAGCGACGGGTTCCGGGTCCATAACGAGAACGAGATCAACCGGCTCAACCTGCGGGCGGACTACCGGCTCGCGCGCGGTACCCGGATCGGTGTCGAGGCGAGCGGGTCGGACCTCGACATGCGGATTCCCGGCTCGCTCACGCTGGACGAGTTCCGGGCCGATCCCTCGCAGGCGCAGCCGAGCAACGTGGCGAACGACTACGCCCGGCGGGACGAGCGGTACCGGGCCGGGATCCGGCTGGACCAGGAGCTCGGCCGGGCGGAGGCGAGCGCCTACTTCTTCTATGGAGGGCGGGTGCTCGACCACCCGATCTTCCAGGTGCTGGACCAGAACCTCCACCGCACGCAGGTGGGGGCGAAGGCGCGGCTCCCGCTGGGCGGTGGGGCGGTGCCGGTTGTGCGGCTCACCGGCGGCTTCGACTACGACAACGTGTACGGGGAGGATCGCCGCTACGCGAACCAGGGCGGGCGGCGGGGGGCGCTGGTGGCGAGCGGGCATACCGCCCTCCCCAACCTGGGCCTGTACGGACAGGTGGAAGCGCGGCTCCTCCCGCGGGTCACCGCCACCGCCGGCCTCCGCTACGACCGGGTGCGGTACGACCTCACCGACTACCTCGATCCCGCCCGGAGCGCGGAGCGGACCTTCGAGGAACTCTCGCCCAAGGGGACGGTGAGCTACCAGTTCGACGACGGGACGTCGCTGTACCTCTCGGTGGCGCGCGGGTTCGAGCCGCCCACCGCGTCGGAGCTCACCGCCAGCGCCGACCCCACCCGGCCGCTCAACACCGCCCTCGAGCCCCAGCGGTTGGTGAACTACGAGGTCGGGGTGAAGACGCTCCTGGGGGAGCGGGTGTTCCTCGACGCCGCGGTCTACCGGACCGACATCGAGGGGGAGTTCCTCTCGCGCACGGTGCCCACGCCCGACGGGCAGCCGCGCACCGTCTACGAGAACGCGGGCGAGAGCCGCCACCTCGGCCTCGAGCTCGGGGTGACGGCGCTCCTCACGGGCTGGCTCGACGCGGTGGGGAGCTACACCTGGTCCGACTTCGAGCTCCGGCGGTTCACCGACGCGTCGGGCCGGAGCTACGCGGGGAAGCGGCTCCCGGGGGTGCCGGTGCACCGGCTCGCGGGGGAGCTGCGGGTCCGGCCGGTGGAGGGCCTCGCCGCCGGGCTGGGGGTGGAGTGGCAGGGCCGGGTGTACGTGGACAACGCCAACACGGAGCGCGGGGTGCTCACCGTGCGGGGCGAACCGGTGGCGTTCGGGGCGGTGGATCCGTACGCGCTGGCGCACCTCAACGCGAGCTACCGCTGGCGCGGCGCCACGATCTTCGTGAGCGTGGAGAACCTGTTCGACCGGACCTACGTGGGCAACGTCGCCGCCAACGCATCGGACGGCCGGTTCTACGCCGCCGGCGCGGGGCGATACCTGGCGGTGGGGATGAGCCTCGCCGCGGCACGGGGAGGTTTCTGATGCGCGCGCGGATCGGGCTGGGCGCCCTGGCGCTCGCCGGGGGCGGGCTGGTCGGGGGTGGGCTGGCCGGCTGCGGCGCCGTCGGCGAGGGCCGGCGGCTCGAGCTGGGGCCGGCGGAGATCGTCTCGCAGGCCACGACCAACGGGGCGACCCCGATGGTGCTGGTCACCGCGCGGGGCGACCGGGTGGTCGCCTGGGTCTCGGCGCCGGACGGGGGGGCCGACGGGATCCTCCACTTCTCGGTCACGCCGCACGGCGCCGCCGAGCCGCTCCCCACCGTGTCGCTCCGGGATCCGCTCGGATCGATCGAGGCCCACGGCGAGGCTCCGCCCAAGCTCGCGAGCGGTCCCGACGGGAGCATCGCGGTGCTGTACGCGGTGGGGAAGGAGGTGCCGGGGCGTCGGTTCCCGCTCAGCGCCCTGCGGTTCGTCCGGTCCGAGGACCTGGGCCGGACCTGGTCCGCGCCGGTGAGCGTCACCGGGAGCGAGGAGCTCGGGGCCTACAACTTCCACGCGCTCACCACCGGGCCGGGCGGCGAGCTCCTCGCCACCTGGCTCGAGGCGCGGCAGGGGAAGTCGGGCGTGTGGATGAGCCGTTCGGACGACGGGGGGCGGCGCTGGTCCGCGCCGCGGCCGATCTCGACCGATCCCGCCTGTCCCTGCTGCCGCACCGCGGTGGCGGTGGGGCGCGACGGCGCCACCTTCGTGGCGTGGCGGCACATCCTGGCGAGCGACGTGCGCGACGTGGTCGTGGCCCGCTCGGCGGACGGCGGCGCCACCTGGGGCGAGCCGGTGCGGCCCCGGGCCCATGACTGGGTGTTCCCCGGCTGCCCCCACGCCGGTCCGGCGATGCAGCTCGACTCGGCCGGCGTCCTCCACCTCGCCTGGTGGACCGGGAAGGCCGGGGAGGCCGGGGTTTACTACGCCCGGTCGACCGACGGCGGGCGGACGTTCGTCGACGTGCAGCCGATGGCGGCGGGGGCGCGGTCGACGCCGGCCCACGTCCAGCTGGCCGCCGCGGCCGACGGCACCGTGGTGGTGGCATGGGACGATGGGCTCTCGCCGCTGCCGCGGATCCTGGTGCGGGTCTCCCGCGACGGCGGGCGCCGCTTCGGGCCGACCGAGGTGCTGAGCGACGAGGGGGTGGCGGCGAGCTACCCGGTGGTGGCGCTCTTCGGCGACTCGCTGGCCGTGGCCTGGTCGCAGCGGAGCGATTCGGCCCACCGGGCGGAGCTCGCGGCGCGACCCGACATGAAGGACCCCAAGGCGGTGATGCGGCTCCCGCGGGTGGGGCAGTCGGAGATCTTCCTCCGGCTGGGGCGGCTCTAGCGCGGGCGGGGGCGCCGGGACTGGCAGCGGGGCGCCGGGACTGGCAGCGGGGCGCCGGGCGCGGTAGTTTCCCGCCTCAACATGCCCAGCCGAACCCGCATCCTCGACGCCCGCGCGCTGGGGCGGACGCTCACCCGCATGGCCTCGGAGATCGTGGAGCGTTGCCACGGGACCGAGGGGCTGGTGCTGGTGGGGATCCAGCGCCGCGGGGTCGAGCTGGCCGCCCGCCTCGCCCGCCTGCTGGCCGCGTCGGAGGGCGTCGACGTCCCCTGCGGCAAGCTCGACATCACCCTCTACCGCGACGACCTCCAGACCATCGGCCCGAGCCCGGTGGTGGGCGAGACGAGCATCCCGGTCGACCTCGACGGGCGGGTGGTCGTGATCGTCGACGACGTGCTCTACACCGGGCGCACCGTCCGGGCCGCGCTCGACGAGTTGGCCGACTTCGGCCGCCCGCGCCGGATCCTGCTCTGCGTGCTGATCGACCGGGGCGGGCGGGAACTGCCGATCCAGGCCGACATCGTCGGGCTCTCCGTCAGCACCACGGCCCGGGACCGGGTCGACGTCTTCGTCGCCGAGCTGGACGGGCGGGACGAGGTCGAGCTGGTCCGGGGAGACTGACCCACCATGACCACCCCACCGACCACCCAGACGAGTACCGGGGAGCCGGCCCGCCGGGGCGAGCCGGGCGCCCGCCCGGGACGCGAGGGCGCCGCGCCGCCCGCGCTCGGCAAGGACCTGATCGGGCTCGAGTACCTGGGCGCCGAGCAGATCCGGCTCATCCTCGACACCGCGGAGCGGTTCAAGGAGGTGAGCGAGCGCCCGATCAAGAAGGTCCCGGCGCTCCGGGGGAAGACGATCGTCAACCTCTTCTTCGAGGCCTCCACCCGTACCCGGATCTCCTTCGAGTTCGCCGAGAAGCGGCTCTCGGCCGACACGGTGAACGTGGCGGCGAGCGGCTCCTCGGTGCAGAAGGGCGAGACGCTGGTCGACACGGCGCGGAACCTCGAGGCGATGCGGATCGACATGGTGGTGATCCGCCACGCCGCCTCCGGCTCGGCCCAGTTCCTGGGCGACCGGATCCGCTCCAACGTGATCAACGCCGGGGACGGGAAGCACGAGCACCCCACCCAGGGGCTGCTCGACATCCTCACCCTGCGGGACAAGTTCGGCCGGATCGAGGGGCTCAAGGTGGCGATCTGCGGCGACGTGCTGCACAGCCGGGTGGCGCGGAGCAACATCTGGGGGCTCACCAAGCTCGGCGCGGAGGTGGCCGTCTGCGGGCCGCCGTCGCTCCTGCCGCGGAACGTGCGGGAGCTGGGCGTCGCCGTCCTGCCCCGGATCGAGGACGCGATCCAGTGGGCCGACGCGCTCAACATCCTCCGGCTCCAGCTGGAGCGGATGCAGGCGGGGTTCATCCCCTCGCTGCGCGAGTACAACCGGGTCTGGGGCGTCACCACCGAGCGGCTGGCCAAGGCGCCCAAGGACTTGGTGATCATGCACCCGGGCCCGATGAACCGCGGGGTCGAGATCGACAGCGACGTGGCCGACGGGGAGCACAGCGTGATCCTGCCGCAGGTCACCAACGGGGTGGCGGTGCGGATGGCGGTGCTCTACCTGCTGGCGGGCGGCGGGCCCGACTGGCGGGCGACGGACGGGGGCGAGGAGCGATGAGACCGATCCTGATCCGGGGCGGCCGGGTGATCGACCCGTCGCGGAACACCGACGGCATCGCCGACGTGCTGATCGTCGGGGGCAAGATCGACGGGGTGGGGCGGAACATCACGCCGCCCGACGGCAGCCAGGTGATCGACGCGACCGGGAAGGTGGTGTCGCCGGGGCTGATCGATCTCCACGTGCATCTCCGGGAGCCGGGGCAGGAGGACCTGGAGACCGTGGCGACCGGCGCCATGGCGGCGGCGGCGGGCGGGTTCACGGCCGTGTGCGCCATGCCGAACACCGACCCGGTGTGCGACAACCAGGGCGTGGTCGGGTTCATCGTGAGCCAGGCGCAGCGGGCGGCGAAGGCGCGGGTCTACCCGATCGGGGCCATCTCGCTGGGCCAGCGGGGGGAGACGCTGGCGGAGTTCGGCGAGCTGGTGGGCGCCGGCGCGGTGGCGGTGAGCGACGACGGGAAGCCGGTGGTCTCGAGCCACCTCATGCGGACGGCCCTCGAGTACGCCCAGACGTTCGGGATCCCGGTGGCCGATCACTGCGAGGATCCCACGCTCTCGAAGGGCGGGGCGATGCACGAGGGGATCGTCTCCACCCGGCTCGGGCTCAAGGGGATCCCGGCCGCGGCGGAGGAGATCATGGTGGCGCGGGACATCCTGCTGGCCGAGCTCACCGGCGGCCACGTGCACCTCTGCCACATGTCGACCCGGGGCTCGGTGGAACTGATCCGGCGGGCCAAGGAGAAGGGGATCAACGTCACCGCCGAGGCGACGCCGCACCACTTCGCCCTGACCCACGAGCGCTGCGAGGGCTACGACACCAACGCGAAGATGAACCCGCCGCTCCGGGAGGCGGAGGACCGCGAGGCGATCCGGCAGGGGCTCAAGGACGGGACGATCGACGCCATCGCGAGCGACCACGCGCCGCATCATTACGACGCCAAGGAGCGGGAGTTCGACGACGCGCCCAACGGGATCATCGGGCTCGAGACGGCGCTGGGGCTGGCCATCCGGGAGCTGGTGGAGCCGGGGCTGCTCACGCTGCCGGAGCTGATCGCGCGGATGAGCACGGTCCCGGCGCGGATCTTCCACCTGCCGGGTGGGACGCTCGCCGTGGGGGCGCCGGCCGACGTGACGGTCTTCGATCCGGCGGTGCGCTGGGTGGTGAAGCCGGAGGCGTTCCACTCCAAGAGCCGCAACACCCCGTTCGCCGGGGAGACGCTGGTGGGCCGGGCGGAGACGACGATCGTGGGCGGGCGGATCGTCTTCCAGCGGAACGGGAGCGGCTGATCCGGTGACGGCCGCCGGGCGGGGGAAGGGGCACCGCGGGAGCCGATCGGCCGCCCGCGCTCCCGGAGCCGCCGGGCGGGAGGCGGTGGCCGAGGCGATCGCCCACTGCTGCCGGCGGCTGTGGGAGGCCGGACTGGTGGCGGGTCGGGACGGCAACGTGTCGGTGCGGCTGGCGGCGGATCGCCTGCTCGTCACCCCGAGCGGGGTCCTCAAGTCGGAGCTTACCGCCGCCGACATGGTCGAGGTGGACCTCACGGGCCGGGTCCGGGCAGGGTTCCGGCACCCAACCTCGGAGTTAGATTTACACCTGCGCGTCCACCGCCGCCGCCCCGACTGCCGTGCGGTGGTCCACGCGCATCCCCCCGTCGCGACCGGTTTCGCCCTCGCGGGCATGTCCCTCGGCGAGGATCTCCTCCCCGAGGTGACCGTGCTGATCGGCCCGGTGCCGTTGGTGCCCTACGCCACGCCCGGCACGCCGGCGCTGGGCGATCGCGCGGAACCGTTCCTCGACCGGCACGACGCGCTGCTGCTCGCCAACCATGGCGCCGTGGCCTGGGGGCCCGACCTGGACACGGCGCGGGTGCGGATGGAGAGCTTGGAACAGGCGGCTCGCATCGTCCTGGCCGCGCGGGTGCTGGGGCGGGTCACGACGTTGCGCCCCGAGGAGGTCGAGGCGCTGCGGCATTGCAGAGGGAGGTCCGGCCATGTCGAATCCTAGTTCCCCCGGGGAGCGGCCGATCGACGCGTTACTCGCGGAGCGGAATCAGTACCTCACCTGGCTCGCCCGGCTCGACTCGAAGGCGAGCACGGTGCCGGAGTCGGTCCGGCAGCGGGTGCGGGCCGACTACCAGCGGCGGCTCGAGGCGGTGACGGAGCAGTTGCGGGCGCACCGGACGGTGGTGCACGAGGAGCTCACGAAGCTCGAGGCCGCCGCGGCGTCGCTCGAGGCGCGGCTGGCCGAGGCCGAGGAGCGGCTGGCCGAAGCGGAGGTGCGCCACACGGTGGGGGAATACGACGACGCCCAGTGGGAGGCGGTGCGGGCGGAGGTGGGGGGCGAGATCGAGGCAACCCGTACCGAGCTGGGCCGGGTGCGGGAGTCGATCGGCCGGTTGGGCGAGATCGAGGCCCAGCTTGGCGCGCCGCAGGCGCCGGCGCCGGCGGCTC
>DATLZT010000225.1:0-7899 GCA_035573835.1 Gemmatimonadales bacterium
GTTCCAGTCGCATCTCTCGCTCACGCTGCCCACCTCCACCGGGCCCGCCGGCTTCGGCCGCGGGACGATCGCCATCGCCCTACTGCACACCTACCGGGCGCCGCTGGACTCGGCGGTGACGTTCGAGGGAAGCCTGGGGACGGGGTACACGCCGAAGCACGGTCCGCTGGCGCGGTACCAGCGTACCGTGTTCCTCTCGGCCACGTCGGGGGCGCGGATCCGGCTCTGGGGCGGGCAGTCCGTCTACGTCAACCTGTTCTTCCACACCCCGTACTACCGGGACACCCGCCTCCGCTCGCTCGACGGCCGCGATCTCACCATCAACTTCGGGGCGCTCTTCCGCCGGCGCGACGGGAGCGAGTGGCGCCTCGGCATGAGCGAGGACCTCTTCCCGAGCGGTCCCGGCGTCGACCTGGTGCTCCAGGTCGGACGGAGCTTCTGACCCGACCTAGCTGCCCTGCCCCTCGAACAGGAACGTCTCCATGTTCCTGAAGAGGAACTCCTTCGCCCGGGGATCGCGCACGTCGAGGGCGTAGTGGTTGATGAGCTGCTGCTGCAGCCGGAGCCATTCGCCCCAGCAGGCGTTGCAGATGTTCTCGTAGACCCGGAGGCCGAGCTCGTTGGGGAACGGCCGGAACGCGAGTCCGTCGCGTGCCTGGCCGCAGCGGGCGCATTGGACGATGGGCATGGGCGCAAGATACCAGCGCCTTCGGGCGCGATGAAGCCCGACGGCGCGCCCGCCGACGCTATCGGCCGCCCGGCTCGCCCCGCTTGAGCGCCTTGACGCCGCTCGCCGTCCCGAGCCCCGTCCCCACGCCGAAGAGCGCGGCGGCGGTCGTGGTGACGATCGGGAGCATCGCGGCCGGGAGCGCCAGGAGTCCCGCCGCCATGCCGGCGATGACCGGCGCGCCGGGCCGATAGACCGCGTCCACGAAGCGGAGGCGATGCCGCACGAAGTTACGGGCCAGGACGAAACCCGCGAGGCCGGCCGCGACGGCGACGAGTATGGAGAGCTCTTCGAGCATAGCTGTCCCAGGTGGAGGAGAACGGACGTTTCCGTTCCACTACGGAACGCGCCGCCTGCCGGATTCAACGTCGGCCAGCGGGATCGCGTCGGGGTAGCGACGTGTGGCCGACAGGCTCACGGCCGTCGCTGACGGGTACGTAGGGGAAGCGGGCCTCGGCGGTGTCAACCTCTGCGATGGGAAGGAGGGTCGGCGATGAGACACCCCACCGTGGTCGTTCCAAACATCGGGCCGATGGACCACGCCTGGGACCTCTTGGGCGAATGGGATGCGGAGTTCCAGACCGGCGAAGACGAGCCCCCGGTGCACGGCAAGGTGACTTTCCACTCTTGGACCGAGGCGGAGCTGCGGCTCGATCCGGTACAGGCCGCGGCCGCCGGGCTGCCGTCGCAGCTGAGCCTGGAGCGGGCCAGTCGGGTGCATCTGACCGACGCGGGCGGCGGCGCGCTGCAGTGGGTGCTGCACGCGCCGACCCATGACTGGTCGCTGCAGGCGACCCTCTGGCCGGGGGCGCTCTATCTGTTCGTGCACGAGGGGGAGGGCGAGGAGCCGGTGTACCGCGCCCGGGCCACGCGCGACCGCGCGTACTATCTCAAGAAGTACCCGATCGAGCAGGCGAGCGAGGAGCGGAAAGAGTAGGCCGGGCCCGCGGCGGGACGGCGTCCCGGCCGGCATCCTACCAGCGGATCACGGCGCTCCCCCAGGCGAAGCCGGAGCCGAAGGCCGTGAGCACGAGGACGTCGCCGGGCTGGAGCCGGCCGGCCCGGACGCACTCGTCGAGGGCGATCGGGATCGTGGCGGCCGTGGTGTTGCCGTAGCGCATGATGTTGTTGTAGACCTGCTCGTCGCGGAGCCCGAGCGCCGCGCGCACCGCCTCCGAGATCCGGAGGTTGGCCTGGTGCGGGATGAGGAGCGCGACGTCGGCAAGGGTGAGTCCGGCCTTCGCGAGCGCCGCCTGGACCGACTCCGGCATCCGGGTGACCGCGTGCCGGAACACCTCCCGCCCGTCCATCCGGAGGAAGTACTTGCCGGCGGCGAGCGCCTCCGCCGAGACCCAGGGGGTGCTGGCCATCCCGGGGCCCTCGACCCAGAGCTTCTCGGCGTGGACGCCCTCCGCCCGGAGGTCGAACGCCAGGATCCCCCGCTCCGGCTCGTCGGTGGGGCCGAGCACGGCGGCGCCGGCGCCGTCGGCGAAGATCACGGCGGTGTCGCGTCCCCGGGTGCTCACGTCCATCGCGCGGGACTGGACCTCGGAGCCCACCACCAGCACCCGGCGGTACTCTCCCGTGCGGATCCACGCGTCGGCCACCGAGAGCCCGTACACGAAGCCGCTGCACTGGGTGCGGACGTCGAGGCAGGGGATCGTCCCGGCGCCCAGCATCCGCTGCAGGAACACCCCCTCGCCGGGGAGGAAGTGGTCCGGCGAGCAGGTGGCCACGACGATGGCGTCGAGATCGCGCGGGGCGAGCCCGGCCGTCTCGAGCGCCCGGCACGCGGCGGCGTGGGCCAGGTCGGTGTTGGTCTCCCCGGGACCGACCCAGCGCCGCTCCTCGATCCCGGTGCGCGCGCGGATCCACTCGTCGGAGGTGTCCATCAGCTTCGAGAGGTCGTCATTGGTGACGATCCGCTCGGGGACCGCGAAGCCGGTACCGAGGAACTGGGAGCGAGGCATGGGGCTCGAATCGAGAGCGAAGGGGCGGGCCCAAAGCTCGCCGGCTCCGGCGGGGTTGACAAGGGCGACGGGGCCGGCGGGAGCGCCACCTCCTGGATCTCGACCCGGGGACGGGCCAGCTGGCGGTCCTCGAGCCGCCAGCTACCTGGCCCGATACCGGCGCGATCCGCCCCTGCCGGCAATGCGGCGCCGCCCCACGACCCGCGGGGGAGGCATGCCGCGCGAGCAGGTCGCGCCCGCCGATACGATACGTTCGCCCGGAGCACCGCGCGCCGGTCGCCCATGGTGGTGGGCGAGCTGCCCGGCCAGCAGGTCGAGCGGGTCGAGCCCCCAGGGCCCGTTCATCCGACACCACCCCGAGCACGAGGATGAGCTCGTCCTGGTGGTGCGCGGGCGCTTCGGCATGGCGCTCCGCGGCGGCGAGCCCCGGCCGGTGGCGGACGAGGAGGCCGAGGTCCTGCTCGTCGAGCCGGCGAGCAGGCTCGAGACCGGCGACGTGGTCGACGAGCGGACCCGGCGGGTGCTGGAGCGGCTCTGACCGTACCTGAGCCGCACCGACGCGGAGGAGGAGCATGCGGGAGCTCCGGGTGCGGAGCTGGAGCGAGTTGAACGAGGCGCTCTACGAGGACTCCTGGACGCCGGAGCTCGGCCGCCACCGCTCCCGGTGCGCCTTCCGGGGCCAGGGCGGGGCGAGCGATCGCCTGCGGACCTCCCTCATGCGGCTGGGAGGCGACTACGCCCGGATGGAGGGCCACCTCCTCCGCAACTTCCGGAAGTACGCCCGGCGGAGCCAGGCGCCGACCGAGTCGCTCTGGAACTGGCTCTCGCTGGCCCAGCACCACGGCCTCCCCACCCGGCTGCTCGACTGGACCTTCTCCCCCTTCGTGGCGCTGCACTTCGCCACCGCCGACACCGGCCGTTACGACGAGGACGGGGCGATCTGGTGCGTGCACTACGTCCGGGCCCACGAGCTCCTCCCGGACCGACTGCAGGCCCTGCTCGGGGAGGAGGGCTCGGACGTCTTCACGGTGGAGATGCTCGACCGGACCGTCGACTCGCTCGAGGCGTTCGACCGGCTGGCGCCGGAGCCGTTCCTGGTCTTCTTCGAACCGCCGTCGATCGACGACCGGATCGTGAACCAGTACGCCCTCAGCTCGGTGCTCTCGAGCCCCACGCAAACGCCCGACGACTGGCTGGCGCGGCATCCGGGGCTCTGGCGCAGGATCGTGATCCCGCGGGAGCTCAAGTGGGAGATCCGGGACAAACTCGACCAGGCCAACGTCACCGAGCGGGTGCTCTTCCCCGGGCTCGACGGCCTGGGCAGCTGGCTCCGGCGTCACTACAGCCCGCGGACCGCCCCCGGTCGGGACGCCGCCGAGGCGCCCATGCCCGGCGAGCAGACCAGGGCCGACCTCACGCTGCACCACCGGCGCGGGATGGGCGGCGGAGGATGAGGCCGAGGCCCCAGATCCAGACGAGCCAGCTCGCGGCGCGGGCGGGATCGAGCCCGCGCCAGGTCTCCCAGACCGCGCCGATCGGCGTGAGCCAGAGCGGCCACCGGGTGTCGGCCCTGAGCCGGTGCCGCTCCACCACCTGCACCGTCTCGAAGCCGCCGTCCCGCAGCGCCGCCACGAGCCGGGCGCAGGCCCCCACGCCCGACGTGCGCCACCCGGGCACCCGCACCAGGTTCCACACCATGCTGGTGGCGCCCCAGCCGTGGCTGTCGCTCGCGCCGAGGACCAGGAGATCGTGCGCCCGGGCGAGGGCGATCACGCTGTCCCGCCGGGCCCGACCGAGCTCGTTGGCCTTGGGCGAGGCGTTGACGATCTCGAACCCATCCACCCCCGCGGCCACGAAGCGGTCGAGATTCGTCCAGTGGTTGCGCTCGTACTCCGGGATCGACGCCACGCTGATCGCCCCGTAGCGCGCCTCGCTGTCCCGCAAGAGGGCGAGCAAGCCGTCCAGCGACCTGGAGTAGGGCCCCCGATCCACCGGGCGGGTGTCGCCCAGGAGGAGGATGTGGGCCCGCCAGGCGCTCACCTCGATGCCGGGGCAGAGCCAGGTCTCGCCCACCGACCGCACGCCCGCGAGCCCCGCCACGGTGTTGTGGTCGGTGACGAAGGTCGCGTCGAACCCCGCCCGCCGGTGCCAGCGACGGAGTGCCTCGGCGTCGAACTTCCGCATGAGGCTGTTGCGCACGTCGTGCGACGCGTTGGTGTGGGCGTGCACGTCGACCACCATCAGGTCGTCCGGGACCCCGGCGAGCGCCACCATGGGCCGGTGCCAGAGGGCGCCCAGGAGCACGAAGGCGAGGAGCCCGGCGAGCGCGGCCACGGCGAGCACCGCTTCCCGGAGCGGTGCCGGCAGGCTCCGCACGCCCCGGCGGCGTCCCGGGGGGGCGCCCTTCCGCGCCCGCCGACGATCCCGCCACACCCGGTGGACCCGCCAGACGACGTAGTAGCCCAGGGTCGCCAGGAAGAACGCGGCGAGCCGCCGCGTGCCGAGCATCGACACCGCGTCCCACAGATCGAACAGCGGCGCGAGCAGCAGGTGGAGCGGCGGCACCCGGAGCCGGACGCCGTCGGGCAGCGCGGCGCCGGTCGGGTCGGAGATCGGCGATGCGGGCACCGCCAGCGCGAGGGCCAGCGCCAGGGTGAGGGCGGCGGGGACCGGCCACCGGCGATCGCGCCGCACGGGGGGAAGGGGCATGGACGGGAATTATCCCCGATGCCGCCGGATCGGGCAATCCTCCGGCGGGTAGGAGCCGGCATGGCCATCCATCACGGCGCCCCCGGCGGCAACGGCGGCCCGCCCGACGGGAGCGACGACTTCGACCTGGACCGGGAGTTCGAGCTCGGCGACGGCACCGCCGACCGCGAGGCGGTGGTGTACTGCCCGCACTGCGGCGAGCCGAACGAGATCGCGCTCGATCCCGGGAGCGGTCCGCTCCAGGAGTACGTGGAGGACTGCCAGGTCTGCTGTCAGCCGTGGCTGGTGACGGTGCGCTACCACGCCGACGGCAGCGCCGAGGTCCGGTTGCGGACCGAGGAGTGAGCCCCGGCCCCCGGGCTCAGACGCCCGCGAACCAGGGGTAGCCCTGGGCTTCCCGGTACCCGCCCGGCCGCTCCGCGGTGAAGGTCATCCGGGTGAGATACTTCGTGAGTCTGTACCCGAGCTTGATCGGCGAGTTGAGCCGGAGCGGGGCGCCGTGGTCGGCGGCCAGCGGACGGTCGTTGAGGGCGTGGGCGAGGATCGTCTGGGGGTGCATGGCGCTCGCGAGTCCCAACCGTTGTAGTAGCCGCGGTCGAACGAGTCGAACCGCAGGAACCGCGCGGCGCGGTGGGCTCCGCCAGTGCCGCGATCGTCGCCACCGGCGCCCCGGTCCACGTCGCCACCGCGGTCCATCCCTCGACGCAATGGTGCTTCACGGTATGGCGCTCGCTCGGCAGCGCGCGGGGCATCGCCGGCGTGAGCCGGACCGGCCGCCGCACCAGTCCGCCCACGTCGAGCGCCCAACCCTCCGGGGGCACCAGACGGGACGCCGGCTTGGTGAGGGAGCACGCGGGGAAGTGTCGCTCCGGCGTCCGGGACGAGCGCGGGTACTCGGGCGCCAGACGATCGGGGGAGAAGATCAGCCGCTCCCCCACCCGGTCGTTGAGGCGGGAGACGGCCCGGAGCGTGGGCTCGAGGCACCGCCCGCCGTCCCGGCCACAGGCGGCCCGGAGCGAGGTGGGGCCGGCCACAAGCACCAGCGCCACGTGCAGCAGGGTGAAGCCCGCGAAGATCCACACCGACACGAAGTGCCGGGAGCGGGCGTGCTCGAACCCGCCGAACGCCGCGGTGAGCCAGCCGAGCTGCACCGGTTTGTGGATCGCGAAGCCGCTCGGGGTGGCGACGGCGCCCAGGACGACGATGCCGGTGTAGGCCGCTTTCTGGAGCGCGTCGTGCTTGCCCTGGGGCGGGTGCGCCTTCCGGAGCCGGAGGTAGTAGAGCTGCATCTGCCAGGTGCGGGGGAGGTCGCGCGGGCGGACGAGCAGCGACCGCCACTCGCCCGAGACGGCCAGATACGCCAGGTAGACGAGCCCCGTCAGGACGAAGGGCCAGGCGAGGGTGAAGTGCCAGTTGATCCCGCCCGCCAGCCACCCGCCCAGCCGGGCCCACTCCGGGAAGCCGCGGCCGTCCCAGGGATTGGGCCCGAGGTACGGTCCGCCGCGGGGCCCGAAGTGGGCGTAGGCGCCGTAGATCTGGAGCCCGCTCGCGACCATGCCGACGAGCAGCAGCGCGTTGAGCCAGTGGGTGAGACGGACGAGCCAATGGTGGCGCAGGACCGGCGTCCGGGGAACGTCCCCCGCCGGGGGCGCGCCGCGCGGCGAGGGCCGGGACACTGGGGAAGGCATGGCGGCTCCGCCCGCAGGAGGGGATCCCTTCCCGACAACGCGGCCGTCGGTCTAGCGGTTCCCTCCCGCGCCCAAGAGCCGGTTCGCCGCCCGCGTCCCGGTGGTGAGGGCGCCCTGGACGGTGCCGTTGGTGCCGTCGCCGGCGGTCGCCTCGCCGGCGAAGAAGAGCGTCTCCTCGATCGGCTCGGCGAGGAGGTCCGGGGCGTCGCTGCCGCCGACCACCGCGTAGCTGTAGGCACCCCGGGCGAACGGATCGGCCGACCAGTCGTGGTGGAACGCCTCCAGGAGCAACGCCTCCACCCGCGACGCGCGCTCGCCCAGCGCGTGGGCCAGCTCGGTCACGGCGCGCTGGACCAGCGCCTCCTCGCCCAGCGCGGCGAGCCGCTCCGCCCGGGGTCCTCCGGCCCAGCCGGTGAGGTACGGCGCCTCGAGCGGCGCCGGCGTCCACCAGATCGGGAACCCTTCCGACTCGGGCACGTGGAGGAAGCTCAGCCGCTCGTCCCACCAGATGCGCTCGAAGTGGAGCACCAGGCGCACCACGGTCCCCATGTCCAGCCGGGCCAGGGGCTCGCGCTTGGCCTCGAGCGGTGGGTCGAACCGGACCGTCCCGGTCTCGCCGGGGGGACGTTGGAGGACGCCGAGGGGGAGCGTGATCACCGCCCGCGGGGCGGCGGCGCGCCCGGTGGCGCCGGCGGCATCGCGATACTCGACCTCGACCCGGCCGCGCTCCCACCGGACCTCACGGACCACGGCGCCGAGCCGGAGGGTCGCGTTGGGGCGATCGAGCCGCCGCGCGAGCGCGGCG
>DATLZT010000226.1:0-12859 GCA_035573835.1 Gemmatimonadales bacterium
GACGCCGCCCCCGCCCCCCGGCCGCCCTGCCGATCCGCAAGCCCAGCTCCGCGGCCCGGCGTCCCACGGCCCTCGCCGCCCCCAGGATTTTCATGCGGCGCTTCGCACGCTTCCTGGCGCGCAGTGCCAGCGCCGCCACCACGGCGCCGACGGCGGCCGCGGCCGCCGTGGCCACGATCGTACGCTTCATTGCCATCCTGCTTTCCGCTGCGATGGGGCCGACCCGGTCGGCGGGTCAGCGCGCGAAAATCCGACTCATGTCGCGGAACGACTTGAACTCGAGCGCGTTGCCCGAGGGATCGAGGAGGAACATCGTCGCCTGCTCCCCCGCCTCGCCCCTGAACCGGAGACCGGGCTCGATGAGGAACGCCACCCCGGCCGCCCGGAGCCGCTCGGCGAGCCGCTCCCACGCGCTCCACTCAAGGATTACCCCGAAGTGGCGCACCGGCACCTGGTGGCCGTCGACCGGGTTGGCCGCGCTCGGACCGAGCTCCCCGGGGGCCAGGTGGGCCACGATCTGGTGCCCGTAGAAGTCGAAGTCGACCCACTGCTCGCTGCTCCGTCCCTCGCGGCAGCCCAGCAGGCCGCCGTAGAAGGCGCGGGCCTCGGCGAGGTCGCGCACGGGGAACGCCAGGTGGAACGGGGGCAGCTCGGTCATACGGCCTCGGGGTGTCGGGGTCGGTCGGGTCGACAGTCGGCCAACGGCCATCGCACGGAATCTGTCGACGCGCCGCCCATCGGGCCACCGCCGGCGCCAGCTTCCCGCGCCCCCGTCCCGCAGCCCCCGATGACCGTCGCCGGCCCGGCGGGCAGGGCCCAGGCCAGCGCCGACCAGTGCGTCCGGGGCCTGCTCGCGCTCCTCGGCGACCGGGACCCGCTCGCCATCCCGGCGGAGCTCGTGGGTCGGCTCGAGCGGATCGTGCGCGCCCCGCCCTGACCGGCGGCGCCGGCGCCGCCGTCGTTAGGCGCCGCCTGACCCCGCCAGCCGCTCCTCCAGCACCGCCACCACGGCCCGTTCGTCCGGCTCGAGTCCGGCCCCCTCCGACGCCGGCGCCCCGGCGCCGCGACGCCGTCCCACCGCCCCGGCCAGGCCGCCATCCTCGTAGGTCTCGAGCACCGCCGGGTGGATGTAGTATCTCCGGCAGATCGCCCGGGTGTTGCGGAGCCGGTCGGCCACCCGGTCGATCGCGGCGATCACGTTGCGCGCGCGCTCCCTCGCCGACTCGGCGGGGCCGAGCTCCTGGAGCGCCCGCACCGCCAGCACCGTCCCGGCCCAGGTGCGGAAGTCCTTGGCCGTGAAGTCCTGCCCGGTGATCCGCCGGAGATAGTCGTTCACGTCCTCCGAGCCGATCGTCTGGCTCGTCCCGGCGTCGTCGAAATACCGGAACAGCTCCTCGCCGGGGAGCGCCTGGCAGCGCTCCACGATGCGCGCCAACCGGCGGTCGGTGAGGTCCACCGCGTGCCGGATGCCGCTCTTCCCCTTGAACGAGAACCGCAGCGTCGAGCCGTCGACCCTGACGTGCCGGTCCTTGAGCGTCGTGAGGCCGTAGGACTTGTTCTGGCGGGCGTACTCGTCGTTCCCGACCCGGATCCCGGTGCACTCGAGGAGCCGGACCACCGTCGCCAGCACCTTGTCCTTGGGGAGCCCCGGGAGAGCGAGGTCCCGCTCGACGCCGGCGCGGATCCCCGGGAGCGCCGCGGCGAACGCGAGCATCCGGCTGAACTTGGTTTCGTCCCGAGCCTCCCGCCAGCGCGGGTGGTAGCGGTATTGCTTCCGCCCCCGGGCGTCCCGGCCGGTGGCCTGGAGGTGGCCGTTGGCCCAGGGCGAGATCCAGACATCGGTCCAGGCGGGCGGGATCGCCAGCGACTCGATCCGCCCGAGCGTGGTCCGGTCGGTGATCCGCTTGCCGTCGGGGCCCACGTACCGGAAGCCCGCGCCGCTCCACCGGCGCCGGATCCCGGGGCTCGCATCGCTCAGGTACCGGAGCCCGGCGCTCGCCGCCGACTCGACCGGATCGGTGACCGGCTCGGGGAACGGCGCGGTGGCGCGACGGGACTTCGGGGGCGGGCGGCGGGTGCGCCGGGACGGCGGCGCCTCACGGGTGGCCATGGACGGTCCGTCGGTGGAGACCCCCGGTAATAGCGCCTCCGGCGGGAAAAAGTTGCGGCCGGTCCACCGGCCGCTACGCCACCTCCACCCCCTCCCGCGCGGTGAGCTCGGCGTAGAGCTGGCTCAGCCGCCGCGTGACGGGCCCCACCTCGCCGGTCCCGATCGTCCGGCCGTCCACCCGGGTCACCCCGGCGATCTCCCCCATCGTGCCGGTGCAGAAGACCTCGTCGGCCCGATAGAGCTCGCTCAACGCGATGTCCCGCTCGCGGGCCGGGATCCCGTGCCGTGCGCAGAGCTCGAGCACGGCGGCGCGGGTGATCCCCTCGGGACACGCCACGGGGAGGCTGGTCTGCACCACCCCGCGCTCCACCGCGAAGAGGTGGGTCGCGTTGGTCTCCGCCACGAAGCCGCGGAGGTCGAGCATGATCGCGTCGTCGGCCCCGGCGGCGTTGGCCTCGAGCTTGGCCAGGATCGACTGGATCAGGTTGCAGTGGTGGATCTTGGGATCGAGGCAGTCGGGCGGGAACCGGCGCACCGAGCTGGTGATCAGGGTGAGCCCCGTCTTGGCGTACACCGGCGGCTTGTGCTCGGCGAGCACGATGAGTGTCGGCCCCGAGCGGTTGAGCCGGGGATCCATCCCCGAGGTGATCTTCACCCCGCGGGTGAGGGTGAGCCGGATGTGCACCCCGTCGGTCATCCGGTTGGCCGCGAGGGTGCGGCGGATCTCCTCGATGATCGCCTCGTGCGGGGGGATCGTCTCGAAGGCGAGCGCCTTGGCCGAGTTGCGCAGCCGATCGAGGTGCTCGACCAGCCGGAAGATCCTCCCCCGGTACAGCCGCAGCCCCTCCCAGACGGCGTCGCCCCCCTGCACCGCCGAGTCGAAGGGGCTGATCCCGGCCTGGTCCCGGTGCACCAGGCGGCCGTTGATGTTGACCAGGATATCCCGGTTCCGTTCATCGAAGGTCTGGAGCATCAGCGGAGCCGCTCCTCGCGGAGCTCGTCGTAGTAGGCCATGCACTCGTCGGCGAGGGGTCGGAGCTCGGGCGGGACCCTCCGGTCGCCGGGGACGTACGGCTCGAAGCCGGTGGATCGCTCGACGGCGTCGTACCAGTACTTCGCCCAGATGCCGTCGGTGCTCCGCCGGCCCGGGGGCCAGGAGAGCATCGCGTCGAGGAACGGCACCCCGAGCGCCTCGCAGAGGGCGCCCAGCGCCCGGCGGGGGTCGCGCAGGACGTCGGCGGCGTCGATCACCGGCGGGGTCCGGCCGGTCCGGGCCCGCTCCGCCCGGAAGATCTCCAGCTGCTGGGGGAGGCCGGTATCCCGGAGCGTCGGCGGCCCCATCTTCCTCGCGAGCGAGACGATCATCTCTCGGGGGTCGCGCACCAGGAAGACGTTGGTCACCCGCTCGAGCCAGCCCCGGTCGATCTCGGGCAGGAGGTGGTGGGCCATGTGTTTCTGGTAGAAGATCGTCCGGCCGGACGGGAGGTCGGCGAGCAGCTCGGCCACCACCCGCCGCCAATCGGTCTCGTGGTGGGCGATCACCTCGTCCCGCCCGGGGTGGTCGACCGGCACCCGGGTGAGGTAGTACGCGTAGAACGGCTCGTCCACCACCACCGTGTCGGGCCGGTTCTCCCACGCGCGCAGCAGCGCGGTGGAGATGTTGCGCGGCCCCGACCACATCGCGATCCGCACCACCGGGGTGCCGTCGGCGCCGCCGCGGCTCATGCCGCCACCGGGGGCGTGCCGTGCTTTCGGGCCAGCGCGTCGAGGAACCGCTCCATGAAGGCCCGGTGCCCGATCACGAACCGCGCCACGAACCGGAACACCGGGTTCGGCACCTCGCCGCGCTCGGTGATGGTGACCCGGGTCCCGCCCTCCGCCGGCTCGAGTCGGATCTCCCAGCGACCGCGGAACGGCCCGTCCGGGTCGGCGATGGTGCGCACCAGCCGCCGGGGCGGGTCGGCCTCGGTGGTCTCGTAGCGTACCGTCTCGCCGCCCCGGTAGGTCTCCCGCCAGGTCTCGCGCCCCGCCACCGCTTCCCGCTCCACCCGCACCACGTCGGGGTGCCAGGTGGGATAGCGCTCGAAGTCCACCACGGTGGCCCAGACGGCACCGGGGGCGCCGGTCACGGTGCGGGAAGCGGCGGCGACGTGGGCCCGGGGCAGCGCCAGCCCGATCGCGACCACCGCCAGCGCGGCGGCGGCCACGACCCCGATCCCCACCAGCAGCCAGCGTCTCATGGTTCCCTCCTCCGGCGCGAGCTTGTTCCCGGGGGGCCCGGCTCGCTAGTTTCCGCCACCGCGGCGCCACCGCGGCGCCCCGGTCGCCACCGCGTGGGCATTACCGTCTGGGAACGTACCGCATGATCTTGCGACAGGGGATCCTCTGGCTCTCGGAACGGCGGCAACTGTTCGACTTCGTCCGCCGCAACCGCCTGGCCCAGAAGTTCGCCTCCCGGTTCGTGGCCGGCGAGACGGTCGAGGAAGCCGTGGCCGCGGCCCGGGAGCTCCACCGCAAGGGGATCACGGCGTCGCTCGACTTCCTGGGCGAGAGCGTCACCGCCGAGGCCGAGGCCGTCGCCGCCTGCGAGCAATATCTCCGCATGCTGGACCAGCTCAAGGCCAGCGGCGTCGAGGTGAACGTCTCGGTGAAACTCACCCAGATGGGCCTCGACATCGACGAGGAGCTCTGCTACCGCAACCTGGCGCGGATCCTCGACAAGGCCCGCGCCCTCGGCGGGTTCGTCCGGATCGACATGGAGGGGTCGGCGTACACCCAGCGCACCCTCGACTTTTTCCACGACCGGTTGTACGAGCCGTACGGCACGGTGACCGGCGTGGTGATCCAGGCGATGCTCCGGCGCTCGGCGCGGGACATCGAGCGGCTGATCCAGCTCAGGGCGCGGGTGCGGCTCTGCAAGGGCGCCTACCTCGAGCCGCCCTCGGTGGCGTTCCCCGACAAGGCCGACGTCGACAAGAACTACGTGCGGCTCATGGAGCGCCTCCTCGAGGAGGGCAACTACCCGGCACTCGCCACCCACGACGAGCGCATCATCCAGTACGCCACGGAGTACGCCCGGCGGCGCCAGATCCCGGCCGACCGTTACGAGTTCCAGATGCTCTACGGCGTGCGGCGGGACCTCCAGCAGCGGCTCCGCCAGGCCGGCTACCGGATGCGGGTCTACATCCCGTTCGGTACCCAGTGGTATCCCTACCTCATGCGCCGGCTCGCCGAGCGCCCCGCCAACATCGCCTTCATCCTCGGCAACGTCATCAGGGAGTCCGCTCCCCGCACGTGAGCGAGTTCACCCTCGGCGGCTACATGGACACGCACGAGCGGCCGGCCGCGTTCGGCGGCAGCGACGGCCACCCGTACTCCGTCGCGATCCACGTCGACGAGACGCCCGACGAACGGGGCCGCTACGGCGCCTCGCTCCTCTTCGTGCGCTGGTCGCCCGCCGGCGACCGCCCCGTCGGCCACGTCGAGACCGAGGTCCTGGCCTGGGGCACCACCCCGGCCGAGGCGGAAGCGCGGATCCGCGCCCTGTCGCTCTACGACGTGAAGGCGGCGCTCGAGGAGGCCATCGCCCGGGCGCCGGGCGAGTGGTGAGCGAGCTCCGCGGCACCGTCCTCGAGCGGGACGGCGCGGCCTACCGGGTCCTCACCGACCGCGGCGTGCTCCGGGCCGTGCTCCGGGGCAAGGCGAAGCGGGACGACCGCGACAAGATCGTCGTGGGCGACGTGGTCCGGCTCGATCCCGGTCCGGTGGGCGACGTCTACGGTATCGTCGGCATGGAGGAGCGCCGCAGCCTCCTCGCCCGCCGGGTGCCGGAGGGGCGCGGCGCCCGCCCGGTGGCGGCGAACGTCGACCGCGTGTTCGTGGTGACCGCCGCCCGCGACCCCGAGCCGGTCCCCCAGGTCATCGACCGGCTCCTGGTGGTGGCCGAAGCCAACGACCTCCCCGGCGTCGTGATCCTGAACAAGGTCGACCTCGACCCCGGCTCGGCGCTCCGGGAGCGTTTCGAGCGGGCCGGTTACCAAGTGCTCGCCACCAGCGCCCGCAGCGGTCTCGGCATCGACACCCTGCGCCGCGAACTGGCCGGCCGGACCTCGGTCGTCACCGGTCCGTCGGGAGTCGGCAAGTCGAGCCTCCTCAACGCGGTCCAGCCCGGGCTCCGGCTCCGGGTGGGCGAGATCAGCGCCAAGCTGCGCCGCGGACGCCACACCACCGTCGCCGCCGTGATGGTCCCGCTCGAGGTCGGCGGGTTCGTCGTCGACACGCCGGGCTTCAGCGAGGTCGGTCTCTGGGACATCGAGCCCGAGGACCTCGACGCCTGCTTCCCGGAGATGCGCCCCTACCTCGGCGAGTGCCGCTACGCCGACTGCCGCCACGTCGCCGAGCCGAGGTGCGCCGTGCTCGCCGCCGTCCAGGCGGGGGCGATCGACCCCGACCGGCTCCAGAGCTACCACAAGCTGCTGGAAGAGCTCGAGGCCCGACCGGAAGCGTGGGAGTGACCCGCGGTCGGCCGACCGGTCGCCACGTCCCACCGGCGCGGCGCCCCCCGGAGGAGCCCCGAACGCGCGCCGACCGACCAGGCGGAGGAGGCGCCGGCTCAGGACGCGGGCTCGCTCGCCTTGCGGGTCCACCGGCTCGCGTCCCGCCGCTCGACTTTCGCCATCATCCGGTCGAACGCCTCCTGCAGGTCGATCCCTTCCCGGTTGGCCATGCAGATGAGCACGAACAGGATGTCGGCCATCTCCATGCCGAGGTCGCCCTCGGGCTCGTCCCGCTTCTTGGTCTTCTGACCGTAGCGGTGGTTCACCTCGCGCGCCAGCTCCCCCACCTCCTCGGCCAGGCGGGCGAGGTTGGTGAGGGGGTGGAAGTAGCCCTCCTCGAACTGGCCGATCCAGGCGTCCACCCGGGCCTGGGCCTCGCGCAGCGACATGGGGCCGCTCCTCGACCGGCGGGGTCGGCTCAACCGGCGGCGCCCACTTCCGCCGGACGGGGCCGGGCGGCGGCGGGCGTCCGGAGCGCCTCGAGCAGCGCCCGGCAGAAGTGCGGGAGGTCGGCCGGGGTGCGGGACGAGATCAGGTTGCCGTCCACCACGACCGGGCTGTCCTCCCAGATCATGCCGGCGTTGACCAGGTCGTCCTTGATGGCGCCGACGCTGGTGCCGCGCCGCCCCCGCACGATGCCGGCCGAGATCGGGACCCAACCGGCGTGGCAGATGAACGCCACCGGCTTGCCGGCCTCGAAGATCTCGCGGGTGAGTTGCAGCAACTTCCGGTTGCGCCGCATGACGTCGGGGGCGTAGCCGCCGGGGATGACCAGGCCGTCGAAGTCGGCGGCGTCCAGCTCGTCGACTTGGGCGTCGACGGTGACGGGATAGGAGCCCCGCTTCCCGAGGTAGGTCCGCTCCCCGGTGCCCGCGACCACCGTCTCCGCCCCCTCCTCCTCCAGGCGGATCTTCGGGTACCAGAGCTCCAGCTCCTCGTAGAGCGGCCCCGCGAAGAAGAGCACGCGCTTGCCGTTGAGTGACATGTGGCCTCCAGCGAGAGCGACTGCCGTGAGTGGCCGCCGGATTGCCGCGGGCGCGCGGCGGGCACGCGGCGGGCGGCCGCCGATCCGTAAGCTAACCCCAAGGTAACCCCGCCCGGCCGACGCGGGGCGAGGCGGCGCGCCGGCGGCGGGCCGGGGGCGGGCGGGATTCCCGGGGGCGAGTGGCACTTTCGGCGTGGACCGCGTAATCTACGGCGTTCCCCGCATCCGCCACCGACCATCGAGGCCCGTCGCCGTCATGCGTCCGCGCGAGCGCATCCTCGCCAACCTCGAGACGATCTATCGGGAGTCGTACGAGCGGGCCCGCGCCGCGGGCCAGGACGCGCGCATGGCCGAGCTCGAGTGGGCCTACATGCGGGACCAGTTGATGCTCGAGATCCTGCTGGACATCCGGGACCTCTTTGCCGTCGCCCCCGCCGCCTCGGGCGGGAGCGCGCTCGAGAAGCTCGAGACCCTGCGCCGTCTCACCAAACGCCGCTGAAGGAACCGCATGCCGCACCTCCGCGACCGTCGTCCCCGGCGCCGGCCCTCCGGGCGCGCCCCGTCCCCGCTCCTCGCGCTCGTCCTCCTCGCCGCCTGCTCCCGTGCCCCCGCGGCCGACCTGGTCGTCTTCGGCCGGGTCTGGACCGGCGACACCGCCCGGCCCTGGGCCGAGGGCGTCGCGGTGTCGGGGGACTCGATCCTCGCGGTGGGGGACAGCGCGGAGATCGCCCGCCACGTCGGGGAGGCCACCCGGGTGCTCGGCAACGGCGCGGCGCTCGTCACCCCCGGGTTCAGCGACGCCCACGTGCACTTCGTCGACGGCGGCTTCCAGCTCGCCAGCGTGGACCTGCGGGACGCCGACACGCCGGGGGAGTTCATCGCCCGACTCAAGGCGTTCGCCGCCGAGCGCCAGCCGGGCGAGTGGATCGTGGGGGGCGACTGGGACCACGAGCGCTGGCCCGGCACGCCGTTGCCCCGGCGGGAGTGGATCGACTCGGTGACCCCCAACAACCCGGTATTCGTCGAGCGGCTGGACGGCCACATGGCCCTCGCCAACTCGCTCGCCCTGAAGCACGCCGGCATCACCCGCGCCACCCCGGACATCCCCGGCGGGACGATCGTGCGGGACCCGAAGACCGGCGAGCCGACCGGGATCCTCAAGGACGCGGCGCAGGATCCGGTCTACGCCGCGATGCCGGCGCCGAGCCCGGCCCAGCGCGACGCCGCGCTCGCGCGGGCCATGGCGTTCGCCGCCTCGAAGGGCGTCACCGCCGTACACGACGTGAGCGTGCCGCGGGACGACCTGGGCGCCTACCTCCGCGCCAAGGCGGCCGGCAGGCTCACCGTCCGGGCCACGCTCTTCTTCCCGCTCGGCGACTGGCAATGGGTCGCCGACACCGTGGCCGGGCTCGGCCGGGGCGACGACTGGCTCCGGATCGGCGGCGTGAAGGGGTACGTGGACGGCTCCCTCGGCTCCACCACCGCGCTCTTCTACACCGCCTACAACGACGATCCATCGACCACCGGGCTGCTGGTGACCCCGGAGGACTCGCTCCGGGCCTGGATCGGCGGCGCCGACTCGGCGGGGCTCCAGGTGGTGGTGCACGCCATCGGCGAGCGCGCCAACGGCCTCCTGCTCGACATCTTCGACAGCGTGGCGCAGGCCCACGGAGCCAGGGACCGGCGGTTCCGGATCGAGCACGCCCAACACCTGCGGCGGGAGGACATCGAGCGGATCGCGCGGCTGGGGGTGATCGCCTCGATGCAGCCGTATCACGCGATCGACGACGGACGCTGGGCCGAGAAGCGGATCGGGCCCGACCGGATCAGGACCACCTACGCCTTCCGGTCCCTGCTCGACCGCGGGGCGCACCTCGCCTTCGGCTCCGACTGGACGGTGGCGCCGATCGACCCGATCCTCGGCATCTACGCCGCCGTCACCCGCCGGACGCTCGACGGCAAGCACCCCCGGGGGTGGGTGCCGGAGGAAAAGATCACGGTGGAGGAGGCCCTCCGCGCCTACACCTACGAGAACGCGTACGCCACCTTCGCCGAGCGGCGGCGGGGACTGCTCAAGCCCGGCTACCTCGCGGACCTGGTGCTGCTCGACCGGGACCTCTTCACCATCCCGCCCGAGACGATCGACCAGGCACAGGTGCGGACGACCGTCGTGGGCGGGAAGGTGGTGTACCAGGCGGGGGAGTAGGGGTCCCGTCGTGGGGCGTCCCGGATTCGCTCGGCGCCAGCGTGCACCCCTCCCCACCCGCGACCCGCGACTCCGGCGCGCGGCTCGGGAAGCGGGCATCGACCTGGTGGTCCCGTGAGGGAATTCCCTTCCTCGGAAGCGCGCCGGCGCCTCGCCGCCCTCCTCCAACGGACCCGGCGTGAGCGCGCCGGGCGGATCCGCCGCAGGGACGGCCGGGTGTTCGTGCTCGGGCCGGAGCGGCCCGCCGGTTCCCCCCTGGACGTGCCCGCGATCGAGGCCGGCCCGAGTCGGGAGGAAATCCTCGACGCCGTCCGGGAGGGATGCCGCCCGGCGTAGTCGGGCGCGAGCGCATCGCCCCATGTCCACCTTCATCGCCCTGCTCCGCGGCTTCAACGTCGGGAGCACCAACCGCATCCCGATGGCGGCCCTGCGCTCGGCCTGCGAGGAGCTCGGCTGGGCCGGGGTCCGCACCTACATCCAGACCGGCAATATCGTCTTCGAGGCGAAGGGCGCGCGGACCGTCGTGGAACGGGAGCTGGAGCGCCGGATCGAACGGCGGTTCGGCCTCACGATCCCGGTCATCGCCCGGACCGCCACGGAGTGGTCGGCCTACCTGCCCGGCAATCCGTTCCCGGAGGCTTCCCGCGAGGAGCCGAGCCTCGTGATGCTGGCCGTCTCCAAGGCACCGCCCAGACCGGAGGCCGTCCGGGAGCTCGAGGCCCGCGCCGCGCGCGGCGAGCGCATCGTCCGGGTGGGCGACGCGCTCTGGATCCACTTCGGCGCGGGCGTGGCGGGCTCCAAGCTCTCGCCCGGGCTCCTCGACCGGGCCGTGGGCTCCCCCGTCACCACCCGCAACTGGCGCACGGTGCTCAAGCTCGACCAGCTGGCCCGGCTCCCGGCCTGAGGCGGGTGGCGGCGGATCGACGTCCCCAGCAGTGGGACCTTGCCAGAGCCGACCGCCGCCGGGCGATCGAGACCAACCCCGACGACGCCGATTCATTGGTGGACCTCGGTGCCGCCCTGCTCCGCGCCGGTCGGGGCGAGCAGGCGGTGGCCGCGCCCGGGGCCTCGGTCCCCTGATCGCCGCGCGAGGCATCCGGCCGGGACGCCGGCGCACCTCCTGTCCACCGATCCCACCGAGTAGTATTCGGTCGAATGCGGCTCCGCGCGCTCTGCTTGGTCCTCGTGGGAGGTCTCCTCTCGCCGCCGCTCGCCGCGCAGGCGGGGCGGTCGTCGGCGTCGCTCGAGGAGCTCGAGGCGCGGGCCCGGGCCGACTCGAACGACGCGGTGGCCCACTACCGGCTGGCCCTGGGCTACTGGGACAAGAAGCGCTACGACGCGGCCGAGCGGGCGCTGCGGGAGGCCATCACCATCGCGCCCCAGTACGCGGAAGCGTACCTCGCCCTCTCGGTCCTCCATATCGCCCGGGGGGAGAAGTACTGGAAGCGGCGCCGCACGGCGGATCCCGATGCCACTCCCGACCCCGAGCTCGAGTCGGCCCGGCTCTACCGCCGCGCCTTCCTCCTCAACCCGCTGGTGCCCCTGGGTATCCTCTCCCGGGTCGACCGGCGGAACCACGCGCAGGAGTGGAACCTCGCCACCACCATCTGGTGGTACAGCGCGTTCTCCGAGGGCATCGACGCCTTCCGGGACGGCCGGTACGGGCTCGCCTACGACCGGCTCCAGAGCATCCTGCGGGACAAGCGGGCCGGTCCGCAGGGGGATCGGGTGCCTGACGAGGTGCGCTGGTACCACGGCCTCTCGGCCGCGCACCTCGAGCGCTACGACCAGGCGATCGCCGACATCCGGCTGCTCCTCGACCGGGCCGTGGCGGCCGAGGCGGCCGACTCGTTGGGCTTCCTCCCGCTCGGCTCCAACGACTACCGGTACGTGCTCGCGACGGTGAGCTTCCTCGCCGGGAGGTACGACGACGCCGTGGCGTACTACCGGGAGGCGCTGGCGCACGACGTCGGGCTCTACGTGGCGCACGTGCAGCTCGCCCGCATCCACGAGCGGCGCCAGGAGTGGGACCTCGCCATCGCCGAGCGCCGCCGGGCGATCGAGACCAATCCCGACGACCCGAGCCTGCTGCTCGACCTCGGCGGCACGCTCGCGCTGGCGCGCCGGTGGGAGGAGGCGCGCCAGGCCCTCCGCCAGGCGGCGGAAGCCAATCGTCGCGACCCGCGAATCCCCTACCTCCTCGGCCTGGTGGCGCTCCAGGTGGGGGACACCGCCGAGGCCCGCGGCGCCTTCACCCGGTTCCGCGCGATGGCGCCGAGCCGGTTCCGCGCCCAACTCGCCGAGGTGGAGACCCGGCTGCAGAGCCTCGGCGGCCGCTAGGCGCCCTGCCCTTGCGGGGGGCGGATGCGCGCGGCAGGATGGGGATACGGGTGATCGCTCGCCATCCTGCCGAGCCGATTCGCCGCCCGATCTGGAGATCCGGTCCCGGCAAGGACCATCGCGACGTGCCGTGTGCTCGGGGCGGTCGCTACATTTCGGGACCATCGCAGCCGCTCCCCATGCGCCTCCGCACCGCCGGCCTCGCTCTCGCCGTCCTCCTCGGGGGGCCCGTCCTGCCCCGGGGCGACCTCCGGGCCCAACGGGGCTCGTCGTACGAGCAGCTCCAGACCTTCTCCGGCCTCCTCAACCAGATCCGCCTGAATTACGTGGACACCGTCACCACGACCCAGCTCGTCCGGGCCGCGATCGACGGCATGCTGCGTTCGCTGGATCCGCACAGCTTCTTCCAGACCCGCGCCGAGGCGGAGAAGCTGCTGGCCTGGGAGCTCGGGCGGACGGCGGGGGCGGGAATCGTGGTGGAGGATGTCGACGGGCGTCCGACCGTGCTCGCCGTCCTGCCGGGGAGCCCGGCGGCGAGGGCGGGGATCACCGCGGGTGACCGGCTGGTGAGCCTCAACGACACCACCGTGGCCGGAATCGCCGCCAAGACACTGCAGGCCCGGCTGCTGGGGGCGAAAGGAGAGCGGGTGCGGCTCGAGCTC
>DATLZT010000227.1:0-17798 GCA_035573835.1 Gemmatimonadales bacterium
GTCGGCCCCGCCGTTTCGCCTTTCGTCCCGCCGCCTTATTACTTATCCCCCCATGACCGTGGACCGGACCAAGATCCCCTATCTCCCCGAGCGCATCGAGGGCCTCGCGGCCATCGCCACCAACCTGTTCTGGAGCTGGGACCGCGCCGCCCGGGGACTCTTCGCCGCGATCGACGAGACGCTCTGGCACCTCACCCGCCACAACCCGATCACGCTGCTCCGGTTGGTGGATCCCGGCCGGCTCAGCACCTGCGCCCGCGATCCCGACTTCCTGGCCCGCTACGACGCGGTGATGGCCGAGTACCACCGGCTCGGCTCCAACGCCGGGACCTGGTTCGCCGGGGCGCACCCGGACCACGACGGCCGGCCGGTGGCGTACTTCTGCGCCGAGTTCGGGCTGCATAATTCGGTGCCGATCTACTCCGGCGGCCTCGGCGTCCTGGCGGGCGACCACTGCAAGGCGGCCTCCGACCTGGGCGTCCCGCTCGTGGGGGTGGGTCTCCTTTACACCCGGGGGTACTTCGACCAGCGGCTCCGGCTCGACGGCTGGCAGGAGGACAGCGACGAGCAGTTCACCCCGGCGAGCGCGCCGCTCGAGCGGGTGCTCGGCCCCAACCGGGAGCCGTACCTCGCGACGGTGCGCACCTTCGGGCGGGAGGTGCATGTGGGCGCCTGGCGCATGATGGTCGGCCGGGTGCCGGTATACCTCCTCGACACCAACCTGGAGGAGAACCACCCCGACGATCGCGAGCTCGCGAGCCGCCTCTACGCCGGCGGGCGCGACCTGCGGCTCCGCCAGGAGTGGATCCTCGGCGTGGGCGGGGTGCGGGTGTTGCGCGCGGTGGGGATCGACCCGGCGGCGTGGCACGCCAACGAGGGGCATGCCGCCTTCATGATGGTCGAGCGGGTCCGGGAGCTCACTGCCCGGGGCGTGGCCTTCCCCGAGGCGGTGCGACAGGTGCGGGCCGGGGGGATCTTCACCACCCACACGCCGGTGCCCGCCGGTCACGACACCTTCTCCGCCGATCTGCTGGCGGAGTGCACCGGGCCGATCTGGGAGGAGATGGGGATCGACCGGGAGACGTTCTTCGGGATCGGGCGCCACCCGGTCGAGGACCACGACCAGTTCCACATGACGGTCTGCGCCATCCGCCTCTCCGGCCGGGTGAACGGGGTGGCGCGGCGGCACGGGGAGGTCTCGCGCCAGATCTGGCAACCCCTCTGGCCCGGGCTGGACGAGGCGCGGGTGCCGATCGGGCACGTCACCAACGGCGTGCACCTCCGGACCTGGATGTCGCACCCGATCCAGGAATTGCTCGACCGACACCTGGGCCCCGACTGGGTCGGGCGGGTCGACGATCCCGCCCTCTGGGAGCGGACGCTCGAGCTGGACGACGGCGAGCTCTGGCGCGCCCACCAGGCGAACAAGGCGACGCTGATGAACTACATCCGGGAGGAGGCGCGCCGGCGGTGGGCCAGCCGCTGGAAGGAGGCGGCGCACGTGGTGGGCGCGGGGACCCTGCTCAATCCCACCGTCCTCACCATCGGTTTCGCGCGGCGGTTCGCCACCTACAAGCGGGCGTACCTGGTCTTCCGCGACCTGCACCGGCTCCGCCGGCTGCTCACCAACCCATCCCGACCGGTGCAGCTGATCTTCGCCGGCAAGGCGCACCCCGCCGACACGCCCGGCAAGGAGGTCCTCCAGACGGTCTATCATTTCACCCGCGATCCCTCGCTGGAGGGCCGGGTGGCGTTCCTGGAGGACTACGAGATGCACCTGGCGCACCGCCTGGTGCAGGGGGTGGATCTCTGGCTCAACCTGCCGCGGCTCCCGCTGGAGGCAAGTGGAACGAGCGGGATGAAGGCGGGTCTCAACGGGGTGCCCCAGCTCAGCACGCTCGACGGCTGGTGGCACGAGGGCTACGACGGGCTGAACGGCTGGGCCATCCCGCCGGCCCCGGCCGACGCCGACGCCGATGCCGCCGACGCCGAGCATCTCTACACGATCCTCGAGCGGCAGGTCGTGCCGCTGTTCTACGCCCGTGACCCGCGGGGGATTCCGACCGGCTGGGTGGAGAAGATGAAGCACGCGCTGCGGACCGCCGGGAGCCGCTTCACCGCGGCCCGGATGCTCAAGCAGTATGTGCAGGAGTACTACGTCCCGGCCGCGCGGGGCGCGGGCGGCGACGACCTCCCCCCGACGGCGTGAGGCAGCCGCCATGTCGCGCGCCGAAGCCGCCATCCCGCCCCCGGCGCCGCTCGTGAGCCACGACGGGCGGCCGGTGACCGTCGTGCACCTGGTGGCGGAACTCGCGCCGTACGCCCGCACCGGGGGACTGGGCGAGGCGGTGGCGAGCCTGGCCTCGTTCCAGGCCAAGTCGGGGCTCGACACGGTCATCGTGATGCCGCTCTACCGCGCCGTCCGCGCCGCCGCGCCCGACCTCGAGCCGGTAGGCGACAGCTTCGACGTGCCGGTGGGCGCCCGGGTCGAGGAGGCGCGCTTGTTCCGGGTGGCCGACCGGCGGATCGCCGACGCCCGGCGGAGCCCGCGGCTCTACTTCGTCGAGCACGTGGAGTTCTTCAACCGGGGCGGGCTCTACGGCGAGAACGGGCTCGACTATCCCGACAACGCCCGGCGCTACGCCTTCTTCGTGCTGGCCGCGCTCGCCGCCCTGCCCCGCCTGGCCGATCCCCCGGTCATCCTCCACGCGCACGACTGGCATACCGCGCTCGCCCCGGTGTACCTGCGCTCGCGCTTCGCGGGCGACCCGTACGCGCGTCAGGTCGCGACCGTGCTCACGGTGCACAACGCCGGCTTCCAGGGCCACTTCCCCCCGGGCACGATGGAGGAAGTCGGGCTCCCTTGGGAGCTCTACAACTGGCGCCAGCTCGAGTGGTACGGGCGGATGAACTTCCTCAAGGGCGGGCTGGCCTTCTCCGACGTGGTGACCACGGTGAGTCCGACCCACGCCCATGAGCTCCGCACCCCGGCGGGCGGCTTCGGGCTGCACGAGGCGTTCATCGCGCTGCGCGACCGCTTCGTGGGGATCGTCAACGGCATTGACCAGGCGGTCTGGAATCCCGCCACCGATCCCCAGATCACCGCCCGCTACACCGCCGACGACCTCTCCGGGAAGCGCAAATGCAAGGCCGCGCTCCAGCGGACCTTCGGCCTGCCGCAACGGGGCCGGATCCCCCTCTTCGCCATGACGGCCCGGATGACGGCGCAGAAGGGCTTCGACCTGATCCTGGAGAACCCGGGCTACTTCGCGCTCGACGCCCAATTCGTCTTCCTCGGCAGCGGCGAGCCGCGTTACGAAGCGGCGCTCACCGACCTGGCGGCCCGGGCCCCGGGACGGATCGCCGTGCAGCTCGAGTTCACCGACCGCCTCGAGCACCGGATCATGGCGGGCGCCGACCTCTGTCTCATGCCGTCGCAATACGAGCCGTGCGGGCTCACGCAGATGCGGGCCCAGCGCTACGGCACCATCCCGGTGGCGCGGCGGGTCGGCGGGCTGGCGGACACGATCGAGGACGGCGTCACCGGCTTCCTCTTCGACGCCTACACTCCCGACGACTTCCTCGGCGCGGTGACGCGCGCGGTGGACATGTACGCCGACCAGCCCGGGTGGCAGCTGATGATGCGCGAGGCGATGTCGCGCGACTTCGGCTGGGAGCGCTCCGAGCTCCGCTACCGGGAGGTCTATCGCCGGGTGCTCGGCGTGGCCCACCCGCTCGGCGCGGCCCAGGCCCACTGAGGACCGCGGGATGGACTTCGTCTTCGCCTTGCACAGTCACCTGCCCTACGTGCTCAACCACGGCCGCTGGCCCCACGGGAGCGACTGGATCTGCGAGGCGGCGATCGACACCTATCTGCCCCTCCTCGAGCGGCTGCTGGAGCTGGCCGAGGATCGGATCCCCGCCCCGGTCTCGATCGGGTTCACGCCGGTGCTGGCCAACCAGCTCGCCGGCGACGACTTCCGGCGCGAGCTCGAGGCCTACTTCACCCAGCGACTCGCCGCCTGCGACGAGGCCCCCGCGTCGCTGGAGAGCAGCGGCGACCGGGACCTCCTCCCGCTGGTGGGATTCTGGCGCGAGCGACTCCTCCGGCTCCGTCGGCTCTTCCAGGCGATCGACGGCGACATCCCGGCCGCCTTCCGCCGTCTCGAGGAGGGGGGCCGGCTCGAGATCATGGGCTCCGCGGCGACCCACGGGTTCCTGCCGCTCCTCTCGCGCGACGAGAGCATCCGCCTCCAGCTCGCCCTGGGCCGCAGCGAGCACCGTCGGATCTTCGGCCGCGCGCCCGCCGGCTGCTGGGTGCCCGAATGCGCCTACCGACCCCGCGGCGTGTGGGCGCCGATGGACGGCGCCCCGTACACCGGCATCCGCCGCGGCATCGAGGAACACCTGGCCGACGCCGGCTTCCGGTACTTCTTCGCCGACTCCCACATGGCCGGCGCCGGCCGACCCCTGGGGGCGTACGGGGAGCTCATGAGCCCCGACGAACAGCAGGCGCTCGCGATCCAGGCGGCGGAGCGGACGGGCTACTCGCCCTACCACGCCTATCGGGTCACCCCGGCCAACACCGACCGGACCGTCGCGGTCCTGGTGCGGGATCCCCGCTCCTCCAGGCAGGTGTGGAGCCGTCATCACGGCTACCCGGGCGACGAGTGGTACCTGGAGTTCCACAAGATCCGCTGGCCCGGGGGGCTCAAGCTCTGGCGGGTGAGCGGCCCCGGAGTCGACCTCGGCGCCAAGCAGCCGTACCAGCCGGACGCGGCGCGGGACCGGGCCCGCACCCACGCGGCGCACTTCGCCGAGCTCCTCGCCGGCACCGCGGCCGAACGGGGCCGCGAGCGCGGCGGCGTGATCGTCGCCCCCTTCGACACCGAGCTGTTCGGCCACTGGTGGTTCGAGGGCGTCGACTTCCTGGCCGGCGTCTACCGGGAACTGGTCCACCGGCCCGGGGTCAGGCCGGTCACGGCCGGACGGCACATCTTCGAACATGCCCCCCGCATCGGCATCCGGCTCGCCCAGGGCTCCTGGGGCGCCAACGGCGATTTCAGCATGTGGCTCAACGACGCCACCCGGTGGACCTGGCCCCGTCTCTGGGCGCTGGAAGCGGCGTTCTGGGACGCGGCCCCCGCCGCCCTCGCCGCGCCGGCGCTCCGGCCGGTACTGGCCCAGGCGGCGCGGGAGCTGCTCCTGGCGCAGTCCTCCGACTGGCAGTTCATCATCTCCACCGGCGCGGTGACCGACTACGCCGTCCGTCGGTTCAACCTCCACTGCGACGACGCCGAGCGCCTGTTGGCCGCGCTCCGCGGGGAGGCCGAGGGCGGGATCGAGGCCGCCCAGCGCCTCGCGGACGACCTCGCCGCGCGCGACCGCCTGTTCCCCGACGTGCTCGCCTCGGTCGAGGCGGCGCTGAGCGGCTCCCGGACCCTCGGCGTCTAGTGCGCCGCGCGATGCCCCTCCACCCCATGCCACCGATCCGCTTCGCCTTCGGCGTGCATCTCCACCAGCCGATCGGCAACTTCGATCACGTCTTCGAGCGGCACGTGCGGGAGGCGTATCTCCCCTTTCTCTCCCGGGTGGCGGAGCGCGGTTTCCTGCCGATCGCGCTCCACGTCTCGGGGCCGCTGCTCGAGTGGCTCGAGGTCCACGACCGCCGCCTCCTCGACCTCGTGGGTCGCCTGGCGGCGGACCGGCAGCTCGAGCTCCTGCTCGCCGGGTTCTACGAGCCGGTGCTCGCCTCCCTCCCCCGGCCGGACCGGCTGGAGCAGATCGGCTGGATGCGCGAGGCGCTGCGGCGGCTGTTCGGGGTGGAGGCGTCGGGACTCTGGCTCACCGAGCGCGTCTGGGAACCGGAGCTCGCCGCCGACCTCGCCGATGCGGGGGTCAGGTTCGCGCTGGTGGACGACCGGCACTTCCTGGTGACCGGCTTCGAGCGCGACCGGCTCCACGCCCCCTTCTGGACCGAGAGCGGGGGCAAGCGGGTGGCGCTCTTCCCGATCGACGAGCGGCTGCGCTACCTGATCCCGTTCCAACCGCCCGAGGAGACCGCCGCGTACCTCCGGGCCCTCCGCGCCGAGGGGCATCGGCTGGCGGTGCTGGCCGACGACGGCGAGAAGTTCGGCGGCTGGCCCGGTACCCACGAGTGGGTCTACGACCGCGGCTGGCTCGACCGGTTCTGCGACACGTTGGGCGGCCTGGTCGCGGGCGGCGAGGTCCGACTCTCGACCTTCGCCGAAGCGCTGGCCGAGGTCCCGAGCGCCGGGCTGGCCTACCTGCCCACCGCCTCCTACCGGGAGATGGAGGCCTGGTCGCTCCCGCCCGCCGCGGCGGTGCGGCTGGCCCGTCTGGAGCGGGACCTCGGTCCCCAGCGGGTGGCCGGCCCCGACGGCGCGCTGGTGCGGGGAGCGCATTGGCGCAACTTCCTCGCGAAGTACGCCGAGGCGAATCGGATGCACAAGAAGATGCAGGCGCTCTCGGCGCTCGCCCGCGAGCGGGGCGACCCGCCCGAGGCCCGCCGGGCGATCGGCCGGGCCCAATGCAACGACGCCTACTGGCACGGGGTCTTCGGGGGGCTCTACCTCCCTCACCTCCGCGCCGCGATCTGGCGGGAGCTCGCCGCCGCCGAGGCGGTGCTCCGCCGGGACGAGCCCCTGGCGTGCGAAGCGCTCGACCTCGACGGCGACGGCCATCCCGAGCTCTGGATCCACTCGGGCCGGTTTTCGGCGGTGCTGAGTCCGCGGCGGGGCGCCGCCATCGAGGAATACACCGTCTTCGACGCGGGGACCAACTACGCCGACACGCTCACCCGCCGCCGGGAAGCCCACCACCTGCTCGCGCTGGGCGACGGGGCGGCACCCGAGTCGGGCGGCAGCGCGGGCACCCCCAGCATCCATGCGATCGAGCAGGGCATCCGGCTGGGCGAGCTGCCGCCGGTCGACCGCGAGGACCGGTCGCTGGTGGTGGAACGGGTGCTCGACCAGCACGAGTCCTTCGACCGCTACGCCCGGGGCGATTACCGGCCGGTGGTCTCCTGGGCGGGGCAGCCGTTCACGGTCGAGACCCGGGGCGGCGCGCATCGCATCGAGCTCGTGCTGCGGAGCGAGGACCGGGCGCTGGAGAAGGTGATCGTCTTCGGCGGCGACGGCCTCCTCGGGATCGAGTACCGCTGGCGGCCCGCGGCGCTCCCCGCGGACGGCTACTTCGCGCCGGAGGTCTCACTGGCCCGTCCGCTCCCCCTCCGCCCCGTGCCCGAGGTCGAGGCGTGGGCCTACCCGATCGAGACGGTGGCCAAGTCGGAACGGGGGCTCGACCACACCATCCAAGGCCGGAGTCTCACCCCGCGGTGGCCGGTGTCGGCGGGCTCCGCCCGCCTGGCGCTCGACGGCAACTGAGGCTCGGCCCGGCCGGCGCTAGGGCGCCGTCTCCCCGTCGGCCAGGAGGCCCTGCTCCACCACGAACCGGGTCAGCCCGGCGACGGTCCGGATCTCGAGCTTGCGCATCAGGCTCTCCCGGTGCGTCTCCACGGTCCGGGGGCTGATCCCGAGCCGCGCCGCGATCTCCTTGTTGGTTTCCCCCCGGGCGATGCCCAACAGCACGTCGCGCTCCCGGTTGGTGAGCAGGTCCAGCTTGCCCGGCGGGCGCTCGTCGCGGGTCTCCTCCCCCCGCACCGCCGCCGTGAGCCGCAGCGCCACGGCCGGGCTGAAGAACGCCTCCCCTCGATGCACCGCCCGGATGGCGTTGCGCAGCTCGGCCGGCGCGGTGTCCTTGCGCAGGTACCCGTGCGCCCCCGCGCGGACGCTGTCCAGCACGTACTCGGCGTGATCGTGCATGCTCAGCATGAGCACCTTGGCGCCGGGCGCCACCCGCCGGAGCTCGCCGGCCACCTCCAGGCCGCTCCCGCCCGGCATCGAGATGTCGAGCAGGATCACGTCGGGCAGGCAGGCGGCCGCGAGCGTCACCACCTCGCTGCCGGTGCCGGCCTCGCCCACCACCTCGAACCCCTGCGCGCCGGTCAGCACGTGGCGGATGCCCTCCCGCACCAGGGCGTGGTCGTCGGCCACCAGCACCCGGATCGGCGCGGCGCTCATCGGGCCTCCACCGCGGGCACGGGGAGCCGGACCCTGAGCCGGACGCCGGATGGTCGGGCGTTCCCGACCTCCACCACCCCGCCCAGGGCCGAGATCCGCTCCCGCATGCCGGCGAGCCCCATCCGTCCGTTTCGCTCGCCGCCGCCCGCCGGCAGGCCGCGGCCGTCGTCTTCGACCGAGAGGACGATTTCGCCGCCCTGCACCGCGAGGCGGACCGCCACACGCCGCGCGGCGGCGTGGCGCGCCACGTTGGCCAGCGCCTCCTGCAGCGCGCGGAACAGCGCCAGTTCGGCGTCCTTGGCCAGCGCCGGCACCGCCTGCGGCGCCTCGACCGTCACCTCGAGGCCGCTGCGGCCGGCGAAATCGGTCGCCAGGGCGCGGAGGGCCGGCAGGAGGCCGAGATCGTCGAGCAGGGTGGGCCGGAGGTCGTTGGTCACGCTCCGGATGCTCCGGATCCCGGCGTCCACCAGGGAGACCACGTGCTGCAGCCGGGCCGCCACCTCCGGCGGGACGCACTCCTGGAGCACCCCGAGCTGGAGCTTCACGGCGGAGAAGACCTGGGCCGTCTCGTCGTGCAGCTCGAGCGAGATGCGCCGCCGCTCCTCCTCGTGCTGCTGGACCATCCGGGCCGAGAGCCGCTCGAGCTCGGCGGTCCGGGCCTGGAGCCGGCGGTAGAGATCGGCGTTCTCCAGCGCCGCGCCCACCTGCTGCCCCAGGGCGCGCAGGAATCCCTCGTCCAGCGCCGTGAAGGGGTCGCGCGCGTCGCCCACGATGACGAGCGCCCCGATCGCTTCGTGTCCCTGGAACACCGGGAGCACCGCCGCGAAGCGGGGGATGCCGGGCCCCGTGTCGTCGATCCAGTCACTGGCCACCACCGGGCGCCCCGCCGACAGCGCGTCGGCGATCAACGCGGCGGCGCGGCCGCCGGGGACGGTTCCGGTCCAGCCGGCGCAGGCGCCCACCCCGCGCACGAATCGCCCGCTCCCGTCCGATCCCAGGTAGATCGCGCTCCCGGTGACCCCGGCCAGCGTGAGGGGCCGCCCCAGGAGCCGCGCCACCACCTCGTCGGTTTCCCCCCGGCGCTGGAGGTCGCTCGACAGGGCCGAGAGGGCGCCGAGGCCCCGTTGCAGGTCCCCGATCACCAGGAGCAGGATCCCGGCGCCGCTGGCCAGGATGAAGAGGATGTCGAGGTAATAGCCCCAGGGATTCCAGGCGCCGCGAGCCCGGAGGAGCGGGTAGTCGAGGTGGTGGACGCCCCAGAGGAGGAGCGCACCGGCCAGGACCGCCGCCCCGCTCGAGCCCACCCGGCGGTGGTAGCGCAGGAAGACCCAGCCGGTCCAGAGTGTCGCCAGGCTCAGGAAGAGGACCGCCGGTCCGGCGGCCCAGAGGAAGTGGTCGAGCCGGTAGATGGCGACGTAGGACCAGACCGGCGGGAAGAGCACGACGGCGAGGTACCAGGGGCGCCACCGGACCTGCTGGGAGAAGACCAGCGCGGCCCAGAGGAGCGCGAGCGCCGTCCATCCGGTGGCGACCTGGTGCCAGTAGAGCCAGTGCAGCTGTCCGGTCGCGAGGAAGCTCACGATGGCGCCGATGCGGAGCGCGTAGACTCCCCACGCGGCGGCCCACCACCCGAAGTAGGGCTTCCGGTAGCGCCGATGGAGGTAGAGGCAGAGCAGCGCGAGGCCGAGGGTGATCGTCGCCTGGAGGATCGCGGCGGCGAACTCGGTGTGCTCGACGGCCGGAAGCATGGGGGAAATATCGCCCGCCGGCGGTGGAATGTGGAATGAGGAATGCCGGGCGGCGCCGCCGCCCGGCATTCGGGAGCCTCCCCCTGCCCCCGACCGCGAGGTCAGGGCGTCGGCGTGTCCTTCCGGGGCGTGAGCCGGAGGATCCAGAGGCCGGTGTTGATGTCGGGCACGAAGATCTTGCCGTCCTTCACCACCGCGCCCCAGGCGTAGGGGACCCGGGGGACGGCGCCGCTCGAGTCGGCGGTCTGCTGCCAGCTGATCTCCCGCCCCTGGCGGAGGAGATCGCCCTTGAGCTCCCCGGAGATGTCGAGCACCCGGGCGCCCCCCTGGTAGTTCCCGAGGTAGAGCGTGTCGCCCGCCACCCAGACGTTGTGCACCCCGCCGTCGGTCGGCTCGTACCAGGCCACCTCGCGCGGCCGCTCGATGTCGGAGACGTCGATCACGTGGAGCCGCCCGAAGGTGAGCCCATTGCCGCCCTGGAGCCCCTTGGTCTGGCTCGCGGCATACACCTCGTCGCCCACGAAGACGTAGTTCCGGTGGCGCCAGGCGGTGTGGGTACCCCGCGCGCCCAGCCCCCAGAGCTGATCCACCCGGGCATAGAGGGCGTTGAGGTCGTACTTGTACTGGCTCACGAACCGCGGGGTCTCGGGGCTGCCGCCCTTGATCCCGTTCCCCACGTCCAGGATCACCAGCCCGTCGTTCCAGTAGCTCAAGTAGGCCAGGCCGTCCACCACCTGCACGTCGTGGAGGTAGCGCCCCGCTTCGGTCTGCTCGGTCTGCCAGCGCGCGACCTCGCGCGGGCGGTAGGGGTCCCGGATGTCGATGATCCGCAGCGAGCCCGTGGCGTCGTCGGTGATGTAGGCATGGCCCCGGTAGACGAACGAGGAGTGCACGCCGCCCGACACCGTCTCGGTGTACTCGGCGATCGGCTTCGGGTGACACGGATCGCGGGCGTCGAACACCACGATCCCGTTCCGGCGGGTCGAGGCGCCCTCGCGGGAGAAGACGCCGTAGGCGCCGTCCTCGGTGGTCATCACGTCGTTGACGATCTGCGCGTCGACCACCATCGAGTCCACGATGGACGGGCGGGACGGGTCGGAGACGTCGATGGCGTAGACCCGGTCCGCGATGGTGGAGAGATAGGCGCAGGTCCCCGTCGGGTGGACCCACACCTCGGCCGACCGGAAGCCGATCGGCACCCGGCCCACCACTTCCATGCCGCGGCCCACCCGGCGAGCCTCCACCTGCACCACGGCGTCCGCGCTCCGGCTGCCGAGGGTCGCAGTGACGGTGTAGGTGCCGGGGAGCTCGGCCACGAACGCACCCTCGTCGTCGATCTGGGCGGCGCCGCCGCCGCTCACGGCCCAGCGCACGGGGAAGCCCTGCAGCGGCTTCCCGGCGGCGTCGCGCGCCGTGGCCCGGAACCGGATCACGTCGCCGGTGCGCGCCCGCCGGGAGCCCGGCTCCAGGTCGAGTCGGGCGATCGCCGTCCCCACCACCCGGAGCTCGAGGGTGGACGTGGCCGGGCCCGCCCTGGCGGTGATCACGGCCCGACCGGGTGCGTGGGCGGTGAGCCGGCCGTCCGGGGTGACGCTCGCCACCCGCGGGTTGCTCGAGGCGAACGTCACCGGCACGGCGGGCCGGTCGCCGTGGCGGCTCAACGGGGTGCCCACGAGCGTGAGCCGGGTGCCCACCAGGACCCGCTCGGGCGCGGGCGTGATCTCGACCCGGGCGGGCGGCGCCGGCAGGACCCGGATCACCGCCTGGCCGAAAGCGGGGCGCTGCGCGCCCGGCACCGCGGCCACGGCGGTGACGCGGACGTATCCGGCGTACCCTCCCCGGACGAGACCGGTGGAGTCGACGTCCCCCTCGCCGCCGCCGGAGAACCACTGGATCTCGGCGTTGGGAAGCTCGCGCCCCGCCGCGTCGAGGGCGCGGGCGCGGAGTCGAACGGTGCCGCCGATCCCGATCTCGGCGGTCGCCGGCGTGACCTCCACGGCGGCGATCGGGGAGGCGGCGGCGGGAGCGCTGGGCTGCTGGAGGAGCGCCAGCACGGCGGCGAGGATCATTGCCTGCTCCTGGTGCGCATCGATGGGCGTGCGTGGACGACCCCGCGTGGACGAAGGGCCCGCCCCACGGCGGGCCCTGCCACGCGACGACCGGAGCGAAAGCAGCCACGGCCGGACCGGAAGGTCAAGCCCCGTCCCGCGTCATCCGCCCTGGCGCGCCGGCCGGCCGGGGCCGATCCTCCCCTCGCTCCGCCCCTTCACGTAGGCATAGATCCGCTCGATCGTGGTCGGCTCCATACCTAGCGGACACCAGGCGGGCATCCCGCGCTCGGGGCGCCCCTGGCAGACAACTTGGATGAATGCGGCCTTGGTGGGGATGGAGCCGCCGGGCTTGAGCGACTGCAGCAGGTGGGGCGCGATCGTCGTGCCAAGCACGTCCTCGCCGTGGCACCGGGCGCAGTTCAGGTTGTACTGCTTCCAGCCGTCGTACTCGGCCGGCGAGACGGTGTCGCGGGGCGGCCGATGATACGGGTCGCCCACCGGCGGCGCCGCCGCGGCCGCCCGCGGGGCGGAATCAACCACTCCGGTTCCGGGCGTGGTGTCGGCGGCGACCGTGTCACGCCGGGCCGTGTCCCGGCTCGCCGTGTCGCGGCGAGCGTCCCCGGGAGCGGCCCTGGTGATGGTGTCCGCCGGCGGCGTGGCCGGCGCCGGGGGGGAGCGGCGCCGGGGCGCGGGACGCACGGCCCGCGTGGTCTCGGGTGGGGTGGCGGCATCGCGACGCGCGGCGGCGCCGTCGGGCGCGCCCCTCACGGTGTCGCCGGCCGCCCGGCTCGTCTCCCCCGGGTGGGTCCCGGTGTCGGGCGTGGCGAACCCGGTGTTGCCGCTCCGGTCTTCCGCCGGGGGGGCCGGGCGCGCCCCCTGCACCTCGCGGCGCTCGCCGCCGTCACCGCAGGCGACCGCAAGGAGCCCCAACGTGAGCGTGCCGAGGAGTCGGCGGACGGCTGACATGGCGTCTCCTTCCAGGCCGGGTTGGCCCGGGCGCGGCGGCCCTCAGAGGCTGTCGCCGGCGGCGTTGGTGTCCCGCTGCCACCCACCGGCCGTGTCGGGCTGGACCGTGGCCGTGTCACCCATCCGCGTGGTGTCGTGGCCCATGGCGGTATCGGCCTGCACTCCGGCGCCCAAGGTATCGCGCTCCCCGATCAACGCGGTGTCGCCCGGGCCGACCGAGGGGGCGTCCCGCGCGACGGTGTCGGCCAGCGCGGTATCCCGGCTGGGGGTGTAGCCAAGAGTGTCCCGCCGGTTGCGGGCGACGCTGTCCCCCACGCCCGCGGCTTCCTCAGGCGACGGCGTAGTCTCGCTCTGCTGGCCGCCGCAGCCGGCCGCGATCGCGAGCGAGACGAGCACGGGAACGATTCGTGCGCGCATGGTGTCGAGTCCTCCCCAGATCGGGCCGGCGCGGCCGGCCCGGGTCCAACGTCGACGGGGGATCCGTCGAATCACCTTCTATACCCCCCGCCGGGACGATGGTCCCGGCCCGCGGCGCGCCCGTGGCTCGCCCCAAAGCGCGCGGGGGAGCCGCTTCCGGCTCCCCCGTGCGCCTCGCGGTCGGCGCGGGTCAACGCGGCGTGGTGTCGGTGCCGGTCCGGCGACGCGCCCCCATGGCGGTGTCGCCGGTGACGCCGCGACCGGTATCCGTCCCCATGCGTCCGGTCCGGCCGGTGCCGGTCCTCGCCCCCGCGGTATCGGTGCGGGTGCCGGTATCGTGCCGCATCATGGCGGTGTCCCGCATCATGGCGGTGTCGGCGCCGCCGCCCATCATCGCGGTGTCCGCGGTGTCGGCCGCCCCGGCCTGGTCGCCGCCGGTTTCGCCGCCGCGCTGGCCCCGCTCGCCGCACGCCGCCAGGCCCAGGAGGCATGCGACCGTGAGCAACGTCGCCGGAAGACGGTGCGACCACCGTCGCGGCGCGGGAAGATTCGGAGAGTGCCGCATAGGACCATCCTCGCATCTGAGCCCCCGGCCGGCGACGCCGCCCCGGGACGCTTCGTCGCCAGCGCTCGGGGGCGGCGTCGCTGGTTGACGTTCCCAGTCACCGTCCGCCCGTCACCCGGGATCCCCTGGATCTGGTGATGGCTGTACCGGATTTGACACCCGTCTACCGCATCACTGTTCCCTCGTCCGGCGGATCGCTTATTATCCTCGCCATGACCATCCCGACCAGGCAGGACCGGGTGACGCTCGGTCTGGTGCAGATGCGCATGGGCCCCGATCCCGAGGCGAATCTCGCCGCGGCGGTGGACCGGATCCGGGAGGCCGCCCGGCGGGGAGCGCAGGTGATCTGCCTCCCGGAGCTGTTCCGGAGCCAGTACTTCTGCCAGAGCGAGGACCACCGGCACTTCGAACTCGCCGAGCCGATTCCCGGCCCGAGCACCGAGGCGCTGGGCCGCCTCGCGGGGGAGCTCGGGGTCGTGATCATCGCCTCGCTCTTCGAGAAGCGCGCCGAGGGGCTCTACCACAACACCACCGCCATCCTCGACGCCGACGGCCGGTACCTCGGGAAGTACCGGAAGATGCACATCCCGGACGACCCCCTCTTCTACGAGAAGTTCTACTTCACCCCCGGGGACCTCGGCTTCAAGGCCTGGGAGACCCGCTTCCTCAAGAGCGGGGTGCTGATCTGCTGGGACCAGTGGTACCCGGAGGCGGCCCGGCTCACCGCGCTCCATGGGGCCGAAGTGCTGTTCTACCCGACGGCCATCGGCTGGCACCCGTCGGAGAAGGCCGAATTCGGCGAGTCCCAGCGCTCGGCGTGGGAGACGATCCAGCGGAGCCACGCCATCGCGAACGGGGTCTACGTGGCCGCGGTGAACCGGGTGGGACACGAGGGGGACCCGGACGGCGGGATCGAGTTCTGGGGCGGCAGCTTCGTCTGCGACCCGAGCGGGAACGTGCTCGCCCGCGCCGGCCTCGACGAGGAGATCCTGGTGGTGACCTGCGACCTCGCCAAGGTCGGCTTCGCCCGCACCCACTGGCCCTTCCTCCGGGATCGCCGGATCGATGCCTACGAGCCGATCTGCCGCCGTTTCCTCGATGACTGAGCGGCGGGCGCCGACCCCGGCCGAGCTCGGCTACCGCATGCCGCCGGAGTGGGCCCCGCACCGCGGCACCTGGCTGAGCTGGCCCCACAAGGAGGCCTCGTGGCCGGGCAAGTTCGAGCCGGTGCCGCGGATCTTCGCCGCGATGGTCCGCGTCCTCGCCGCACACGAGGAGGTCCACGTCAACGTGGCCGGCCCGGACATGGAGGCCGACGTCCGGTGTCTCCTCGCGACCGAGGGGGCCGACACGGCCAACGTGTTCTTTCACCACCACCCGACCAACGACGCCTGGTGCCGCGATCACGGCCCGATGTTCGTGCAGCGGTCGGTCGGGGGTCGGCGCGAGGAAGCGATCGTCGACTGGCGCTTCAACGCGTGGGGCGGGAAGTATCCTCCCTTCGACCTCGACGACCTGGTGCCCACCCGGATCGGCGACGAGCTCGGCATCCCGGTCTTCCACCCCGGGATCGTCATGGAAGGCGGCGCGCTGGACGTGAACGGCTGCGGCACCGTCCTCACCACCGAGGCGTGCCTGCTCAACCCCAACCGGAACCCCGAGCTGGACCGGGCGGAGATCGAGCAATACCTGAAGGACTACCTCGGCGTGGTCCACGTCCTCTGGCTGGGGGACGGCATCGTGGGGGACGACACCGACGGCCACGTGGACGACCTCACGCGGTTCGTGGACCCCCGCACCGTGGTGACGGTGGTCGAAGACGATCCCCGCGACGAGAACTACGAGCCCCTACGCGGGAACCTCGCGCGGTTGCGGGAGATGCGGGACCAGGACGGCGAGCCGCTCCGGGTGGTGACGCTGCCGATGCCCCGTCCGGTCTGGTACGACGGGCAGCGCCTCCCCGCCAGCTACGCCAACTTCTACATCGCCAACGGCGTGGTGCTGGTGCCGACCTACGACCCGGCCCGGGACCCGCTGGCGCTCGAGACGTTGCAGCGCCTCTTCCCCACCCGCCGCGTGGTGGGTATCGACTGCACCGATCTCGTCTGGGGACTCGGCGCCTTCCACTGCGTCACCCAGCAGTGGCCCGCGCTCTGAGCCTCGACCTCCCCGGCTCCTGACGCGACACGCCCCGCCGGCGCACCGTGCGCCGGCGGGGCTTCGTCCACCAGCCTCGGCAACGGGGCCGCGCGGTCGCGCGGCTCACGACTTGGTCCAGGTCCCCACCAGCGCCGCGTGGCGGGCTCCGCAGGGGTCCATGCCCAACCCCGAGATGTTCAGGGTGTCCTCCTGCCGACGGACAAGGTAGCGCGCGTCCGGCGCCTTGCACCCCAGGGCCTCCGCGGCGTCGTCGAAGATCAGGGTGTCGCCCCGCATCCTGAACGGCCCCTCGATGTCCACCTCGGCGGGCCACCGCGGAGACGGGAGCTCCATCGCGAGGGTGTTGCCACGCATGGACATCCGGAGCTCGCCCTCGCCGTACAGGGTGCGGGTGTAGGTGCCGGAGAGGCCGTTCCTTCCCTCGCAGGCGAGGAGCCCGAGCAGGCCGAGAGCGCAGGCGAGCGTACCTCCGGCAGGACCGCGGATCGAGACGGAACGCATGCTGCAGACCTCCATTGGTGGGACTACTACGCTTCACCCCGCCGCGGGAACGCGCAAGAGCCCGGGGCGCCCCGGGGAGCGCCCCGGGGCTCCCGGCACCAACGACGAGGGCCGGCTCCCCCGCGGGGGAGCCGGCCCTCCAACGGGAGGCGACGCGGCCTGTCGCCTACCGGGAGGTACCGCCCGACCGGCTCGCGGTCCGCCGCGGCGAGTCGGCCTGAGCCGCCGTCGGCTGCTGGGCATGGTAGTCGATCACCATCGTCACCCGACGGTTCTCCACCCCCTGCTCGCCGGGCCCGTGGGCCCCCGGCACCACCTGCCGGTTCCGGGCCTCGCCGTAGCTCACCGTCTTGATCTGATCCGGGGAGAGCCCGCCCTGGCTGGTGAGGTACCGCGCCACCGCCTCGGCGCGCCGCTTGCCGAGCCGGAGGTTGTACTCGGCGCTTCCGGCGGGATCGGCGAACCCCTCGACCGTGATCCGGGCGTCCGGATACGCCTGCTTCACGACGCTGGCGAACCGATCCAGGACCGGCATGTCGGCCTCCCGGATGGTTGCGTCGTCGAAGCCGAAATGGATCGGGGCATTGAACCGGAGCATCGAGTGCATCCGCTCGACCGTGGTGTTGAACTCGCTCCGGAGCGCCTGGAGATTCTTCTCCAGCTCGTCGAGCCGGCTCGAGTGCTCGGCCACCCGGGCGTCGGTGGTGTCGAGCCGGGCCGACAGCGCCCGATCACCGTTCACCTGCTCCTCGCGAAGCTTCGCCACCTCGGCCTCGAAGTCCTTCCGCGAGACTCGCGCCGCGCAACCGGAAAGCGCTGCCACCATCCCAGTCAGGCCGAGCAGCGCCACGCTCCGATGATGTAGACGGATCATTCATGACCTCCAGGAAGGGCCACCCTGTCCAGTAACGTGCCACCGCCAACTTCCGGCACACCGGACCGAAAATCGCACTGCAACCCCTCGCCTCGCCGTGACAACTGTCACGCGGGAACGGTGACGCCGGAAGCCGGTTCGCCGAGCCGAACGGGAAAGGAGCCGCCGCCCACCGGGCGGTGTCACGGTTGGCCCCGACGGTCGGTGGCGAGCTCGAGCCAGAAGCGGCTGCCCTGGCCCGGGGCGCTCTCCAGGCCCAGGCGGCCCCGCATCCGCTCCACCCCCTTCTTGACGATCGCCAGCCCCACCCCGGTGCCGGGATAGCGCTCGCCCCCGTGGAGCCGCTCGAAGACGCCGAAGATCCGCTCGTGGTACCGCGGCTCGATCCCGATCCCGTTGTCCGCCACCCACAGC
>DATLZT010000228.1:0-6348 GCA_035573835.1 Gemmatimonadales bacterium
CCGGCGCGCGCGACTGACGCGCCGGCGCGTCCCGCCGGCGCGCCGGCGTCCATCGTCGGAGGGAGCATGGATCGGGACCAGCTCATTTACGATTGGAACCGCCAGGGCGGCGCCTTCGACTTCCGCGCCGCCCGGGTGGAGCTGAACGACGAGACCCTGCGCGACGGGCTCCAGTCCCCCTCGGTGGTCGATCCCCCGATGTCGGCCAAGATCGTCCTCCTCCACCTGATGGCCGACCTCGGCATCCGCGGGGCCAACATCGGGCTCCCGGGCGCGGGCCCCCGCCAGGTGGAGCAGGTCCGGACCCTGGCCCGCGAGATCGCCTCCTGCCGGCTCCCGATCGTGCCCAACTGCGCCGCGCGCACGCTGGTGACCGACGTCGAGCCGATCGTCCGGATCTCGGACGAGGTGGGCCTCCCGATCGAGGCCGCCACCTTCATCGGCTCCTCCGCCATCCGGCAGTACACCGAGGACTGGACGGTGGACCGCATGCTCCAGGTGAGCGAGCAGGCGGTGCGCTTCGCGGTGGACCACGGGCTGCCGGTCATGTTCGTCACCGAGGACACCACCCGGGCCCGTCCCGAGACGCTCGAGGCGCTCTACGGGCACGCCATCGCCTGGGGGGCGCGGCGGATCTGCCTCGCCGACACGGTGGGGCACGCCACCCCCGCCGGGGTCCGCGCGCTGGTCCGGTTCATCAAGGACGAGATCGTGCGGCCCTCGGGCGAGGACGTGAAGATCGACTGGCACGGCCACCGCGACCGGGGGCTCGGGATCGCCAACTGCCTCGCCGCCATCGAGGCCGGGGTGGACCGGGTGCACGGGACGGCGCTGGGCGTGGGCGAGCGGGTCGGGAATGCCGAGATGGATCTCCTTCTCGTCAACCTCAAGCTCCTCGGCTGCCACGACCACGACCTCACCAAGCTCCCCGAGTACTGCCGCACCGCCGCCGAGGCCACCGGGATGCCGATCCCCGCGAACTACCCGGTGGTGGGGAGCGACGCGTTCCGCACCGCCACCGGCGTCCACGCGGCGGCGATCATCAAGGCCAAGAAGAAGGGCGACGACTGGCTGGCCGACCTGGTCTATTCCAGCGTGCCGGCGAGCCAGTTCGGCCTCCGCCAGCGGATCGAGATCTCCCCGCTCTCGGGGCTGGCCAACGTGAAGTACTGGCTGGCGGCGCACGGCTACGATCCCGAGGACCGGACCATGGCCGAGGCGCTCTTCCAGGCGGCCAAGCGGGGCGATCACGTGCTCACCGACGAGGAGTGCCACCGGCTGGTGGCGGCGGCGCGCGCCGGCGCCGGGGGCGTCGATGGCGCGCACTGACGAGCTCTGCCGGTCGTACCTCGACCTCGCCTGGCACTTCGATCCCGCGGCCGCCACGGCGGCGGGCGTCCGGCGCTACGACGACCGGCTGGGGGCGTACGACGCCGACTCGGTCCGCCAGCACCTCGCCGCCTTCCGCTCGCTGGCGGGCGCGGTGGAGCAGCTCGAGGTGGGCGAGCTCGCCGACGAGATCGACCGCACCTACCTCCTCGACACGATCCGCACCGCCGTCTTCCGGCTGGAGCACGAGCGGCCCCACGTCCGGAACCCCGGCTTCTGGCTCTCCCATCTCTTCCACGCCTTCCACGGGCTGCTCAAGCGGCGCGACGCCGGGCTCCCGGAGCGCGCCCTGGCGGCGCTCGGGCGCCTCCAGGCGACGCCGGCCTTCCTCACGGCGGCGGCGGAGACGCTGGAGACGCCCCCCCGGGTGTTGGTGGAGAGCGCCCGGCGGATGATCGGCGGCGGGCTCGCCCTCCTGGGCGAGGTCGAGGCGGTCTTCGGTCCCGTGGTGGCGGCGGAGGACGCCGAGGCGTTCCGCGAGGCGGTGCGCGAGGCCAGGGCGGCGGTGGAACGGTTCGGCGGCTGGGTGGAGGGGCTGGAGGGCGATGCCCCCGAGGCGGGCTTCGCGGTGGGGGAGGAGCAGTTCAACCGCCGGCTCCGCCACCAGCACGCCCTCCGCTCCAGCGCGCCCGAGCTCTGGCGCTACGGGCGGCATCTCATCGAGGAGGTCGAGGGGGAACTGGCCGAGCTGGCCCACGCGCTGGACCCTTGCCGCCATTGGCGCGATCTCGTGGAGCGGCTCCGGGCGGAGGCGCCGGTCGGGTCGGACCTGGTCGACGAGTACCGCGCCGAGATGGAGCGGGCCCGTCGGTTCGTGGAGGAGCGGGAGCTGGTGAGCGTCCCCGAGGCGAGGCTCGAGGTGGTGGAGACGCCCGGCTTCTTCCGCCCGCTGGTGCCGTTCGCCGCCTACGACGGGCCCGGCGCGTTCTCGGAGGACCGCACCGGCTACTTCTACGTCACCACGCCGGACCGGTCGCCCGGGGCGGCGGGGAGCGCGCGCGGCACGCACTCGCGCCACGAGATCGCAGTGACCGCGCTCCACGAGGGGTACCCCGGCCACCACCTCCAGCGGGTCACGGCGCTGGGGCTCGAGTCGGAGGTGCGGCGGAACCTCTGGACCCCGCTCACGGTGGAGGGATGGGCCCTTTACTGCGAGGAGATGATGGGGGAGGAGGGGTTCTACGCCTCGCTGGAGGAGCGGCTCTTCCAGCGGGTGAACCTCCTCTGGCGCGCCACCCGGATCGTGCTCGACGTCGGGCTCCACACCCGGGGGATGACCCCCGCCGAGGCGGTCGACTTCATGCTGGAGCGGCTGCCGATCGCGCCGGAGAACGCCTGGGCCGAGGTGCGGCGGTACTGCGCCTGGCCGGCGTACCAACTCTGCTACGCGGTGGGGCGGCGGGAGATCCGCGCCCTCCGCCAGGCGTTCGAGCGCCGCGCCGGCTCGGCCTTCTCCCTCCGGCGCTTCCACGACGAGCTGCTCGGCTACGGCGGGCTCCCGGTGTCGCTCATCCGCTGGGGGATGGGGCTCGACGAGTCATGAGGATCACGGTCCTCTCCTACGTCGACCGGGAGGACGCCCGTGCGGCCGAGTACGACCCGGTCGTCCGCCAGGTGGCCGGGGCGCTCCGCCGGCTCGGCCATCAGGTGTCGGTGCTCGGCGTCCACGCCGACGTCAAGCGGTTGATCGGGGGGCTCCGGCGCCGCCGCCCCGACCTGGTGTTCAACCTGCTCGAGATGTTCGGCGACAACCTGAGCGGCGACATCCCCGTCACCGGGCTCCTCGACCTCCTTGGCCTCCGCTACACCGGGTGCGGCCCGGGCGAATTCTACCTGAGCCAGGACAAGGCGCTCACCAAGAAGCTGCTCGAGTACGAGGGGATCCTCTACCCCCGCTTCGCCGTCTTCTCCAAGGACGCCGACTTCGAGACCGGCGGCAACCTCCGGATGCCGCTCTTCGTGAAGCCGCTCCGCTCCGACGCCTCGATCGGCATCGACCGGAACTCGCTGGTCCACGACGCGGTGGCGCTGATGGAGCGGGTGGCGCTGATCCGCAAGGAGTGCGACGACGCCGCCATCGCCGAGGAGTACATCGAGGGCCGGGAGTTCTACGTCGGGGTGCTGGGCAACCAGCAGGCCCGCGCCCTGCCGCCGGTCGAGCTCGACTTCAGCGGCTTCCCGGAGGGCAAGCCCAAGATCTTCGACCGGCGCGCCAAGTGGGAGGAGCGGAGTCCCGAGTACAAGGGCACCAAGGCGGTGCTGGCCGAGCTGCCGGACGAGCTCCGGGCCCGGCTCCAGAAGGTGGCGGTGGACGCCTACCGCGCCGTCCGGGTGCGGGACTACGGCCGGGTCGATCTCCGCCTCACCGAGACCGGCGAGATCTACGTGCTCGAGGTGAACGCGAGCTGCTACCTGGAGAAGGAGAGCGAGTTCGCCATGGCGGCGAGGGCCGCCGGGCTCGCGTACCCCCAGCTCATCGGCCGGATCGTGGAGCTGGCGCTGGAGCGGTACGGGAGGCGGCGGCGGTGACGACGCGCCCGGCGCGCGTCCTCGCAATGACGCGGCGGAGGCGTCACCGTCCTCCATCGGGGCGTGCGGCGGCCCTCGAGACCGCGAACAGCCCCCGCGCCCTCCTCAGGGCAAATACGTCCCCTTGTACACGTGATTCATCGCCAGGCCGGTCACGAACGTGGTGAGCCCCACCACGGCCGTCGGCTCCCGCTCCGCCGGATAGCCCAGGTTGAGCGCCGTCGCCCGCTCGGCGAGCTGGCGGAGCAGCACCCGGGTCCGCTCGGGGAAGTGCCCGGTCCAGCGGAAGATGTTCGCCATGAGCTCCCGCTCGAGCCGCCGGATGAGCTCGCCCGCCGAGCGGTGCGGCGCCCGGGGCGACTCGTCCCCCATCTCCGCCAGGTCCTCGAAGATCGCCCGGAGCGCGCCGTCCAGGCCCGGCGGTAGCTCGCCGTCCCCCGGCCGGGCGGTCTCGTAGTAGTGCTCGAGGGAGTAGTCGAGCTCCCCCACGTCCTCGTCCGGCTCGTCGTCGGTGACCAGCGGGTCCCGCTCCCGCAGCGCCGCCATCGTCCGGTCGCAGTACAGGAGCTTCGCCAGCGCCACCGGCCACCCGCCGTACTCGGCGCGCCAGTCGAGCCCCGGCGTCATCCAGACCGCGAAGGTCTCCGCCCAGTCCTCGTCGGGATGCTTCTGGGCGTACCAGCCGGGCAGGTGTCGCACGTAGCGGCGGCTGAACGGCTCGGGTCGGTACTCCTCGACGTAGGGCTGGGTGATCGCCCCGAAGTGCCGGACCCACTCCTCGCTCTCGTACAGCCGATAGGCGTAGCCGACCACGTGCCCCATCTCGTGCCGGAGGTAGCGCAGGATGTCGGTCCGGTTGAACCCCTCGACATGCCCCACCCGCTCGGCGTGGAGCTCGGTGAGGTCGGGGCGGGCGAGGTAGAACGGGATGGCGATCGCCACGGTCTCGAACGGGACCCCCCACTCGGTGGAGAGATAGAACCGGGGGCGGACCCGGGTGAGCCCCGCCCGCCGGAGCTCGTCCTCGAACTCGGCGAGGATCGGCTCCAGCCGGGTGCCGGCGATCGTGAGGCCGAGATCCCGGATCGGGGTGGACCCGAGGTTGGCTTCGTGGAAGACCAGGGTGTTCGCCGTCATCGCGTCCTCGACCTCGCGGTGCGTCGTCGGGAGGGGAGCCCCGTCAAACTTATACGCCGCCTACCCGGCTGCCACCCGCGCCCCCGGCCGGGGTACGAGTCAGGAACCCTACCCCGGTCCCCGATGCCGAACGCCCGCCGCGCCCTGCTGCTCGTCAACCGCCGCGCCCGGAGCGGACCCGACCGGGGACGCGAGGCCGCCGACCGGCTCCGCGCCCGGGGGCTCGAGCTGGTCGAGGAGTGGCCCGACCGCCCCGCGGCGTTCCCCCGGCTCATCAACCGCCACCGGGAGGCGGTGGACCTGGTGGTGGTGGGCGGCGGCGACGGCACCCTCGGCGCCGCGGCCGAGGGGCTCCTCGCGGCCGACCTCCCGCTCGGCATCCTCCCGCTCGGCACCGCCAACAACGTGGCCCGCACCCTCGGGATCCCGGCCGAGCTCGACGCCGCCTGCGAGATCGTCGCCGCCGGGCGGGAGCGGCGCATCGACCTGGGCCGGGTGAACGGCCGTCATTTCCTCACCACGGCGAGCCTCGGCCTCAGCGTCGAGATCACCCGGCGGCTCTCGCACGACGCCAAGCGCCGGCTGGGCCCGCTCGCTTACGTGGTGACGGCGGCGCGCACGCTGGGGGAGGTGCGTCCGTTCCGCGCCGAGATCACCTGGCCCGGCGGCGCGGTCCGCTCGCGCACGGTACAGATCGTGGTGGGGAACGGGCGATATTACGGGACGGCCCTGCCGGTGGCCGAGGACGCCGAGATCGTCGATCGCCGGCTGGACCTGTACAGCATGGAGATCCGCCGCTGGTGGGAGGCCCTCCTGCTCCTGCCGGCGCTCCGCCGGGGGAGCCACGGCGAGCGCCCGGAGGTCCGAACCCTGCGCGCTCCCTGGTTCGAGATCCGGACCTACCCGCCGCAGCGGATCGGTATCGACGGCGAGCTGGGGCCGACGACCCCGGCGCGGTTCGACGTGCTGCCCAGTGCGCTCCGGGTGATCTGTCCGCCGTGATTCCGAACGCATTGCTGCTCCTCGCCCACCTGCTCCAGGCCCCGGCCGAGCGGCTGGCGCTCCAGCACTTCCACGACTCGCTCGTCGGGCTCGACTCGACGGCGCTCGCGGCGGTGGAAGACCGGGAGCGCCGCGCCGCGCGCCGCGGGGAGCTCGAGCGGCTCCGCTACGGCCTCGCCGCGCTCGAGCTGGCGCGCGCGGGTCGGGTCTCGCGCTTCGGCGCCGCCGAGCGCACGTTCGAGGAGGTGGCCCGGCGCCGCGCCGACTGGCCCTTCGCCTGGTACGGCCTCG
>DATLZT010000229.1:0-8248 GCA_035573835.1 Gemmatimonadales bacterium
CGACGGACGGCGAGGAGCGGGAGGAGCGCGAAGGCGAGCGCCACCCAGAGTCCCATCCCGACGCCGGCGAGCAGCGCGGGCCAGGAGAGGCGCACCGTCACGTCGACCGGGAGGAAGTCGCCCAGCAGGGACGGAAGGGCGAACTGGAGCGCGGCGCCGGCCGCGGCGCCCACGACGCCGCCGAGCAGGCCGAGCGCTCCCGCCTGGACCAGGTACACCGCGAGGAGCCGGCCGGTCGAGGCGCCGAGGCACCGGAGCACCGCCACCGTCTCCATCCGCTGGCGGATGTAGGCGTGCACCGTGCTGCCGACGCCGAGGCCGCCCAAGAGGAGCGCCACCAGCCCGACGAGACCGAGGTAGCGGCCCAGGCGGCCCAGATTCTCCTCGAGGTCGCTCTGGTCCTCCGCCACGGTGCGAACCCGGACCCGCTCGGCGGCGAGGCGCGGCCGGTAGCGGGCCGCCAAGCGTTCCGCGTCGCCGGCGGACGGGAGCTTGACGAAGGCCTCGTATCGGGCCCGGGCGCCGAAGCCGAGGAGCTTCGTCTCGGCGAGATAGCGGCCGGGGATCACCACCCGGGGGCCGAACGCCGAGCGGATGCCCACCTCGCCGGGGAAGTTGACCAACGTGCCCGCGATGACGAACCGTCCCTCGCCCAGGAGCAGCGTGTCGCCCACCACGGCGTCGATCGCGGCGAGGAGCGCCGGGTCCACCAGCGCGTGCAGCCCCGTCTGGAGCCGCCGCCAGCCGTCGGGCGGATCGGTCCGGATCTCGCCGTAGAACGGATACCCGCCCTCGATCGCGGCCACCTGGACCAGGCGCGCCCCCGCGGTACGGGGCACGTAGGCCATCGCCGCGAAGCTCGTGACCCGCGCCACCCGGCCCCGAGCGTCCCCGGCGCACGGCGTGGCGCCGCCGCAGGCGATGCTGTCGAGCAGCGCCTCGATCGCGGGGGAGGGCCGCTGGCGGGAGGAGAGCGAGAGGTCGGCGCCCAGGAGGGCGCGCGACTGCTCCCGCACCGACCGGCGCAGGTTGGCGGTGAACGAATTGATGGCCACGAGCGCCGCCACCCCCGCCGCCAGCGCGCCCACCAGGAGCGGCAACCGACGCCGCGACCCGCGGCTCTCGCGGCCCGCCATGGCGAGCACGAACCGAAGCCCCCCGCGTCGGCGCGTCATGCCACGGCGCGTCATGCCACGGCGCGTCATGCGGCGAGATCGTCGGCCACGATGGCGCCGTCGGCCAGGCGGACGACCCGGCGCGCCCGGCGGGCGAGCTCGGGGTCGTGGGTGACGAGCACCAGCGTCGTCCCCCGCTCGCGGTTGAGCTCGATCAGGAGGTCGATCACCGCCGCCCCGGTCCGCCCGTCGAGGTTACCGGTCGGCTCGTCGGCGAAGAGGATGCGGGGCCGGCTCGCGAACGCCCGCGCGATCGCCACCCGCTGCTGCTCCCCGCCGGAGAGCTGGGCCGGGTAGTGGTGGCCCCGGTCGCCCAGCCCCACGCGCATGAGCAGCTCCCGGGCGCGGGCCTCACCGTCCTCGCCCCGGAGTTCGAGCGGCACCTGGACGTTTTCCTTCGCCGTGAGCGTGGGGATGAGCTGGAACGACTGGAACACGAACCCCACCTTTTCGGCCCGGAGTCGGGCCCGGGCATCCTCGGTGAGCGTGCCCAGGTCCCGCCCGTCGAGCCGCACGGTGCCGCGGGTCGGGCGGTCGAGACCGGCCAGGAGTCCCAGCAGCGTGGTCTTCCCGCTGCCGGAGGGGCCGACGATCGCCACGACGTCGCCGGGGTCGACCGCGAGGGTGATATCCTTCAAGACGGTGAGCTCCCGGCCGCCGGACCGGTAGGTCTGCGTCAGGCCGTCGCAGCGGAGGATCGGCGCGGCGGCGTCAGGGGGTGTCGTCATGGTCGCTCGATGCGCGGGCCGTCGGTCCAGCCGGACCGGGGCACGCCGGCAGCGGCGTCCGCGCCGGGAACCCGGGTCCACGAGAGGGTAAGGAGAACGAATGATAGCGACGTTCCGAGGACATGCCGTGCCGCTCCTGCTCGCCGCCGTGGCCGCCGCCGGGTGCGGCGGGGAGGCCCCACGCCCGGCGGCCCGGCCGGCCGGCACGAACCACGCCGCCGACGAGGTCGACACCCGGCGGACGCTCGTCTTCCTGGGCACGAGCCTCACCGCGGGCTACGGGCTCGATCCCGACCAGGCCTATCCCGCTCTCATCCAGGCGAAGATCGACTCCGCCGGGCTCCCCTTCCGGGTGGTCAACGCCGGCGTGAGCGGCGAGACCTCCGCGGGCGCGCGCCGTCGGATCGAGTGGCTGCTCGCCCGCCCGGTCGACGTGCTGGTGGTGGAGACCGGCGCGAACGACATGCTCCGCGGGCTCGAGCCGGACTCGCTCCGGGCCAATCTCCGGGCCATCCTGGACGCCGCCCGGCACCAGTCGCCCCCGCCCCAGTTGGTGCTGCTCGCCATGGAGGCGCTGCCGAACTACGGCGCGCGCTATACCGCGCGGTTCCGCGAGGTGTACCGGGAGGTGGCACGGGAGACCGGCGCGGTGCTGGTGCCGTTCTTCCTGGAGGGCGTGGCGGGGGTGCCGGAGCTCAATCAACCCGACGGGCTGCATCCCACCGCCGAGGGGCAGCGCCGGATGGCGGCGAACCTCTGGACGGCGCTCGAGCCGGTGCTGCGGCGGCTGACCGACAACGCATGAAGGTGCTCGCCTTCGCCGCATCGCTGCGGAAGGAGTCCCACAACAGACGGCTCGCGGCCCTGGCGGCGCGCTACGCCGGCGAGGCTGGGGCCGAGGTGGATCTCGCCGACTTCGCCGATTTCCGGGTCCCGCTCTACGACGGGGACGTCGAGAGGACCGCCGGCCTCCCGCCCGGGGCGCGGGAGCTGATCCGCCGGGCGGGGCCGGCGGCCGGGCTCCTGATCGCCTCGCCGGAGTACAACTACTCGCTTCCCGGGACGCTCAAGAACTTGATCGACTGGGTCTCCCGCGCCAAGCCGAACCCCCTGCGGGGCAAGAGCGCGCTCCTCCTCGCGGCCTCGACCTCCGGCTTCGGCGGCATCCGCGGGCTCTGGCAGCTCCGGATCCCGCTCGAGGGGATGGGGGTGTTCGTCCACCCCGACATGTTCGCCCTGCCCAACGCGGCGCGGATGTTCGACGACCGGGGCGAGCTCACCGAGCCCGAGCGCGCCGAGCGGCTCCGGAATCTGGTCCGGGGTTACCTGTCGGCGGCCAGGGCGCTGGCCCGGCGGGACTGACCGGTCCCGCCGGGGCGTCCCCCGGCCGGATCGTGAGGGTCCCGAACCCCTCGGGGTCCCCGGGGCGGGCGTAGCGGAGGTCGACCAGCCTCACGGCGCCGGTCGCGCCGTCGAGCTGGACCAGGGGGAAGCGGGCCCACCGCAGGAAGTCCCTTCCCGATGCCGCGGCGAGCGCCCGTCGCATCGCGGTCCCGGCGGTGTCCGGCAGCGGGAAGCGTTCCTCGAGTCGGAATCGGGGCGTCGGCCGCCAGGTCACCCGCCCGGTGTAGTATGCCCGCGCGCCCTCGGCCACGACCGCGCGCGTGAACGGCGAGACCGGCGCCGGCGCCGCCATCAGCCGGCGGATCGTGTCGCCCGTGCCGCGCTCCAGCTCGCGCCGCGCCACCGCGCGTCCGGCCAGGTTCATTCCCGCCATCCCGAGCACGTAGACCAGCATCAGTGCCAGCGCCACCCGGGCGGCGTTCACCGGCCGCGCGCCGTGACGCCGGATCCGGTCCTGCCGGGCCGCGAGGTAGGTCCCCGCGGCGAGCGCCAACCAGACCCAGGGATCCACGATGAACAGGGTGTCGCCGTAGAACCAACGGCCCGAGAACGGCATGAGCCACCGCACGCCGTAGGTGTTCAGCGTGTCGAGGATCGGGTGGCTCCAGACCGAGACGAACGCCAGGGCGAGGATCCGGCGGGGACGGAGCTTGGGAGGCGGGATGGTGCCCACGCGTCGCCGGACCCACCGGTCCCAGAGCAGCATCACGCCGGTGAGCACGAACGGCCAGACCGCCAGGGCCCCGATGCCGTGGGTCCAGCCCCGCCGGAAGCCGAGGTCGAGGGCGGGGCGGCTCGCGAGATACACCACGGCGTCGACGTCGGGGAGGTTGGCCCCGATGAGCAGCGTGGCCGTGGCGAGCGGCGTGCCGCGGCGGAGGCCGGCGCGCGCGAGGGCGGCGCCGAACAGGGTGTGGCAGACGGGATCCATGGGTGAGCGGCGGGGGCGCGCGCCGGAGCGGGCGCCCCCGTCAGGACGGGCTCACTCGAGCGTCGCGTCCAGCTCGATGGCCGTGTTGTTCTTGAACAGGTTCGAAATGGGGCACCCGTTCTTGGCCTCTTCCGCCGCCTGGCGGAAGCGGGCCTGGTCGATCCCCGGCACCTTGCCGCGCACCTCGAGCCGGATCCGGGTGATCCGGGGCGCCCCGCCGGTCATCTCCAGTGTGCAGGCGGCGGTGGTGCTGATCCGCTGCGCCGGGGTGCCCGCGCGCTCGAGCCCGGCGGACAAGGCCATGCTCAGGCACGCGGCATGCGCCGCGGCGACGAGCTCCTCGGGATTGGTTCCCTTGGCGCCCTCGAAGCGGGTGGGGAAGGAGTAGGCGCCCTGGAAGGCGCCCGAGCCGGCGCGGAACTCGCCCTTGCCGTCCTTGAGGCCGCCTTCCCAGACCGCGCTGGCGTTGCTGGTGGGCATGATGCGTCTCCTCGCGAAGGATGTCGCGATGGAAGCTAGGACGCCGCCCGGGGCCGGAGAAGGGGCGGGCTCACTCCGCCGCGACCGCCGGCTTCGGCACCTCGGCGGCGTGCCGCCCGAAGGCGCGGGCGAAGCGGGCCCGGATCGCCTCCCGCCACCCCACCAGGATCTCGTAGACCGTGGGGATCACCAGCAGGGTAAGGAGGGTCGAGGTGACGGTCCCGCCGATCACCGCCCGCCCCAGCGGGGCGCGGAAGTCGGCCCCCTCGCCAGCCCCCCACGCCACCGGCACCATGCCGGCGATGAGCGCGAGCGTGGTCATGATGATCGGCCGCAGCCGGATCCGCCCCGCCTCGATCAGCGCGTCCCGGATCGGCCGGCCGTCCCGCTCCTGGGCCCACTTGGCGAAGTCGATCAGCAGGATGGCGTTCTTGGCCACGATGCCCATGAGCAGGATCACCCCGATCAGGCTCATGATGTTGATCGTGTCGCCGGTGACGAGCAGGGCCAGCACCACCCCGATCAGCGAGAGCGGGAGGGAGACCAGGATCGCCAGCGGATCGAGGAACGACCCGAACTGCACCACCAGGATCAGGTACATGAGCAGCACGGCGATCCCGAGCGCGACGAACACCCGGCTGAACACCTCGGCCTGGTCCCGCGCCTCGCCGCCCTGGGAGAGCCTGATGCCCGGCGGGAGCGGGGCCTCCCGCTCGAGCTTCTCCTGGATCGCCGAGACCACGTCGTTCAGCGGCAGCCCCTGGACGTTGGCGCCCACGGTGATCACCTTCTCCCGGTCCAGGTGGTCGATCTGGCCCGGCGCGAGCCCGCGGGTGATGCTCGCCACTTGCCCGAGCGGCACCACCTCGCCCGAGCCGGGGAGGGTGATCGGCAGGCGCTCGAGGTCGCTGGGTCGGGCGCGGGCCTCGGGGGCGAGCCGCACCCGCACGTCGCGGGTCTCGCCGGTCGGGTCGATCCAGTCGCCGGCGTCGATCCCGGCGAAGGCCGGCCGGAGCGACTGGGCCACCTGGCCCACCGTGAGGCCGAGCGAGCCGCCGAGCCCGCGCAGGGGGGTGATCACCAGCTCCTCCCGGGCGCCCCGGGTGGACAGCCCCACGTCGGTGGCGCCCGGCACCGTCCGGACCAGCGCCGCCACCCGCTCGGCGTACTCGGCGAGCTGCTGCGCGTCGCTGCCGGTGAACTGGAGCTGGATCGACTTGAACGCCCCCGAGAACCCGCCGGAGAAGACGAAGACGTCGGCCCCAGCGATCGCGCGGAGCTCCTCGCGGAAGACGCGGCCCAGCTCGTCCTGGCTCAGCTCCCGCTCCGCCTTCGGGGTGAGCTTCACGTAGATGAGCCCCTGGTCCACCCCCGGCGTGCGCATGGGGAGCGCGGTGCCGATCGTGGTGTAGGTGTAGCGCACCTCCGGGTGGCGGCGGAGCAGGGCGGACACCTCCTCCGTCTTCGCGATGGTGTACTCGAGATTGGCGCTGGGCGGCGCCTCCACGATGACGTCCATCTCGCCCCGGTCGCTCACCGGGACGAACCCGAAGCCGCCGAACCTGAACTGCAGCGCCAGCGCGCCCACCAGGCTCCCGAGGGCGATGAGCGTCACCGCCAGCCGGTGGTCCAGCGCCCAGGCCACCACCCGCGTGTAGCGGTCCGCCTGGCGCTCGAACCAGCGGTCGAACCGGTGGAGCCGACGCGAGAGCCAGCCCCGCCGCTCGATCGGGACGTGGGGATCGGCCCAGTAGGCCGAGAGCATCGGGTCGAGCGAGAAGCTCACGAAGAGCGACACCAGCACCGAACAGGCGATGGTCAGGGCGAACGGCTTGAACCACTGCCCGGCCAGGCCGTACATGAACGCGATCGGCACGAAGACCGCGACGATCGAGAACGTCGTCGCCGCCACCGCGAGGCCGATCTCGTCGGTGCCCTCGCGCGACGCGGTGTAGTGGTCCTTCCCCATCTCCACGTGGCGCACGATGTTCTCGCGGACCACGATGGCGTCGTCGATCAGGATGCCGATGGCGAGCGACAGTCCGAGCAGCGACATCGTCTCGAGCTTGAAGCCGAAGGCCCAGACCGCGATGAAGCTCGCCAGCACCGACACCGGGAGCGCCAGGCCGGTGATGACCGTGGAGCGCCAGCTGTTCAGGAAGACGAACACCACCAGCACCGTGAGGACCGCGCCCTCGACCAGCGCCTCCTGCACGTTCCGCACGGCCCGGGCGGCGCGCTCCCCCTGGTCCCGGACCACGTTGATCGTCACGTCCCCCGGCAGCCGCGATCGCAGGCGCTCCAGCTCCGCCTTCACCCGGTCCGACACGTCGGTGGCGCTGTAGCCCTTCGACTTCTTCACCTCGATGCCCACGGCGGGCCGGCCGTTGAAGAGCGCGGCGGTGCGCTGCTCCTCGGTCCCCTCGTAGACCCGGGCCACGTCCCCCAGGCGGATCAGCTGGCCGTTGCGACCCGCCACCACCAGGGCGGCGAAGTCGGCCGCGTCGTCCAGCCGGCCCTTGAGCCGGATGGTGCGCTCCGTCGTCTCCCCGGTGAGCCGGCCCACCGGCGCCGCCAGGTTCTGCGCCTGGATCGCCTGGACCACCTGCGCCACCGAGAGCCCCGCCGCCTCCAGCCGGGCCGGCTCCACCTCGATCGTCATCTCGGGATAGACCCCGCCCACCACGTCGGCCTGCGCCACGCCGGGCACCGCCCGGATGGCGCGGATGACCATCGGGTCGGCGATACGGGTGAGCTCCCGCGCGTCGCGCGCGTCGGAGGCGACATTGAGCGAGAGGAGCGACTGCTCCGCCGGGTCGACCCGGGTGATCACCGGCTCCTCGATCTCCTGGGGCAGGTCGCCCCGGATCTCGGAAATGGCGTCGCGCACGTCGGTGGCCGCCTCGCTCACCGGCTTCTCGAACTCGAAGAAGATCGTGAGCTGCGCCAACCCGTCGGTGGCCGTCGAGATGGTCTGGTCCCGATCCACCCCGGCGAGCCCGAAGATCCGCTCCTCGATCCGGTCGACCACCTCGCGTTCCACCGTCTCCGGCGAGGCGCCGGGATAGACGATCGTGACGCTCACGATCGGCTGCGCGATGTCGGGGAACTCGTCGGTCTTGAGCTGCAAGAGCGCGGCGATGCCGAACGCCACCAGGGCGAGCATCGCCGTGATCGTGACGATCGGGCGGCGGATCGCGAAATCGGAGATGAACATCCGGTGCCTCCCTTACCGCCCGGTGGTGTCCCGGTCCCGCGCGGCGGCGGCCCCGCCGGCGCCTCCCGCCGCGCCCACCGGATCCCGGCGGACGCGCACCTCGGTGCCCTCGGTGAGCCCCTGGGCCGAGCCGAGCAGGACGGTGTCGCCGGCGGCCACGCCCGATTCCACGATCACCCGCTCGGCCACGTCATCCCGCAGGCCGAGCCGGACCGGGACCCGCTCCACCCGGCCCCGCCGGATCCGGTGGAGCGCCGGCGTCGTGCCCCGCTCGTCCACCGCGGCCAGCGGCACGGCGGGACCGGTGCGGGCG
>DATLZT010000230.1:0-23395 GCA_035573835.1 Gemmatimonadales bacterium
CTCGAGCCGGTGGTCCCCATCGAGCTCCTGGCCCCGGACGGCGAGCCGGCGCTGGTGGAAACCGCCGACCTGGCGGGGAGCTTCGCCACCTATCAGCGACTCCTCGCGGCCGACGGCGCCGCGCCGGCATCGCTCGAGGTCCTGCTCGGCCTCGAGGCAGCCCCCGCCCCGTCGCCCGCGTCACCGCCGGCGCCCGCCGAGGAGCCGCCGGTGGCGATCGGCGAGCTGCTCTACCGGGGACGCGCCGCCCTCGCGCGCGCGGCCGAGATCCGGGGCGCCCTGCGCGCCGCCCTCGCGGGTGGCGCCACGCCGGCCGAGCTGCGGCCGCTCCTCGACGAGCTGCTCGATCTGGTCGACCTCGCCCTCGCGGGCGGGACCTGAACCATGGCCGGGTCGGGGTCGTCGACCGCCGCGCGCCCGGCATCGGCGCGTGCCGGCCGCGGCCGTCTCTGGCGGGCCTCCCTCGGCCTCGTCGTCTCCCTCGCGCTGGTCGCCGTGATCCTCGCCAAGGTCGACGAGGAGCAGGTGTGGCGGCATCTGCGCGATGCCCGCCCCCTTCCGCTGGTGGTCGCCGTGATCCTGGCGACGATCCCGTTCGGGCTCCGCGTCTTCCGGTGGCGGATCCTCCTCCGCGCCGACGGGGGCGGCGCGATCCCCTACCGCCCCCTCTGGCACGCCATCGCCATGGGCTTCACCGCCAACAACGTCCTCCCGCTCCGGGCCGGCGAGGTGGTCCGGACCTACGCCATCAGCCGCCTGGCGGGGGTGCGGTTCGCCACCGCGTTCTCCTCCGTCGCGGTCGAGCGGGTCTTCGACGGGATGGCGGTGATCCTCCTCTTCGCCGTCGGGCTCTTCCTCTCCGGTCTCCCGGCGGGGACCACGATCGGCGGCGTGGCGGTCGCCTCGGCCGCGACCAAGGCCGGGATCGCCGTGGTCGCCGCGCTGCTGCTGGCCGCGCTCGTGGTGGGCTTCCCGCACTGGGCCGAGCGCGCGGTGCGCGCCGTGGTGCCGGCGTCCCGCCTCGCCGACCGGCTGGTGGGCCTCATCGAGGGCGTCGTCCACGGCCTTCACGTGCTCCGGTCCCCCGGGCGCATCGCGGCGGTGGCGCTCTGGTCCCTGGCGCTCTGGACCGTGAACGGCCTCTCGTTCTACGCCGCGTTCTTCGCCTTCGACATCCCGGTGGGCGTGGCGGGCGCGTTGCTGCTCCAGGGGCTCCTCATCATCGGGATCTCGCTGCCGTCCACCCCCGGGTACGTGGGGGTGTTCGAGGGGGTGGTGATCGCCGCGCTGGCGGTCTACGGCATCTCGTCCGAACGGGCGCTCTCCTACGCCCTGGCCTATCACGTAACCACCTTCCTCCCGATCACGCTGCTCGGGGCCTGGTCGCTGGCCCGGACCAACCTCGGGCTCCGCCAGCTCGGACGCGAGGCGAAGTCGTGAGCCGGGCGGTCCGGATGGCGGCCCACGCCAAGGTGAACCTCTTCCTCCGGGTCCTGGGCCGGGAGGACGACGGGTTCCACTCGCTCGAGACCCTGTTCTGCCTGGTGAGCCTGGCCGACGAGCTGCGGGTGGAGCGGCGGGAGGAGCGAGGGGTGACGATCGAGGTCCGGGGCGCCGACGTGGGGCCGCCGGACCAGAACCTCGCCGTCCGCGCGGCCCGGCTGGTGCTGGAGGCGACCGGTCACCGGTTCGGGGTGCACCTCACCCTCGTCAAGCGGATCCCGGCCCGGGCCGGGCTCGGCGGCGGGAGCAGCGACGCCGCGGCCGCCCTCCTGGCGGTGAACCGGGTGGCCAACGACGCCGTGCCCCGCCCCGAGCTGCTGCAGTTCGCGGCCCGACTCGGCAGCGACGTGCCCTTCTTCCTGAGTGGCGCCCCGCTGGCGCTGGCATGGGGCCGGGGCGAGCGCCTGCTGCGGCTCCCGCCCTTGCGGGCGGCGCCCGCGCTGGTCGTGACCGCGGGCGACGGGGTCGGCACCGCCGAGGCCTACGGCTGGATCGACGAGATGCGCCAGGCCACCGGCCGGCGAGGGGCGGTGGCACTCGACCTCGACGCGCTGAGCGGCTGGGGGAGCGTCGGCCGGATGGCGGGCAACGACTTCGAGTCGGTGGTCTTCGGGCGGCGCCCCGACCTCCGGCGGGCCTTCGAGGCGCTGGCCGCCACCCACCCCCTGCTCTGTCGGATGACCGGCTCGGGCGCCGCGCTGTTCGCCGTCTACCGGAGCGAGCGCGAGCGCGACGACGCCGTGATGATGCTCGGCCGGCGCCACGGCGCGGTCCTCCCCGTCGCGACCCTGGCAAGCCCGCCCCCCGGTCCGCTGGACGACGGGACGTGACTCGACCGGTTCACCGCCTCCCCCGCCTCGGTTACTTTTCCCGCACGCTGGCCCCTCGTCCAATGGCAGGACATCAGACTTTGGATCTGAGAATGGTGGTTCGAGTCCACCGGGGCCAACTGCGCGTCGTCGACCCTGGGCCCTGACCCCGGCGCCCGGCGGTTGACGCGTTTCCCGGGTCGCGACTATTTTTCCGGGCTCTCGTATGGCGGATCTCTCGCTGTCCCGCAGCCAGATGCTCCTCCTCAGCGGCACGGCCAACCGGCCCCTCGCCGAGGAGGTGGCGCAACACTTGGGGCAGCCGCTCTGTCAGGTGACGATCCGCCGGTTCTCGGACGGCGAGATCTTCGTCAAGATCGACGAGAACGTCCGGGGGCGGGACGTCTTCATCATCCAGCCGACGAACCCGCCGGCGGAGCACATGCTGGAGCTCCTGCTCCTCATGGACGCGGCCAAGCGGGCGAGCGCGGCCCGGGTCACGGCGGTCATCCCGTACTTCGGCTACGCGCGGCAGGACCGGAAGGACCAGCCCCGGGTGGCGATCAGCGCCAAGCTGATGGCCAACATGATCTCGACCGCCGGGGCGGACCGGGTGCTGGCGATCGACTTCCACCAGCACCAGCTGCAGGGGTTCTTCGACCTGCCGGTCGACCATCTCTACGCGGCGCCGGTGTTCGTGAACCACTACCGGCAGAAACAGCTGCGGGACCTGGTCGTGGTCGCCTCCGACGTGGGGGCGGCCAAGATGGCGCGGGGGTTCGCCAAGCGGCTCAACGCGTCGATCGCGATCATCGACAAGCGCCGGCCCTCGGCCAACGTGGCCGAGGTGGTCAACGTCGTGGGCGACGTCAAGGGCAAGGATTGCCTGATCCCCGACGACATGATCGACACCGGCGGCACGATGACCGAGGCGATCCACGCGCTCAAGCGACTGGGCGCGGAGGACATCTACTGCTGCGCCACCCACGCGCTGCTCTCGGGGCCGGCGGTGGAGCGGCTGATGGCCTCGCCGGTCAAGGAGGTGGCGGTGACCAACACCATCAACCTCCCGCCGGAGCGGCGGTTCGACCGGCTCAAGGTGCTCTCGATCGCCGGGCTCCTGGCCAAGGCGATCGGCTACACCCACAGCGACCAGTCGGTGAGCTCGCTGTTCGATTGAGGCGGCCCCGGCGCCGTCCGGGCCACGACGACGTACGACAACGAAGGATCGGCATATGGCGCAACAGGTCATGCTCGAGGCCAAGACCCGCGGCGGCACCGGCAAGGGGGCCGCGCGCGCCCTCCGGCGGCAGGGTCAGGTGCCCGCGGTCATCTACGGTCACGGCCGGGAGCCGGAGGCGCTCGTCATCGACGACGCGGCGCTCGACCGGTTGCTGGCCAGCATCAGCGCGAGCACCATCGTCGACGTCGCGGTCGACGGCCGCGCCCCGGTCAAGGCGCTGATCCGCGAGGTCCAGCGCGATCCGCTCCGTCCCGCGGACGTGCTCCACGTCGACCTCTACGAGGTCCGGGCCGACGAGAAGATCTCGGTCGACGTGCCGGTCCACCTGGTGGGGACGCCGGAAGGCGTCCGCAACTTCGGCGGGGTCCTCGACCAGGTGCTGTACACCCTCACCATCCGCGCCTACCCGGCCGACGTGCCGGAGCGGATCGATCTCGACGTCTCCCGCCTCAACATCGGGCACGTGCTCCACGTGAGCGACGTCACGGTCGAGCGGGCCGAGATCCTCAACGACCCCGGCGCCCCGGTCTGCTCGGTGGTGGCGCCGCGCACCGAGGAGGCGGCCGCGCCGACGCCCGAGGAGGCCACCGCCGAGCCGGAGCTCATCCGCAAGCCGAAGGCGGAAGAGGAAGCCGCCGAGGAGTGAGCCCTGCGTGCGATCGTGGGCCTGGGCAACCCGGGCCCGGAGTACGCGCACACGCGGCATAACGCGGGCTTCCGCCTGGCGGACCGCCTGGCGACCCGCTGGGGGTTCCCGCCCTTCCGGCGGGTCGGCGTCTCCCGCGAGAGCGCCGGCAGCCGCCAGGGCCACCAGGTGCTCCTCCTCAAGCCGCAGACCTACATGAACCGGAGCGGGGCGGCGCTCGCCCCGCTCCGCGCGCTTCCGGACTTCGACCCCGCCCGCGATCTCCTCATCCTGGTCGACGACGTCGCCCTGCCCCTCGGCCGCTTCCGGCTCCGCGGCGCCGGGAGCAGCGGCGGGCACAACGGCCTGAAAAGCGTCGAGGGCGCCCTCCGGCGCCAGGACTACGCCCGGCTCCGGATCGGGGTGGGTCCGGTCCCGCCCGACCTCGACGACCTCGCCGACTTCGTCCTGGGCGAGTTCTCGGCCGAGGAGCGCGAGACGCTCGACCGCCTGCTCGATCCGATGGCGGACGCGGTGGAATGTTGGCTCGCCGACGGGATCGAGCAGGCCATGAACCGCTTCAACCGCTGAGCATGCTGCGCCTTGGCATCGTGGGACTGCCCAACGTCGGCAAGTCCACCCTCTTCAACGCCCTCACCTCCGCCGGCGCCTTGGTGGCCAACTACCCCTTCGCCACCATCGAGCCCAACACCGGCGTGGTGACCGTCCCCGACCCCCGCCTCGACGCGCTTGCCGCCATCGTGAAGCCGCAGCGGGTGGTCCCCGCCGCGGTCGAATTCGTCGACATCGCCGGGCTGGTCAAGGGCGCGAGCCGGGGCGAGGGGCTGGGCAACCAGTTCCTCGCCAACATCCGCGAGGTGGACGCCATCCTCCACGTGGTCCGCTGCTTCGACGATCCCGACATCCAGCACGTCATGGGCTCGGTCGAGCCGGTCCGGGACCGCGAGGTCATCAATATCGAGCTCCAACTCGCCGACCTCGCCACCGTCGAGAAGCGGCTGGACAAGACCGCCCGCGCCGCCAAGTCGGGCGACCCGCAGGCCAAGCTCGAGACCCGGCTCCTGGAGCAGGTCCGGCGCGCCCTGGCCGACGGAAAGCCGGCGCGCACCGTGACCCCCACGCCGGAGGAGACCGCGACGTACCGTTCCTTCAACCTGCTCACCGCGAAGCCGGTGCTTTACGCCGCGAACGTGCTGGAGACCGAGCTGGCGGGGGGGAACCGGCACGTCGAGGCGCTGCGGCGGGCCATCGAGGCCGACGGGGAGCGGGCCGAGGTGGTGACGTTCTCCGGCAAGGTCGAAGCGGAGCTCGCCGAGCTCGCCCCCGAGGATCGGGCGGAGTTCCTGGCCCACCTGGGCATCGCCGAATCGGGGCTCGACCGGCTGGCCAAGGCGGCGTACCACCTCCTCGGACTCCAGAGCTACTTCACCGCCGGCGAGAAGGAGGTCCGGGCCTGGACCATCCACCGGGGCGACAAGGCTCCCGCCGCCGCCGGGGTAATCCACTCCGATTTCGAGAAGGGATTCATCCGGGCCGAGACGGTGGCGTTCGAGGACTTCGTCCGGGTGGGGGGCTGGAAGGCGGCGCGGGAACAGGGCCTGGTGCGTGCCGAGGGGAAGGACTACCTCGTGCAGGACGGCGACGTGATGCTCTTCCGGTTCAACGTCTAGGCCCCGCTCGCGCGCGACTCGGGATCCCGGATCGGGACGGGGTCGCCCCGAGGCGCATCGGATCGGCGGCGGCGCGGCGGCGGGGCCCCACCCTACCGCCCAACCCCTGATCCGACTAGATTTTGCGGCTTCGCGGGGCGATCCGTCGCGCCCCCTGATCGCCAACCATCCTCCTCGGCTTCGCCTTGAGCCGGGGCGACCAGACCACGGGAAAGGTGACATGCTTCGACCGTACGAAGCCGTCTACATCTTCGACAGCGCGCTCGAGGAGGCGGCCGTCAACGACAAGCTCGCGCGCTTCCACGCCCTCATCCAGCGCGACGGCGCCCCCGCCCCGGAGGTGACTCACTGGGGCAAGCGGACGCTCGCGTATCCCATCAAGAAGCACGAGACCGGCTACTACGTGGTGGCGAAGTTCGAGACCACCCCGGAGGCCCTGCCCGAGTACGAGCGCGCGGTCAAGCTCGACGACGGTGTGCTCCGCTTCCTGGTCGTGGTGAACGAGGGAGCGCAGCCGGTGCCGGTGACCGCCGCCAAGCCGGAAGAGGAGGATGAGGAATGAGACGGCCCCAGAAGACCTGCGCGATCTGCGAGTCGGGCGTGCGGGTGGTGGACTACAAGGACGAGCGGACGCTGAGCCGGTTCCTGACCGAGCGGGGGAAGATCCTCCCCAGCCGGCTCTCGGGCACCTGCGCCCGGCACCAGCGGCAGCTGAGCGTGGCGATCAAGCGGGCCCGGCAGCTCGCCCTGCTCCCGTACATCAAGGGCTACACGGGCTGACGGCCGCGCCGGGCCACGATCGCCGCGGCAGTCTCGGGGCGGCGCTGCTCCTGTTGCTGTACGTCTGGGCGGCGCCGCCCATCTTCGCCCTCGGCCCCCTGGCCGTGCTCCTCGCGCTCTCCCGGCCGGCCTCGTCCCGGGAGCGGGCGTGGCTGCTCGCCACCGTCCTCCTCTCGCTCGTCTGGCTGGCACCCGTGGGGGGCGTGGCCGACCAGGTCACCCGGGCCGCGGGGGTCTTCCTCACCGCCGCCTTCGCGGCCGTGAGCCTGCTGCGGCTCGGCGGCTTCCCCGCCCGGGCGGGGCTCGCCGTGGCGGCCGCCGCGGCGGCGACGGCGGTGACCTGCGCCGCGGTCGGGATCGGGTGGGGCGTGGTGCGGCGAGACGTGGGCCGCATGGCGCTCCGGTTCTACCGCACGCTGGAGGAGACCAACGCCGGCGGCGCGCCGTCCGAGCGGACGGCGGCGATGCTCGACGCCATGTACGCGCTCGTGGACGCCACGGCGAGCCTCTTCCCCGGGATGCTGGCGCTCTGGGCCCTGGCGGGGCTGGCGCTCGCCTGGAGCTGGCACCGGCGGCTCGCGAGTCGACCGCACGGCGGGCCGCTCGGCACCCTGCGGGACTTCCGGTTCAGCGACCACCTCGTGTGGGGATTCGTGATCGCCCTCGGGCTGCTCCTGGCTGGCGCGCCGGAGCCGTGGCGGACCGGCGCGGCGAACCTGCTCCTGGTGCTGGGAACGCTCTACGCGGTGCGGGGAGCGGCGGTCGGTGCGGCGAGCTTTCCGCGCCTTCCCCTTCCCGTCGTGTTGGGCGGGATGATCGGCGTGATCCTCTTGCTACCCCTGGTCGTCTTCGGCCTCCTGCTGCTCGGCCTGGTGGACACCTGGGTAGATTTCCGGCGTCATCTGCCGGCCTCTCGCAGCGGAGATTGATCCATGGAAGTGATTCTGCGCGAAGACGTGAAGTCGCTGGGCAAGGCGGGCGAGCTCGTCAAGGTGAAGCCCGGCTACGCCCGGAACTACCTCCTGCCCAAGGGGCTCGCCTACGAGGCGACGGAGGGCAACAAGAAGCGGATCGCGGCGGAGACCCGGGCCCGCGCCGCCCGGCTGGCGGCCGAGCGGAGCGAGGCGGAGGCGGCGGCGGCCCGGCTGGCCGGGGTGCAGCTCACCCTCACCGCCAAGGCGGGCGAGGAGGGGCGGCTCTTCGGGTCGATCACCGCCCAGGACATCGCCGAGGCGCTCGCGGCGCAGGGCCACCCGGTGGACCGGCGTCGGATCGAGCTCGACCAGCCGATCAAGGTGCTCGGCACCCATACCGTCACGGTGCGGCTCCACCCCGAGGTTCATGGCGAGGTGCAGGTGCGGGTGGTCGCCGGGTAAGGCGGACCCATGTCGGTCGGCATCGCGTACGTCGACGGACCCCGCCTGGCGCGGTCGCTCTTCGCCGCCGCCGATTGGGTGGCCGCCGGGCGGGACGAGATCAACCGGATCAATGTCTACCCCGTCCCGGACGGGGATACCGGCACCAACTTCAGCCTGACCCTGCGCTCCGTCGCCGACGCCCTCCGGGCGCTCGGCGACGCGCCGCTTCCGGAGACGGCCGAGGCCGCCGCCCGCGGCGCGGTGCTCGGCGCCCGCGGCAACTCCGGCATGATGTTGGCCCACTTCCTGCTCGGTTTCGCCGAGGGGGTCCGGGGCAAGACGACCGCCACCGCCCGCGACGTCGCCGTCGCCATCCGGCGCGGGGTCGACACCCTCTACGCCTCGCTGGACGATCCCCGGGAGGGGACCATCCTCACCGTGGCCCGGGAGGCGGCCGACGCCGCCGAGCGGGCCGCCGCCGACTCCCCCGACATCGGCGAGTTCATGCGCCGACTGGTCGACGACGGTCACCGGGCCCTCGCCCGGACCCCCGAGCTGATGGCGGTGCTCAAGGAGGCCGGCGTGGTGGACGCCGGGGGGATGGGCTTCGTCCGGATGATGGAGGGGGTGGTCCGCTTCATCCGGGGGGACCCGATCCTTCCCGCCGCCCTGTCCCCCGACCAGACGACGGACATCCCCGCGGCGGACGTCGAGGTGGCGGCCGAGCGCGACTTCCAGTTCTGCACCGAGGTGCTGGTACGAGGGGAAGAACTCCCGGCGGCCAACGAGGTGCGGACCGCGCTCCGGGGCTTCGGCGGGTCGATCCAGGTGGTGGTGGCGGGGGACATGCTCAAACTGCATGTGCATACGGATACGCCCGAGGCCGTCTTTACCTATGCCACGCGCTGGGGTACCGTCGAGGCGACCAAGGCCGACGACATGCGGGCCCAGCACCGGAGCCTCCGGCACGCCGCCCGCCGCCCGGTGGCGGTCGTGGCGGACAGCTCGGTGGACCTGACCGATGCCGTCCTCGACCGCCACCACATCTCGTTGGTCGCGCTCCAGGTGATGTTCGGGGAGCAGGTCTTCCGGGACCGCCTCGAGCTCAAGGCGGAGGAGTTCTACCGCCGGATGCGCTCGAGCCGGGTGTTCCCCACCACCTCGCAGCCCACACCGGGCGAGTTCGCGCGGGTGTTGCGGGACGCGCGGGCGGAAGCGGAGGAGGTCGTGGCGGTCCTCCTCTCGAGCGGCCTGTCCGGCACCTTCCAGTCGGCCCGGGCCGCGGTCCGCGCGGCGGGGCTCGACGGGATCCACCTGGTCGACAGCGGCTCGGCCTCGTTCGGGACCGGGCTCCTGGCGCTCAGGGCCGCGGAGCTGGCGGAGTCGGGGTGGCGGGCGCCGGAGATCGTGGCGGAGCTCGCGCGGATCCGCCGCCAGTCGGGGATGTTCCTCACGGTCGACCGGTTCGACAATCTCCTCCGGTCGGGCCGGGTGAGCCGGGGCAAGGCCTGGCTGGCCGGGATGCTCGACGTCAAGCCGATCCTCTCGCTCGACGAGGGCGGACGGATCATCCCGGTCGACCGGGTCCGCGGCAGCGACAACCTGGTGCCGCGGGTGCTCTCGCTCCTGGAGCAACGGCTCACGCCCCGGCCGCGCGCGGTGCGGTTCGGCATCGCCCACGCGGAGGCGCCGGAGGTGGCCGAGCGGCTCCGGACGGCGCTGGTGGCGGCCTACCGGCCCCGGGACTGCTTCGTGGCGCTGGCCACCGGCGTGCTGGGGGCGCACGTGGGGCCGGGCGCGTGGGGGGTGTTCTACCAGGTCGAGGACGGCGGGTCGGACGCGGGGCGGAACCCCGGCGACCGGGGCGCGTTATGATGGGTATGCGCCTGCCCGAGCCGCTCCAACTCGCCGTCCAAGCGGTGGAGGACCTGAAGGGCCGCCAGGTCGTGGTGCTCGACCTCCGCGGGCTCAGCAACGCGACGGACTACTTCGTGATCGCCTCCGGCACCTCCGATGCCCACGTGCGCGGCATCGCCGAGGCGGTCGTGGAGCGGCTCGACCGCCGGGGTCACGCCGCGCATCATATAGAAGGGCTCGGCGCGGGCCGCTGGGTCCTGCTCGACTTCGTGGACTTCGTGGTCCACGTCTTCCACCCGGAGACGCGCTCGTTCTACCAGCTCGAGCGGCTCTGGGGCGACGCGCCGGCGCTCGTGCCCGGTTCCTAACGCAGGGGATGCTATGACGCGGGTCCTCGGGGCGGCTCTCCTCCTCCTGGCAGGAGCCCCCGCGCTGGTCTCGGCCCAGTACTTCGGACAGAACAAGGTCCAGTACCGGTCGTTCGACTTCAAGATCGTCCAGACCGAGCACTTCGACGTCCACTTCTACGAGCGCGAGCGGGTCGCGGCGCTGGACGTGGCCCGGATGGCGGAGCGCGCGTACGCCCGCCTCTCCCGGGTGCTCAACCACACCTTCCGGGAGCGCAAGCCGATCATCCTGTACGCCTCGCACTCCGACTTCCAGCAGACCAACGCGGTCTACGGCGAGTTGGGCGAGGGCACCGGCGGCGTCACCGACGCCTACAAGCAGCGCAACATCTTCCCGCTGACCGGCTCCTACGCCGACATCGAGGAAGTGTTGATGCACGAGATGGTCCACCAGTTCCAGTACGACATCTGGAGCCGGGGCCGGACCGGCAATCTCGGCGGGCTGATCGCGGTGAACCCGCCGCTCTGGTTCGCCGAGGGGATGGCGGCCTACCTCTCCCGCGGGCCGAACGACCCCGACACCGAGATGTGGCTCCGGGACGCCGCCCTCGAGGGCGAGCTGCCGACCATCGAGCAGCTCACCAACGACCCCCGGATCTTCCCCTACCGCTTCGGGCAGGCGCTCATGGCCTTCATCGGCGAGCGCTGGGGGGACGAGGCGATCGGTCGGCTGCTGCACGGCTCGCTGAACGGCGGCGTCGAGGCGGCCTTCCGGCGGACCCTGGGGCTCACGCTGGAGCAGCTCTCGGACCAGTGGCACGACGCCATCCAGAAGCGCTTCCTCCCCGAGCTCACCACCAAGGCCCGGGCCCGCAGCATCGCCACGGCGGTGCTGACCGAGAAACGCTCGGACGGGACGCTCCACCTGGCCCCCGCCCTCTCGCCCGACGGATCGAAGATCGCGTACTTCAGCGAGAAGGACTTCTACTTCATCGACCTGTATCTCGCCGACGCCTCCACCGGCAAGGTGGAGCGGCGGCTGGTGAAGTCGACCTTCAGCGGCAATTACGAGACCCTCCGCTTCATCAACTCGGCGGCGAGCTGGTCCCCCGACGGGAAATTCCTCGCGGTGGCGGCAAAGCGCGGCCCCCAGGACGATCTCGTCATCATCGACGGGCGGGACGGGGACGAGGTCCGCCGGATCACGGTGGACCTGAACGGCATCACCACCCCGACCTGGAGCCCCGACGGCAGCCGGCTCGTCTTCACCGGCTACGACGGGGGACTCTCCGACCTGTTCGTGGTCAACGCCGACGGCACCGGGCTCCGGCGGCTCACCCAGGACAAGTTTGCCGACCTCCACCCGGTGTGGTCGCCCGACGGGAAGACGATCGCCTTCGCCACGGACCGGGGCCCCGAGACCGACTTCAACGCGCTCCGCATCGGCAACCTGCGGATCGCGCTCTACCACCTCGACCGGGGCGCGGTGGAGGTGCTGGATCACATGGACGGCGGCAAGAACGTGAGCCCCCAGTGGTCGCCCGACGGCCGGCAGATCGCCTTCGTCTCGGACCGGAGCGGGGTGAGCAACGTCTTCCTCTACGACCTGGACGAGCGGCAGGTCTACCAGCTCACCGACCTCTTCACCGGGGTGCAGGGGATCACCCCGCTCTCCCCGGTGCTGTCCTGGGCGCCCGAGGCCGATCGGCTGGCGTTCGTCTACTACGAGAAGAGCAACTACGACATCTACGTGCTGGACAACCCGCGCTCGCTCCGGCGCGAGCCATACCGCGGCCCGGCGGGACCGGCGGTGGCCCGGGCGGAGGCCACCACGGGATCGTCCGCCACGGCGGCCCCGACGGCCGACACGACCCGGCCCGCGCCCGCCGCGGCGGACTCGCTCCGCGCCCCGTTGCGCGAGGGCGGCTCGTTCTACCGGGGTCGCAGCGGCTTCCGCGCCGCCGACGAGACCGCAGGGGTCGACTCCACCCTGCCCGAGCCGGTGTCGATCGCGACGCTGCTCGACTCGGCCCGGCTCGCGCTCCCCGATACCTCGGAGTTCACCGTCAAGGACTACCGGGTCAAGTTCACGCCCGACTACGTCGCCCGCCCGACGGTGGGCTACACCCGCGACAACTTCGGCCGCGGCTTCTTCGGCGGCAGCGCGATCGCGCTGAGCGACATCCTCGGCAACCACAGCCTGATCTTCGCCGGCTATGTCAACGGCCGGATCTCCGAGGCGCAGGTCCTCGCCACCTACGTGAACCTCTCCCGGCGGATCAACTGGGCCACCGGCATCTCCCAGGAGCCCTACTTCTTCCTGGAGCCCAGCGAGATCCGGGCCAACGACCCGATCCCCGGGGTGAACACGCTGGTCACCAACGTGCGCCGGCTGGTGGTCCGGTCGGCCTTCGCCGAGGCGTACTACCCGTTCAACCGGTTCCGCCGGCTCGAGGCTGGTCTCCGGGTGGCCAACGTCGACGACGCGGTGCTCCAGCTCAAGGAGCCCTACGACCCGGTGTCGCAGCAGTTCCTGGGCGACGCCACCCTCGACACCGACAACCGGCGCGGCATCAACTACGTGCAGCCCAGCCTGGCGATGGTCTTCGACAACTCGCTCATGGGCTACGTCGGCCCCTTCTACGGCCGCCGCTACCGGCTGGGTGTCGGCCAGACGCTGGGCGATTGGAACTTCACCCAGGTCACCGCCGACTATCGGCGCTACGACCGGCTCGTCGGCCCGTTCACCCTCGCCACCCGCGCGCTCTACTTCGGCCGCCTGGGGCGGGACGCCGACGAGTTCCGGATCTTCCTGGGGCACACCGAGCTGCTCCGGGGCAACACCTCGGGGTCGTACCGGCGCAACGAGTGCACCACCACCGACCCCAATACCGAGACCGGCTGCCGAGAGCTCGACCGGCTGGTCGGCACCCAGATCGGGCTCGCCTCGGCCGAGCTCCGCTTCCCGCTGCTCAACGCGTCGCTCGGCTTCATCCCGATCGGCTTCCCGCCGATCGAGGGGGCGCTGTTCTACGACATCGGCATCGCCTGGGACGACCAGAGCACGATCAAGTGGCGCCGGGAGGCGGGGGATCACCCGGTCCGGGTCCGGACCCCGCTCAAGACGCTCGGCTTCTCGATCCGGGCCAACGTCCTGGGCTTCGTGATCCTGCGGCTCGATTACTCGATCCCGCAGGAGCGGCGGGCGATCAAGGGCTACTGGACGCTGAGCCTTGGCCCGACGTTCTGATCCGGTGAGCCCCCGCCCCGCGCTCGCGGCCCGGCGCCTGGGGATCGGCGCCGGGCTCGCGCTGCTCCTTGCCGCCTGCGGCGACGCGCCTCCCCCGGACTTCGGGGCCGTGGGCCAGACCAACCCCGCGCCCCGGGTCACCCTCATGCGGTTCCCCCGCGCCGGCGGCGCGGCGGAGCTCTACCGGCTCCCGGGGCTCGACCGGATCGACTGGACGTCGCGCGAGACGCTGCCCCCGCTCGCCCGGGCCGTCGGCGCCGATCTCGACGAGCGCCTGGTCTATCTCGCCGACACCGCGCGGCGGGTCGTCGCGCTCGACCTCGAGACGGGACGGGTGCGGAGCCGCGACTATCTCGCCAACGTCCGCGACGCCGCCGTCGGCCCGACCGGGGCGCTGTACACCGTGGACCAGGCCGACAGCGTCACCCTGGTGGTGCGCCGGAACCGGTTCCGTCTCGCCGGGCGGCTCCCCGGCCGGCCCCGCGAACTGTATGGAACCGGAAGCGACCAGCTCCTGGCTGTGGTCCCGGGCGACGGCAACCGGCTCGCGGTCCTCGACCGCGCCGCCCCGCCCAAGGTGGTGCGGCTCCCCGACGGCGATCCCGCCGCCACCTTCTGGGGCGACCTCGTCGCGGTGGCGGCGGACAGCGCGGTGGTGCTCTACGAGCCCCGGGCCCGCGAGCCGGTGCGCTCCCTCGACGTCGGCGGGCGGGCGAAGACCGTGGTGTTCTCCCCCTCGGGCCATCATCTCTACGTCGCGGGCGACGGCGACGACCTGGTCGTCGTGGACCGGTTCAACGAGCGGGTGATCGACGAGATCGACCTGCCGGGCCCGGTCGGCGCCCTCCGCCCCGACCCGTTCGGCCACTGGCTGCTGGTACGGCCGCCCGAGACCGACTCGGTCTGGGTGGTCGACCTGGCCCGTCGGCGGTACGTCGGCGCCTGGGCCACCCGATGGGGCGCCGACCTCCCGGCGGTGGCCGGTGTCCGGACCCTGCTGCTGCGGCAGGGGGGAGACCTCGTGGCGTACGACCTGGGGCGGCAGGGCGCCGAGGCGGGACGGATCCGCGGCGGCGCCGCCGATCTCTGGCTCGCGCTCGCCTGGAGCCCCGAGCCCCGCGAGGCCGAGGAGGCGCCGGCCGACACCGCCGAAGCCGCGGCCGATACCACCGGGTCCGCTCGGGTCTATTTGCAGTTGAGCAGCTCCCAGAACCCGACCTGGGCGGACGCCTTCGCCCGGCAGCTCCGCGACGCCGACCTGCCGGCCAGCGTGCTGCCGCCGCGTGAGGGCGAGGACGGCTACCGGGTGGTCCTGGGCCCCTACCCGTCGCGTGAGGAGGCGGAGGACGTCGGGCGCCGGCTCGGCCGGCCGTTCTTCATCTACCAACCCCCGGCGCCGTAGCCCCTCCTTGGCGCCGGCCCGCCTTGGTATCTTTCCCCGCGCCGACACCCGCGCACGCCTGACCCGACGCCCCGATCGCCCCGGCCGCCGATCGACGTCGCCGGGGTGTGACGACGCGCGATCGCACGACCATTCCAGGAACCGCCATGAAGCTCACCAAGCTGGAGCTCTCCGGCTTCAAGTCGTTCGCGGATACCGTCATCCTCACGTTCGAGGAGGGCGTCACCGCCATCGTCGGCCCCAACGGCTGCGGCAAGTCGAACGTCTCGGACGCGGTCCGCTGGGTCCTCGGCGAGCAGTCGGCCCGGCTGCTCCGGGGCGGGAAGATGGAGGACGTGATCTTCCAGGGCTCCACCGGCCGGCGTCCGGTGAACGTCACCGAGGTCTCGCTCCACCTGGACAACGGCGACGGCACCCTGCCCATCGCGTACCGTGAGGTGGTGATCACCCGCCGGCTCTCGCGCTCGGGCCAGAGCGACTACCTCCTCAACGGCTCGCCGGTCCGTCTGCGCGACATCCAGGACCTGCTCCGGGGCACCGGGCTCGGCAGCGACGCCGGGGTCGTGATCGAGGCCAAGATGATCGACTGGCTGCTCTCCGATCGCGCGGGCGAGCGGCGGTCCCTCTTCGAGGAGGCGGCCGGCATCGGGCTCTACCGGGACCGGAAGCAGAGCACCGAGCGACGGCTCGAGGAAACGGCGCAGGACCTCCAGCGGGTCGAGGACCTCATCGCCGAGGTGCAGTCGCAGCTCCGGAGCCTGGCGCGCCAGAAGGGGAAGGCGGAGCGCCACGCCAAGCTCGTGGAGGAGAAGTTCGCGGTCCAGGTGACGCTGGCGCGGCGTCACCTCGAGGCGCTGGCGGAGCGGATGGCGGGCATCGAGGACCGGCAGCGGGTGCTCGCGGAGCTGCTCCCGGCGGCTCGTGAGGCGGTGTCGGAGGGCGAGCTCCGGCGGGAGGAGCGCGCCCGGACCCGGGCCGCGGCCGAGGCGGAGCGCACCGAGATCGCCCGGCGCCTGGCCGAGGTGCGGCTGGAACTGGGCCGCCTGGAGGGGGATCTCGCGCTCGCCGCCGAGCGGCTGGCGAACGCGTCGGCCCGGCGGCTTCGGGCCGGCGAGGAGCGGGCCCAGATGGAGGCGCGGGCCCAGCAGGCCGCCCGGGAACAGGCGGCGGCGGCCGAGGAGCACGCCGCGGCGCTCGCGAGCGAGGCCGCGATCAAGGAGGAGCTCGCCCGCCGGGCCGAAGCGGAGCGGGACGTTCGGCAGCGGCTGGCGGAACAGCGGGAGCTGGTCCGGCAGACCGAGGGCGTCCTCCAGAAGGACGCCGAGACCCTCCGCTCGCTCAACGGCGAGCGCTCGGCGCTCGAGGGCGAGCTCGCGGCGCTCACCGAGCAGGCCACCCAGGCGTCGGCGCGCCGGGCCGAGCTGGAGCGGGAGCTCACCGAGGCGGAGCACCGGCGCGACGAACTTGCGGCCCTGGCCGAGCAGCGCACCCTCGAGGCGCGCCGCACGGCTGGCGAGGCCGAGCAGGCGCGGCACCGGGTGGCGGAGGCGCGGGAGCACGAGGCGCTGGAGCGGGCGGCCCGGCGGCAAGCCGAGGAGGCGCTGGCGCAGCTCACCGCCCGGCGGCAGGCGCTGGAGGAGCTGGAGCGGGACCGCGTCGGCCTCGCGCCGGGAGCGGCCGCGTTGATGGCGGCCAAGGGCCGTTTCGGCGACGCGGTGCTCGGCCCCTTGAGCGACTTCATCCAGACCACCCGGCGGGACGCCGAGCTGGCGGAGCGGCTGCTCGGCAACTGGGTGCACGCGGTCCTGGTGCGGGACCTGGACGCGGTGCGGACCGTCCAGGCGTGGCACGCCGAGACCCAGCCGGGGATGATCGCGCTGTTGCCGGTGGAGCCCGGCCCCCAGGGGCCGGTCGAACGGCACCCGATGGAGGACCACCTCCATGCCGAGGGCCCCGCCCTGGCGTGGGTGCGGGCGTTGCTCGCGGGCTCGGAGCTGCTCGACGACGCGGGCCGCGCCCTGCGCCGCGGCAACGGCGCGGTGCTCCTGGCCGGCGTGGGCGACCCCTCCGGCCCCCTCCGCCGCCGGGCCGAGCTCGACAGCCTGAACCAGGAAGTGGCCGAGGCGGAGCGGGGCCTGGCGGAGGCTGACGGCCGGCTCCGGGCGGCGATCGACCGGCTGCACGAGCTCGAGGCGGCTGCGCAGGCGGCGGGTCGGGCGGCCGAAGAGGCCCGCGAGGGCGAGCGCCAGGTGTGCACCGCGCGCGACGACGCCGCCCGGCGCGCCGCCAACTTGCGGCGGGAGCTGGCCGAGTGCGAGTCCCAGTGGAGCCGGCTCAACGAGCGGCTCGAGCGCTCGCGCCGGCGGCTGGCGGAGATCGACGCGGCGCTCACCGAGGGGGAGTTGGCCCGGGCTCGGCAGGAGGAGGTGCTCGCGGACGCGCGCGCCCGACTGACGGAGCTGGAAGCGGCCCAGGAAGCGGCGCGGGAGAGCCGGGTGCACTGGCAGGTGCAGGAGGCCCACGTCGCCGCCCGGCTCAAGGCGGCCGCCGATCGGCTGGCCCAGGCGACCCGGATGGGAGCCGAGGCCGAAGCGCAGGCGCAGGCGCTCGCGGCCGAGCTGGCGCGGCTCGAGCAGGATGCGGAGGCGCTCACCCGGCAGCAGGCGCAGTGGAGCGAGGTCCAGGCGGAGCGTCGGGTGGCGCTCCTGGAGCTCGAGGCGGCGGCGGCCGAGGCCGAGGCGGCGCTCGTCCGGGCCGAAGCCGAGCTCGCGGCGGCGGAGTCCGGCCTGGCGACCGCCCGGGCCAACCTCGAGGCGCTGGGCGAGGAGCACCACCGGCTCCAGCTCGAGACCACCGAGGCCGCCGGGGTGCGGCGGAACATCGTCGAGCGGGTCGAGGCCGAGTGGCGGAAGCCGATCGACGCCCTGCTGGCGGAAGCGCCGGTCCTCGACCTCGACACCGAGACCTTGGAGAACGAGCTGGCCCGGATCCTGGGCGCGCTCGAGGCGATCGGCCCGGTGAACGCGCTGGCGGTCGAGGAGCACGCCGAGGAGAGCAAGCGGCTTGAGTTCCTCACCACCCAGCGGGACGACCTGGTGGCGGCGCGCCAATCGCTCACCCAGGCGATCCGCGAGATCGACGGCACCGCCCGGACGATGTTCCTGGAGACCTTCAACGCCATCCGGGCCAACTTCACCTCCGTCTTCCAGACCCTCTTCGGCGGGGGCGAGTGCGAGCTCCGCCTCTCCAATCCCGACGACCCGCTGGAGAGCGAGATTGAGATCCACGCCGCCCCGCGGGGGAAGCGCACCCAGCGGATCCACCTCCTCTCGTCGGGGGAGCGGACGCTGGTGGCGGTCTCGCTGCTGTTCAGCATCTACCTCACCAAGCCGAGCCCGTTCTGCCTGATGGACGAGGTCGACGCCCCGCTCGACGACGCCAACGTGGGCCGCTTCACCCGCCTGCTGGACGAGTTCAAGCGGCAGACGCAGTTCATCGTCATCACCCACAACCCCCGCACCATGCAGGCGGCGGACGCGGTGTACGGCGTCACCATGCAGGAGCCCGGGGTGTCCACCATCGTCGGCGTCCGGCTGGGCGAGGCCGCCCAGGCCTCGTGACGCGCCGGGCCGCCGGAGCCTGGGCCGTAGTATCTTACGTGGTGCCGGCGCCCGCCCGTCGCGGGGCCGGTGTCGACCGCGTCCAGGAGTCAGCAACCATGCTCGTCGTCATGCGCCACGGCTGCCCCGAAGAGGACATCCAGCGGGTGGTGGAGACGATCCAGGAGATGGGCTACCAGGCCCGCCCCATGCCCGGGCGGCAGCGCACCGCCGTCGGCCTGGTCGGGAACGACGGCCGGGTGGACGCCTCGCGCCTGGCCGGACTGCCCGGGGTGCAGGAGATCATCCACGTCACGAAGCCCTACAAGCAGGTGTCGCGGGAGTGGAAGCCGGAGTCGACCGTGGTGCGGCTGCCCGGCGGGCTGACGGTCGGCGGCGACGAGATCGTGGTCATGGCGGGACCCTGCTCGGTCGAGAGCGAGCGGCAGATCCTCACCGCCGCCCGGCAGGTCCGCGAGGCCGGCGCCACCATCCTGCGCGGCGGCGCCTGGAAGCCCCGCACCTCGCCGTACTCCTTCCAGGGCCTCGGCCGCGCGGGGCTCGCGCTCCTGGCGAGAGCCCGGGAGGAGACCGGCCTCCTCATCGTGACCGAGGCGCTCGATCCCGAATCGGTGGACTACGTGGCCGAGGTGGCCGACATCATCCAGATCGGCGCCCGGAACATGCAGAACTACTCGCTGCTCAGGAAGGCGGGCCGCTCCGGGAAGCCGATCCTGCTCAAGCGCGGCATCTCGGCCACGATCACCGAGCTCCTCCTCTCGGCGGAGTACATCCTCGCCGAGGGGAACCCGAACGTGATCCTCTGCGAGCGCGGGATCCGGAGCTTCGACACCGTCACCCGCAACCTCTTCGACCTCTCCGCGATCCCGGTGGTGAAGAGCCTCTCGCACCTGCCCATCGTGGCAGACCCGAGTCACGGCACCGGCCACCGGGAGATGGTCACGCCGATGGCCCGGGCCGCGGTGGCGGCGGGCGCCGACGGCCTCCTGATCGAGGTGCATCCCACCCCCGACCGGGCGCTCTCCGACGGGGCGCAGAGCCTCTACCCCGAGCAGTTCGACCGCCTGATGCGCGAAGCCCGGATCATCGCCGAGGCGATCGGCCGGCGGGTGGCCGAACCGGCGGCCCTGGGCGCCTGAGATGGCCACGGCGATCCGCCTCCTCGCCGCCCTCGCCTGCCTCGCCCTGTCGGCGCCCCCGGCGGCGGCGCAGGACGCCATGGCCCTCATGCAGCGGGCGTCCCGCGCCTACCGGGGGCTCGGCGGCGTGAGCGCGCGCTTCGAGCAGGTGATCGACGACCCGATGGTGGGCACCTTCCACAGCAAGGGTCGGCTGATGCAGGCGGGCTCGCGGTTCGCGATGCGGTTCACCGACCCGGCCGGCGAGGCGATCGTGGTCGACGGGCGCTACGTCTGGGTCTACGCGCCGAGCACCACCCCGGGCCAGGTGATCCGCACCCCGCTCAGCCGGGTGCCCACCTACGGCCCCAACGTGCTCGGCTGGATCCTCGACCGGCCGCGGGAGCGCTACCGCGCCGAGTACCTCCGAGCCGACGTGGTGGGCGGCCGCTCGACCGACGTGATCGCCCTCACCCCGGTCGACACCACCCTGCCCTTCGAGCGTGCCACCGTCTGGCTCGACCGCGCCGACGCGCTCCCCCGGCAAGTCCAGATCCGCGAGCGCTCCGGCGCCATCCGCACCCTCACCCTCTCGGAGCTCGACACCACCCCCAAGCTCCCCGAGGAGGCGTTCGTCTTCCGCGTGCCCGACGACGTCCGGGTGGTCGAGCAGTAGGCGCCGTCCCGCCCTAGCGGGCGTCCGACGCGACCTCGCCGCCGCGGAGCGCTGCGGCCACCCTCGCCACCCGGCCCGGATCCAGCCCGGCCGCCTCCGCCAGCGCCAGCGCCCGCAGCCCCAGCACCCGATAAAGCTCCCGGTCCCCGGCCGGGAGCGCCGCCAGGTGAGCAGCTACCGTGCGGGCGTCGCCCCGGCGCACCGGTCCGGTGAGCGCGCCGGCGGCTCCCAACTCCGCCACGTTCGCCACCGCCCCCTCGACCAACGGCAGGAAGAGCTTCCCCGCCAGCTCCGGCGCCACCCCGGCCTCCCGCGCCAGCCGCTCCGCGACCTCCAGCAACACCACCAGGTAGTTCGCGGCCACGGTCGCGGCCGCGTGATAGAGCGGCTTGGCCGCAGCGTCGAGGCGCACGGCGGTCAGGCCGAGCAGCCCGGCCAGCTCCCGCCCCGCGGCCACGGCCCGGGCGTCTCCCTCCACCGCCACGTACGCGCCCCGCAAGCGCTCCGCCGCGGTGCGGGGATCGGCCACCGTCTGGAGCGGGTGGAACGACCCGAGGCCGGCGCCGCTCGGGGCCAGCGCCTCCAGCGCCGAGCGGTCGAGCAGCCCCGAGACGTGCAGCACCACCTGGTCGGGCCGGATCGCGTCTGCCCGGGCGAGCCCGGCGGCCACCTCGGCGATGGCGTCGTCGGGAGCGGCGAGCAACACCAGCTCGGCGTCGCGGGCCGCGCCCGCCAGGCCGGCGGGATGGAGCCGGAGCGGCGGCGCCACCGGGTGGGAAGACCGGGACCCGAGCGCCACCTCGATCCCGCGCCCGGCCAGCGCCAACGCGAGCCCCTGGCCCATCCGGCCCGCCCCCAGGATCGCGATCCGCATCTAGCCGGCGAACCCCTGCCAGGCGAGCCGCGCGCCGATGAGCCCCAGCACCGCCCCGAAGCTCCAGAAGAGCGTGCGCGGGTGCGCCGTCCGGTTGATGTAGACGCCGAGCGGAACCGTGAGCGCGGCACCCAGCGCGAGGGGCACCGCCATCCGGAGATCGACGAATCCCACCATCGTCCGCGAGACCGGCGGCCCGCCCGACGCGGTGAGATACCCGAGCACCCCCGACAGCGTGGTGAGCACGACGGCGGCGAGGGTGGTGGGCGCCACCGCCTTGATCGGCAGCTTGGCGCAGTACAGCATCACCGGCACCGCCACCAGGCCGCCGCCGATCCCCAGGAGGCTCGCGAGCACCCCGCTCGCGAGCCCGGCCACCACGAGCAACACGGGATGGGCGGGCGCCCGGGGATCGGCCTCATGCGGCTCCCGGCCGAGCGCCCGCCGCGCCATGTCGATCGCCGAGAGCATGAGGAACAGGCCGAACGCCCCCCGCACCCAGCGCAGCTCGTCCATCCGGGTGAGGATCCGTGCGGTCACGAACGCGGAGGCGGCGCCGGCGAGGCCGTAGACCAACGCCGGCGGCCAGACGATGGCGCGCCGCCGGGCGTAGCGCCAGGTGCCGATCGTCGAGGTCACGAACGCCACGCCCAGACTCGTGGCGTGGGCCACCACGGTCTGGGCGCCGAGGCTGGTGGGCGTGTGGCTGTACACCAGGTAGAGGAGCGGGACCATCACCACCCCGCCGCCGATCCCCACGACCGCGGAGACGACGCCGACCACCAGCCCGGCGCCGAACCCGGCGACCAGCTCCCCCACCGGCCCGAAGCTCAATCCTTGCCGGCGGACGCCGCGTCGACCCGGGCCGAGGCCAGCCCGAGCAACTCCTTGGGCGTATCGGCCCCCCGCAGGAGCTCCATGGCCACCCGCATCTGCTCGTCGTCGGCCGCCTGACGACGGAACTCCGCCGCCCGGCCGAAGACGTAGCGGGCGATTTGGTAGCCCAGCTGCTCGTCGATCAGCCGCGAGGCGCCGTAGAAGACCGAGTCGCTGAGCTGCGCCCCCTTGCGCCGGAGCCGCTCGAGCACCTCGCGCCGCATCGCCGGCGTCACCCGGAAGTCGGGCGACTTGACGGTGCCCGCGTTCTTGAGCTCCAGGGCGTAGGCGGTGAGCACGTCGCGATACTCCGGCACCTTGCCGCCCAGCGCCGCCGCGAAGGCTCGCTCTTGCGGCGTGAGGGTGTCCCGTACCACGATGTCGGGCACGATGCCGCCGCCGCCCCGCACGATCCGCCCCGCGTCGGTCCGGTACACCGGGCGCTCGGCGAGGCTCGTGTCCGAGGGCGCCACGGGCAGGCTGTCGACCGCCTCGCCGGCGGCGATCGCGGCGAGCCGCGCCTGCTCCTCCTCGTCCCGGGCGATCCGCTGGATGGTCCGGCCGCTCGGGGTGTACCAACGCGCCGTCGTGAGCTTGAGCGCCCGGTCGGGACCGAGCTGGTAGAGCGTCTGGACCAGCCCCTTGCCGAACGTCGGGGTGCCCACGATCACGGCGCGGTCATGGTCCTGCAGCGCCCCGGCGATGATCTCCGCCGCGCTGGCGCTGCCGTCGTTCACCAGCACCACGATCGGCAGGTTGGGCCAGGCCTGCCGCGCCTCGTCGACGAACCGCCGGGTGGAGCCCCGCGCCCGCCCCCGCGTGGCCACGATTTCCTGGTTGGGATCGAGGAACAGGTCCGCCACCTTCACGCCCTGATCCAGGAGCCCGCCCGGGTTGTCCCGCAGGTCGAGGATCATCGCCGTCATGCCCTTGCCGAGCATGGCGCTGATCTCGCTCCGGAGCTCGCTGGCGGAGGTTTCGCTCACCGGGCTCAGCTTGACGTAGCCGATCCCGTCCTCGAACAGCGTGCCGGGCGGCACGCTGCGGACGTGGATCTGGGCCCTGGTGAGCTGGAACCGGAGCGGGGCCGGCACGCCGACCCGCCGCACCGTGATGGCGACCCGACTCCCCACCTCGCCGCGCAGGGCGTTGACGGCCTGCTCGTTGGTCCACCCCTCGGTGGACTTCCCGTTCACCTCGATGATCTGGTCGCCGGTCTCGATGCCGGCCCGCTCGGCGGGCGTCTCGGGGAGCGGGGCTACCACCGTGATCCACCCGTCGCGCACGTCGATCTGAATTCCCAGGCCGCCGTAGTTCCCGGTGGTGGTCTCCGTGAGCTGCCGGTAGTCGTCGCCCTGCAGGAGGG